>CAIZGG010000139.1 GCA_903932425.1 uncultured beta proteobacterium | reverse complement strand
CGGCGTTGGCTTAGCTCGCCTTGAGTTCATTATTAATAACAACATCGGTATTCATCCGAAAGCTGTGCTTGACTATCCAAATATCGATACCGAGCTTAAAGTTGCCGTCGAGTCAGCCGCCCGTGGCCATGCAAGCCCCCGTACGTTCTTTGTTGAAAAGCTTGCAGACGGTATCGCCACAATTGCTGCGGCGTTCTATCCTAAAACGGTCATTGTTCGTTTGTCTGATTTCAAATCAAACGAATATCGCAAGCTGGTTGGCGGTGCCCGCTATGAACCCGAAGAAGAAAATCCGATGTTGGGTTTTCGTGGGGCTTCTCGCTACGTTTCTGACGATTTTGCCGAGTGTTTCAAAATGGAATGCGAGGCTCTCAAACGCGTACGCGAGCAGATGGGCTTGACCAACGTTGAGATCATGGTGCCTTTCGTACGGACAGTGAATCAAGCTGAGCGCGTTGTGAAACTCTTGGCAGAGCACGGGATAGCGCGTGGCGAAAATGGTTTGCGCGTCATCATGATGTGTGAAGTACCTTCAAATGCGATTTTGGCTGAACAGTTTCTTGAGCACTTTGACGGTTTCTCGATCGGCTCAAATGATATGACTCAGTTAACGCTTGGTCTGGATCGTGACTCGGGTATGGAACTCTTAGCCGCAGACTTTGACGAGCGTGATGATGCCGTCAAGTTCATGCTGCAACGTGCGATTGGCGCCTGCCTGAAAGCCGGCAAGTACGTGGGCATTTGCGGACAAGGGCCTAGCGATCACCCTGATCTTGCGCAATGGCTCAAAGACGAAGGCATTTTGTCGATGTCGTTGAACCCTGACACGGTGGTTGATACCTGGCAGCGTTTAGCAGCAAAATAGTGTTTTGCGCCAACACTGTGATCCCGTAGTCTAAGGGCCGCAGCGTCGTCGCATAACCTGCTTAGTTAAAAAGCGAAGGCTCTAAAAGAGTTCTTCGCTTTTTCTTATTTTTGCTACCGTTTTAGCCGCGGTTACCGTTTTGACTACGGCGTTAGTCGAGGTTATGGTTTTGACTACGGCTTTAGTCGCGGTTACGGGTGTCGTGCTTCATCAGGCGTTCTTTTTCACGCGCCCAGTCTTTTTCTTGCGAGGCGTCGCGCTTGTCGTGAAGTTTTTTACCTTTACCAAGACCAAAATCCAGCTTGATTCGTCCGTTTTTGTAGTGCAAATTGATTGGCACCAAGGCAAACCCGCGTTGTTCGACCTTGCCGATGAGTTTGCTGATCTCTTCGGCCTTTAAAAGTAGCTTTCGAGTGCGGGTCGCGTCAGGCAAAATATGCGTTGAAGCCGACAATAAAGGGCTAATATGCATGCCGATCAACCATAGTTCGGCCTCAAGTACGACCACATAGCTTTCTTTGAGTTGTGCACGACCCTCACGAATCGCCTTGACCTCCCAGCCTTGCAGCACAAGGCCAGCCTCGAAGCGTTCTTCTATTAGGTAGTCGTGAAAAGCTTTGCGGTTTTCGATAATGCTCATTGGGCCTAAGACTTCTGGTGTGATACCGGTAAAATGCCTCTATTCTAGCAACCATTCCCGATCAACAATGCATTGCGTCGAGCGTTCTGTCCTAGTCCCTTTCAGTGCGAGCCAAATGTTTGAACTCGTGGCTCAAGTTGAAAAATATCCTGAATTTATGCCATGGTGCGGCGGTGCCGTGGTCAGCGAGCGAAACGAGCACGGTATGCAAGCGTCGATTACCATCGCGTTGGCTGGCATCCGGCAGTCGTTCACAACCCGCAATCGACATGACTATCCTAATAAGATTGAACTTGAGTTGGTTGACGGACCGTTTTCAGAGCTGACAGGCGAGTGGGTATTTTTGCCTTTGTCTGAAGACGCTTGCAAGGTACTGTTCACCTTAAGGTACGCTTTTTCTAGTCGCACGCTGGAAGCGCTGGTTGGGCCAATTTTTAATCGTATCGCTTCAAGCTTTATCGACTCGTTCACCCAACGCGCTCAGGCCGTGTACGGTCAAAGCTAGAAATAGAGACAATGACAACTGACCCAGTCCCTACAGAACGTGCAGACCGCACAGAGCACTCTGAACACTCTGAACACGCTGAATCCGTTGAGAGCGTTGTGAGCGTTGTGAGCTCACAGAGCAAGAACGCACAGAACAACACAGGCGCGTCCGTCCCCGACACTCGGTCTGGCTCTATTGCGCACTTAAGGGTCTCTGTGGTGTGGGCGAGTCCTGAACAAGTGACTTCGGTAGCGCTTGAGTTGCCAGTCGGTACACGCGTTGAGCAGGCGCTTGAGTTAAGCGGATTGTTACACACGTATCAACCGGCTGGGTTCAGTATTTTTGGACAACGTTGTGACCTGTCAAGATTGCTGAGCGATGGTGACCGAATCGAGCTTTGTCGCCCACTCATTGTTGAACCGAAGGCCGCGCGTCGGCGGCGTGCGCTTCATCGCGAAAAGGTACGAAATATTAAGAAGAAGATGCCGATTGATGATTTGACGGTGTCCTAATTACTCTTGTTGGCAACGCGACGTGACCGCTCGCGTGATTAAGGATTGTCAGCGGCAAGACAATATGCCAAATGATTCGAATTTAGTATTCTGCTGTCATAACGATTAGTCGACGACCTCGACAGAACAACGGGCATAGCTTAGTTTTCGGGCAACGCCTCAGGAGAACGCGATGGATATGGAACTGAATGATGACCAAATTGCCTTTGCACAGGCTGCAAAAGAATTTGCCCTGGGTGAGCTTGCTCCGCACGCAGCGCGTTGGGATCAAGAATCCATTTTTCCGATAGAGACGATCAAACTTGCGGGGCGCATGGGCTTTGGTGCGATGTATGCCTCTCCAGAGATTGGCGGGTTAGGGTTGCCCAGGCTTGACGCGACCCTGGTGTTTGAAGAGATGGCTGCAATCGACCCCTCAACGACTGCCTTCCTGACAATTCACAACATGGCAACGTGGATGGTGGGCCAGTGGGCCACCCCGTCGGTGCGCGAGCAGTGGGGCAAGCCTCTTGCTTCAGGCGACAAACTCGCCTCGTATTGCCTGACCGAGCCTGGCTCGGGTTCAGATGCGGCGTCTTTGACCACTCAGGCGGTGCTCGAGGGGAAGCACTATATCTTGAATGGGGCCAAGGCCTTTATTTCTGGTGGTGGTGATACTGACGTGCTGATCGTGATGGCGCGTACAGGTGGTGGCGGCCCCTCGGGCGTCTCTGCCTTTGTCGTACCTGCCACGCTCGAAGGCATTAGTTTTGGCCGTAAAGAAAACAAAATGGGCTGGAATAGCCAAAGCACGCGCGCGATTAAGTTCGAGAACGTACACGTACCCGTTGAAAACTTATTGGGAAAAGAGGGCGAGGGTTTTAAGATTGCCATGCGTGGCCTTGACGGCGGCAGAATCAACATCGCGACCTGTTCGGTCGGTGCCGCACAAGGAGCGCTTGACGCCGCATATAGCTACATGCTTGAGCGTAAACAGTTTAAGCAACGGCTCGCGGGCTTTCAGGCGTTGCAATTTAAATACGCGGATATGGCAACCCATACTGTCGCGGCGCGTCAGATGGTGCGCCTGGCGGCCTGCAAGCTTGACGCGGGGTCAGCCGATGCGTCAACCTATTGCGCGATGGCCAAACGTTTTGCCACCGATCTGGGTTTTCAAGTTTGTCTTGAAGCACAGCAATTGCATGGCGGCTACGGATATTTGAAAGACTATCCACTAGAACGTCTGGTGCGCGATACACGGGTGCATCAAATCCTCGAGGGGACGAACGAAATTATGCGGGTCATTATTGCTCGCCAACTGTTAGAGAAAGGTGCGGATATACGATGAGTGCATTAGAAACAAACGAGGCGGTAGTTTTATTTGACGAATTGCCGTGTGCCAACGGCATGCGCCTTGGGGTCGCGACACTGAACGCCCCTAAGACGTTAAATGGTTTGTCACTTGAAATGACGCGCCTGCTTGCAACGCAGCTTGAGCGTTGGGCCACAGATTCATCGATCGCGTGTCTGATACTGAAGGGCGCCGGAGACAAAGCCTTTTGCGCGGGGGGTGACCTGCATGCGCTGCACCACAGCATGGTGAATAATCTTGGTAAAGCGGCTTTAGATAACACGCACGCAGGTACGTTTTTTGCAGAAGAATACGCGCTCGATTACCGCTTGCATACCTTTCCCAAACCCATCCTCGTCTGGGGCGATGGCATCGTAATGGGTGGCGGTATGGGCCTGATGATGGGCGCCAGTCACCGAGTCGTCACTGAGACCTCCAGACTTGCTATGCCAGAGATCTCCATTGGCTTGTTCCCTGATGTGGGTGGAACCTGGATGCTCAATCGCCTGCCGGGCAAAACCGGTTTGTTTCTGGGCTTAACGGGTGCGCAAATCGGGGCAGCAGATGCTTTATTTGCTGGGATGGCTGATTATCATTTATCTCGCGATACTTGGCCGGCGCTACTCGAACAACTCAGTAAACAAAATTGGCTGGCAAGCGACACCCAGTCAAACGGTAAAAACGAAGGGCTACTTGATGAGGTACTTGCGGGTTTGACAACAGCCCCTGCAGTGGCCATCGGGCCTTTGCAGCAGCACTTGTCTCTGATCCACAGGTGTTGTGCAGGGTCAGATCTTAATAAAATTGTTGCTGCCTTGCTGGCGCTTGCCGAGCACACTGACCCGTGGTTGCAGCGTGCGGCCAAAACACTCGCAGCCGGGTCGCCTGGCTCGGCGCGTTTAACCTATACGTTGCTTAAGCGTGTCAAGCACCTGTCCTTGGCAGATGCCTATCGCGTCGAGTGGGTCGCGGGCTTGATGTGCGCTTCGCACGGCGACTTTGCCGAGGGGATACGCGCGTTGTTAATCGATAAAGACAAGCAACCCAAGTGGAATCCGGCAACTCTCAACGACGCGACCGAGGCCTGGGTTGAAAAGTTTTTTACGCTTCCGTTCGCTGCTGAGAAACACCCGTTACACGATCTAGGCCAACGCACCTAAGCGTCGTCGCTGAACATCGTGCTTAGCCACCCAACTCTATGCCGGCTTGGTCGAGTAGGGTAGGTTAACCAGCTTAATCGGGGCGCCATCGCGAGCGCCAAGATGCAAGGCATTATGCTCAAGCGCTTCAAAGGTGGTTTCAAACAACACGTAAGCAGTGGCCGTGCTGCGGCCATCGCTTTCAGCGTTTGGGTTGTTTGCACCGTCTGACTGTTGGTGCACAGGCGAGGTGATATTGATGACTCGACCGCACGCTTGCTCTGAGCCTTGTGCGTCAAAAATGTCAGCGCCGGCCATCATGCTGCTATCAAGATTCGAGTGCTGCTCGATCACACCAAAGTGCATGCGGCGTTTGACTGTGCCGCGATAGTGGCTGCGGGCAACAATTTCTTGGCCTGGATAGCAACCTTTTGTAAAGCTCACGCCCTCAATTAAATCGAGATTAAGTGTTTGTGGGATCAACAGATCTTGGGTTGCTGCTTGAATCCAGGGTAGTCCAGCTGAAATATCCTCACATTGCCACTGCTCAAGCGAACCAAGAACGGTCGATACGCTCAGACCTTGGCAAACTTCAAGCTGAGCGTCACCCGCGATCCACCACCAGCGACAGGTCTCAATGCCAGCTAGCGGCGTGGCGGTGGGGGCACAGATCCAAAGCCCTGTTGTTGCAGCGGCCATCTGCCAGGCAGCCTGAGGCAGTTCGTGCCCTAAGGCCTGACTCAAGGCCGCGACCTCGGTTCGCGCAACCGAGACCCCAGCCACAGAATACGTGCTGGCACTTAGCTTAACCTTGGCGCGCAACACAAACATACTCAGTCGTTTAAGAACTGGGGCAAGAATATCTTGTCGCATCAGCCCAATCAGCCCTTGGCCAAGCGCTTCGGGCAGGCTGGCTACGACCATGGTTGCTAACAACCGGCCTTGGGCTGTGCAATAGCCTGCGAGCTTAGCGTGCTGAGGGCCCGCGTTTAAGATGTCATTGGTTATTTGGCCTTGTAAAAACGAAAGGGCATCGGCACCGGTTACTTCAAACACGGCCAAATCGTCCAAGGGGTAAATCATCAAAGATTTAGGCTGGCTTGCTGTTTTGGACAAAAGCGGTGGGGTCAAGATTGGGTGCATAAGTTTTAATCATTCGTTTTTGAATCGCTGATATACATATTAAACTGTCACACCTATGAGTGCCTTGAATAAACTTCTGCTTTATCTGGTTTTGCCCGTCATTCTTGTTGTGGCAGGTGCGGTGGCGCCCGCCTACTTTTGGGTGCACGGCGCGCTGGCGCTGCCAACCGAGCGAGTCGATATTTTGGTTCCACCGGGTTCTACGCCCTCGAGTATCGCGCAGTTGATCAATCAAGCCGGTGTGCCTTTGAATGTTCAGGGCTTTGTCGCGCTCGCTCGGTTGGGCGAACTCGATACAAAAATCAAAGCGGGTGGCTATCAAATTGTGCGGGGCGACAGCCCCTGGGCTGTCTTGCGAAGAATGGCGCTTGGTGATGTGACGGCGCGTCAGATTACGTTTGTTGAAGGCTGGAATCTACGGCAAATTCGAGCTGCCCTGGCGCAACACCCCGATATCAAACAGACCTTGGCCCAAACAACAGACGCTGAGCTGCTTAAGCGTGTGGGGATGTCAGGCCAAACTGATAGTCTTGAGGGATTATTTTTTCCGGATACGTATATTTTTCCGATTGGCACGACAGATGTCGAGTTGCTTGAGCGCGCAGCGCGCACTCAGCAAAAAATACTCGAGCGTGCGTGGGCTAACCGAGCGCCCAACAGTGTTTTAAAGACCCCCTATGATGCACTGATCTTGGCTTCGATCATTGAAAAAGAGACGGGTCAGGCGGCAGACCGCGGGCGCATCGCAGGGGTGTTTAGCAACCGATTACGGGCCAATATGCTGCTGCAAACAGATCCTACGGTCATTTATGGGATGGGTGAATACTACACCGGAAAATTGCGGAAACAAGATTTGTTAACCGACACGCCATACAACACGTATACCCGACTAGGATTGCCACCTAGCCCGATCGCCAGCAGTGGGCGGGCGGCACTCGCGGCTGCGGTCAACCCAGACAAGCATAATTATTTGTATTTTGTGTCAAAGGGTGACGGCAGCAGCGCCTTTGCGGTAACACTGCCCGAGCACAATAAAAACGTGGCAACCTATATCTTGGGTAAAAAGCCTTGAATACACAGCAACGCGGGCTATTTTTAACCCTTGAGGGTGTTGACGGCGCCGGGAAAAGCACGCACGTGCAGTGGCTGGTCGATCAATTGACCGAGCGAGGCGTGTCGGTTGTCTGCACGCGTGAGCCGGGCGGAACCGCGCTTGGTGAAAAGCTTCGAGCCCTTTTGTTGCACGAACCCATGAGCCTCGAGTGCGAAACACTTTTAATGTTTGCCTCCCGAGCCGAGCATCTGCAGTCTGTTATTGAGCCGGCCTTGCAGGCTGGCCAGTGGGTGGTGTGTGATCGCTTTACCGACGCCACCTTTGCCTATCAGGGCGGAGGGCGCGAGTTGGGGGTCGATCGTATTGCAGCACTCGAGCAGTGGGTGCATCCTGCGTTGCAGCCTGATTGCACCTGGCTGTTTGATGTTCCTTTAGCGGTCGCGCGCGAGCGGCTTGACCGTACCCGCGATCAAGATCGTTTTGAACAAGAAGCCGATGCGTTTTTTGAACGCACGCGAGCGGTCTACTTGTCACGCGCGCAGCAGCAGCCCACGCGCATCCAGCGAATCGACGCTACACAAACGATTGAACAGATTCGCGCACTGTTGTCGGTTCAACTGACTCAACTTGTGGCCAAACGGCGCCTCACATGAGTGCTGCTCAGTTTTTTCCTTGGCAAGTTGAAGTGGCTCAACAGTGGCTAGGGCAGCGCGAGCGGTTCGCCCATGCCTGGTTGGTACATGGACTTGCCGGGATCGGTAAGCGAGAGTTTGTTTTTGCGGCCGCAGCGGCGCTCATGTGCGAGTCGCCCGTTAGCGGACTGGCCTGCGGTCAATGCTTAGCCTGCGGTTGGGTCGCCAAAGGGCATCACCCCGATCTGAAACGGATACGCCCTGAAGTGCTCGCACTTGAAGAAGGCGCTGACCAAGACGACGAAGAAGGGGGTGAAAGTGCCCCGCCTGAGGCCGCTGGGGGCACAAAGCGTGCACCCTCGAAAGATATTCGCGTCGAACAGATTCGTAACCTTGCGCCCTGGTTCAATAACGCGACGCATCGCTCTGGCTACCGAGTCGCGCTGATCTATCCCGCCGAAGCCTTGACGCATATTTCAGGGAACGCTCTGCTTAAGGTGCTTGAAGAACCGCCCCCGGCAACGATTTTTTTGCTGGTTGCCGACGCGCCCGATCGGCTTTTGCCAACACTTTTGTCGCGTTGCAGACGCCTGCCTTTGGCTACACCCTCGGCGGCAATCGCACAAGCTTGGTTGGCTGAACAAAAAATCACCAACGCGCCCGCCTGGCTGGCAGCCTCGGGTGGCGCCCCAGTGTTGGCCAAAAAGATGGCCGAAACGCAGCCTCAACCTTGCCCTGAGTGGCTATCTGGGTTTGCGACAAGCCTCGAAAAGGGTGTGGGGCTAAACGTTGGACAACTGGCCGATACGGTCTCCAAAGACTCAGCGAGTCTTTGGATTGAGTTACTTCAGCGTCTAGTCATCGATATGAACCTTAAGGCACATGGGCTAGAGATTCGTTATTTTCCGATGTTACAGAAGTCGCTGACTACGCTGTGTGCGCGCCTCTCGGTCGCGCAATTAAGTGACTTAAGCGACTGGCTGAATCAACAGCGGCGGGTCGCCGGCCATACCTTAAACGGTAAATTATTTGCCCATGCGGTGTTGCAGCGTATTGCTGCAGCCTGCCAACTTAGCAGCGTCCAAGGGCGCTAATCAAGGCTTTAGCTCTGTATGTTTGTTGATTCACACTGTCACGTTGATTTTCCAAAACTAGTCGAGCAAATGCCCGACATTTTGCAGCGAATGCAAACCAATCAGGTGTCGCACGCCCTGTGTGTCAGTGTCAATCTGCCAGACTGGCCCGCTTTGATCGCCTTAGTTGAGCGCCATGAACCACTTTGGGCCTCAGTCGGCGTGCATCCAGACTACGAAGATACGGTTGAACCCTCGGTGAGTGATTTGGTTGCACGCAGCACGCACCCGCGGGTTGTCGCCATCGGTGAAACGGGGTTGGACTACTTTCGGTTATCGGGCGATCTCGAATGGCAGCGAGAGCGGTTTAGATGTCATATCCGGGCCGCCCGTGAGTGTGGTTTACCCCTGATTATTCATACCCGGTCAGCCGCTGAGGACACCTTACGCCTGATGCAAGAAGAAGGGGCCCACGAAGTGGGCGGTGTGATGCACTGCTTTACGGAGTCTTGGGAAGTCGCTCAGGCAGCGATGGAGATGAATTTTTATATCTCTTTTTCTGGAATTGTGACGTTTAAGACGGCGACAGCCCTACAAGAAGTAGCCCGCAACATGCCGTTAAACCGAATATTGATCGAAACAGATTCGCCTTATCTAGCACCCGTCCCATTTCGTGGAAAATTAAACGATCCGTCTAAAGTTATTCATGTTGCTGAAAAAATAGCCGAACTTAGAAATTGTTCACTTAAAGAGATTGAGACACATTCAACATCAAATTTTTTCAATTTATTCAATAAGATAAAGTATATTCCTCAGTAAAATTATTAGATATTTTATTCATTGGTAGCTTCAAACGAATAATTGCATTTATTGTTATTTATCATAAAGATATGTAGTTTTATTAATGTGAATTATTTAATGTGAATTGTTTAAAGTAAATTCTTATTATCTCAATTCTTGCAAGAGCTTCACGGTAGAAATTAATTTAATATATCCGGTTTTAAAACTTAGTAATTTTCTTGATAGTTGAAACCATGCAAACTTTTATTGTTCATTCTCGCCGCCGTTTTTTGGGGCTGTTATTGATCGCCCTCAGCGCCAGTTTCGCACTGAGCGGTCCTGCTTACGCGGCAAATGTTAAAGATTACTGGGTGTATGTTGCCAACGATAACGTTGCAGCCGTAAAAGAGTTGCTCACGGCAGGGTTTGACCCCAATACACGTAGCCCGAATCAACAAACGGGTTTGATTCAAGCGACACGTGATGGGGCATGGCAGGTTTTTGACGCCTTGCTCACTGCGCCAAAAATTAACGTGAATGCCGCAAATCAGTACAACGAAACTCCGCTCATGTACGTTGCCTTGATTGGTGATTTAGCTAGAGTTAAAAAATTGATCGCCAGTGGTGCCAAAGTTAACAAAGAGGGGTGGACGCCACTGCATTATTCGGCAGTCAAAGCCCGCTCTGAGGTTGCTAAGTTTTTACTTGAAAGCGGCGCGTTGCCCAACGAACTGACGCCCGAAGGTGACACAGCCCTGATCTTGGCGGTCAGAGCCGATAGCGTTGAAACCGTTCAGGTGCTGATTAACGGTGGTGCTGATCCAAGTCTCTCAAACCTCAAAGCTCAGGATGCGATCGACGTCGCGCGTTCGCGCGGCAAAGAAGATCTAGCCAAAGCACTTGAAAAAATTGTTGCAAATCGCAAAACCAAGCAGCAATGAACTCAGCGCAACCTCAATGAGCCGGTCCAAGCAGCAATAAGCTCGGCTCAACCTCAAATTACCGGTCCAAGTAGCAATAAGCTCAGTGCAGCCCCAAAGAGCCGGTCTGGCTCGACCGGTTCTTTCGTTTTAGCCTTTTGGCAGTACTTCAGGACGCAAAATACCCTTTAGATCTCGGTAAGGGATGTAAATCGTCGGTTTGCCAAAAGAGTAGGGCGCCAGGCGATAGGGATCGTAGGTCACTGCCAAGCCATTTTCAAGCAGGGCAACATTGTCGCTAGACTCAAACGGCCAGAGCTTGTTGTAAGCGGCCGGATCCTCTTTAGCCAGGGGATTCTTTTTTAACCAAAGCGCATGCTGCTTTTTAAGAGCCTCATCGAAGGCGGGCATCTTGCCTGGCAACAGCATAGATTCGAGCGTCAAAAGCTTGTCGGTTCTGGGCAACCAGTTAAGGTATTGTGTGGTTGAGATCCCGTGTGCACCGCCGGTAAAAATATAACTATCCAGCTGCACAACGACGACCTCCTCAGACATGTATTTCACGCTTGAGGCCAACGCGATCTCCTCGCGTGGTTTTGCGGTTTTAAAGAAATAGAGCTCTAACTCAGGAAGGTCGCGAAAAGCCTTGTCGCGGTTGGTTTCAACCAGTGCAAGCGAGAGCAGGGTCTGTTCAAGAAAGGAATTGAAGCGATCGTAGCCTGTAAACGTCAAACGTTTAAAGTTCAGGACAGGGCATTCTGCCCCTTTGCAATCTGGTTTCGTCCGCTTCAAGGTTAAGACCTTTGAGGCAATTTTCTTATCAGCGCGGGTAGCTTCCGATGTGCTTACCGCTCCAACCGAACTTGACGACTCGTTGTTGCCTGACGCCGAGTCGGACGCCTGATCGCGCCCATTTGTCGCGGCTGACACAGGCTCAATCATGACCGCTGTAGCGAGCCGGGTAGGTTGTCGCACTGGGCTAGGAATCGCAACAGGGCTCGCCTCGGCGGCTTGAGCACGTACGGTCCCAGCGCGGCTTATATCAAGAGACGGATCAGACACAATATTGGTCGCCGCTCCTGAGCCACTCATCACGGCGGGTGCGGCTGTTGGAGCGACATTATCCTGAGGAATACGGGCAGAATTATCCTGAGGAATACGGGCAGAATTTCGAGCGGGCGCAGCTTTTACAGTACCTGACACATCCGCCGCAGCTAGGGTAATGTCTTGCTGTACGGTAGGTTTGCTGGCGCAGCCTCCGACCAGCAAGCAGACTAGATACGCAGTAGCGAGGCGAGGCGCCATGATAGAACCCTTTTGATATTGAGGCAGCAAGTGTATTCGCTGTCTGGTGCAAAGCAAGAGGCTTAAAGCGCTAACGCCTGTTCGATCGCTTCACGCAGTGACTCGGGCGCATCGGTTGGGGCGTAACGCTTAAGCACCTGGCCTTTACGGCTCACTAAAAACTTTGTGAAGTTCCATTTAATAGCCTCGGTGCCGAGCAAACCTGGTTTACTCGTTTTGAGCCATTGGTAAAACGGCTCGGCGTTGGCACCATTGACCTCGATTTTAGCGAACATCGAAAACGTAACTTTGTACTGGGTTTCACAAAACGCCAAGATGTTGCTGTCGCTGCCCGGTTCTTGGTGGCCGAACTGATCACACGGGAACCCCATCACAATCAGGCCTCGGCTAGCGTACTCTTGGTGCAATGCTTGTAGGCCCGCGTACTGCCCCGTAAAGCCACACTTTGAGGCAACATTCACGACCAGCAAGACTTTGCCCTCGTATTGGCTTAAGTTCTGCAGCTCGCCCTGGATGGTTTTGACATTAAAGGTTAAGAGGCTCATGGTTTCTATCGCAAGTTTTTAAAGGCTTCGATCGCACGCACTCGACTACTCTGAAGATCCACAATCTGTTCAGGATAGTTAAGCGCCTTGCGCGAAATTGGACTCGGGTTATGAATCTCTTTTGCCCCGAGCGTTGCAAGTTCAGGTATCCAATGTTTGATGAACGCACCCTCAGGATCAAACTTTTCAGACTGGCTAATCGGATTAAAGACCCTAAAGTACGGTGCCGAATCAGCGCCTGTGGAAGCGCTCCACTGCCAACCACCATTGTTAGCCGCCAGCTCACCGTCAATCAAATGTTGCATAAAAAACGCCTCGCCTTGACGCCAATCGATCAACAAGTTTTTGGTCAAGAACATCGCGACAACCATTCGCAGTCGGTTATGCATCCAACCCGTAGCTAAAAGCTGACGCATCGCCGCATCCACAATGGGTACGCCGGTGCGGCCTTGGGTCCAGGCGTTGAAGTCTTCTGGGGCTTCGCGCCACACAACCGCATTGGTCTCAGGTCGCATGGGCTGATGCATCGACAGCGTCGGGTAACCATAGAGCAAGTGTTGATAGAACTCGCGCCATAACAATTCATTAATCCAAACAACAATACCTCGTTGTCCGGTGTCCGTTTCGCCATGATTTTGAACCATCGCTGCATGAAGGCATTGCCCAGCCGAAATTAAGCCCGCTGCAAGGTAGGGCGAGAGTACGCTCGTACCCGGTATCGCCGGAAAATCGCGATCGGGTTGGTACTTTGCCATGCGCGTCTGGGCAAACTGTGTCAGCCGCTCATGCGCTGCCTGAGTCGTTGCTGGCCACGCCTTTTGCAAACCTTCGGGAGTCACCTCGAGCAGTGCTTTGAGTGCTTGAGGAAAGTCGTCTGAGTCTGGTAACCCAGCCTTCGACTGCTTTTTAATCGCTTGAGTGATTCGGTAGGGTGCGGTACGTAGTTTTTCTCGACAGGCTTTTGCAAAAGGCGTAAACACGCGGTAATAGGCATCGGCGCCGGTCTTGACACTACCCGGGATCAGTAAGGTGCCGCCGTGATGCCCTTGCAAGGCTATATTGTGCTGCGCCAGCAAGCTGTACGACGCCCGATCGCGCTTACGCTCGTTTACACCGTGTTCCCGATTGCAATGGACCTGTTCCACCTGATGATGCTGACAAAAAGCCAGTAAGGCTTCGGGCGCATCCTCCCAGCGGTCGATCACGAGAATTTTGAGTGGGATGTTAAGCGCTTCAAGTTCGACCCGTAGATGCTTGACAGCACGTAACCAAAAGTCAACTTTTAGCGGTGCATCGTTGTGTAGGCGCCATTGTTCAGGTGAGGCGATAAACAAACCAATGGTTGGGCCTTGCGCAGCCGCCGCTGCCAGGGCGGGCTGATCACTAACACGCAGATCAGTTCTAAACCAACAAACAACCGTCATAAAACTTACCTTTTCGCTTGCCAGGCTTGGAGAGCAGCTAGCGTGTTGCTGACGTGCTGGTCGGGGTTCATGCCGCTATGCACGAACAGTACTTTTGAATCAGGCGTGACAACATACGAAATACGACTCGCCATGTCTGGCTTGATCATCATGCCTGCGTCGTACGCTTTAATGATGCTGCGGTCGAGGTCGGCAGCTACGGCAAACTTTCCGCCACAGGGGCCTTGTGAGAATTTTTTCAAGGTATCCAGATCATCTGCGGATACCCCAATCACGGTGGCTTTCAGCTCAGCAAATTTATCGGTGGCCTCAGCAAACAATTGGGCCTCAATTGTGCAGCCGGTTGTAAAGGCCTTTGGGTAAAAATAGACCACAACCGGACCCTTTTTAAGAGCCTCAGCGAGCACGAACTGGTAGGTTTGCCCCGCCAATGCAGCGGGCGCGGAAAAACTCGGAGCGGTTGCGCCCACCTTGAGTTCAGCCAACGCGACCGTGCTCTGTAACAGACAGAGCACCAGGCTTAAGCCCGCTAATAGATTTTTTTTTCTGAGCATCGCCAAAGATCCTATTAAAACCAGTGAAAAAAAAGCGTACATTACTAAGAGTACCAAGTTATGTGTGGAATGAGCGATGAAAACAGTTTTTTTACGTAGGCGAATTACCCTAGCTGTGACAGGGTTACTGGCCTGTCTTGCATTTCTAAATAGCTCTTTTGCGCAAGCACAAGCCGCATTGCCCTTACCGCCGCCACCTGAAATTCAATGGCCAGAGCCAGAGCCTGAACGCTGGACGCAAGAAGACGTGACGCTTGAGCAAAGGTTTGAAACTGCAAGAAAAGAATCCGTGGCGGCTCATCATGAGGCGCTAAACGCTTGCAAAGCGGTTCATCCTTCTGAGCAGGCTGACTGCATTCAACAAGCCAAGGCACAACTCGACCTTGAATTGGCTCAGTTGAAGGCCAAAGCCCGCTTTGGCATGGAGCCCAATTAAGCTGCGACCCCAAGCCTCGCGTGTGTTGACACGGGCTTGAATTAGTTCATCGGGCCGTGGCTGCCGCCCAGGCTAAAGCGCCCGGCCCCCAAGAGGGCAACCACTAAGGCGCCCAGTAAAAACAGGCCTTGAAGTTCAAGTGCCCAGCCACCCGTTTTGGTGAGACTTAAAATCTGCGAAGCATGCGCTAAATAAACAGCTAGCGCCATGTTAAACACGATCACTAGCGCCCCTGCGCGGGTTAGCACGCCAATAATTAACAATGAGGGCGCGATAATTTCACCAATAAAGACGCCAAAGGCGAGCCACGCTGGCCAGCCTTGGGCCACGACAAGCGCCGTGATCGTATCAATGCCGTTCGCGAGCTTGAACAACCCGTGCATCAACAGCAGAATGCCGATCGTGAGTCGGAGGAGCAGTTTGCCAGCGTCGTCAAAGCGGTTCATAAGATGCGTTCTCTAAAAATGTTTGCGGTCGAGTGCGTTGCCTTGACCCAAAGTCTTAAGGCGTGAGGGCCTGTGGACTAACGTCCAGTGCGTACGAACGTCCAGCACGTACGACGTGTAGATTTTAATTCAATGCTTGGCTGAACGTGTTACTTTTAAACGCAAAATACAGCCAACAGGTGCTATGTTCAGGTGAGGCCGCTTTTTGGCCGCTTTGGGCTCTAAACAAGGTGTTACTCGGTAGGAATCGATGAAAATACGCATTGCACGATTGTTTTTGCTCATGGTGCTTGGCGTCTGTACCGCGATAAGCTCGTTTGCTGTGCGGGCTCAGGCTTACCCAACAAAGGCTGTCAAGATCATCGTCGGATATCCTCCTGGAGGCTCAACCGACGTTCCGGCTCGAATTGTTGGGCAAAAATTAGCCGAGGTATTGGGTCAGGCCGTCGTCATTGAAAATAAGCCCGGGGCAAGCGGCAACATCGGCGCTGAGCTTGCAGCGAGGGCTGCGCCCGATGGTTACACCATTTTTTGGGTCTCGATCGGTACAGCAGTCAGTGCTTCGTTATTTCCCAGCTTAAGTTACAGCCTGTTTAAAGACTTTGTGGCGGTGTCGCAAGCCACTTCAGTGACTAGCTTTCTACTTGTGCACCCATCCTTACCGATTTTTTCCGTGCAAGAGTTGATTGACTACATCAAGAAGCATCCGGGTGAGCTGAGCTACAGCTCGTCAGGGACCGGTGGCTCGCCTCACTTAGCGGCAGAATGGTTTAAAGCTCGCGCCGGTGTCGACCTCGTGCATGTTGCCTACAAAGGAACCAGTCCGCAAATTGTAGATTTATTAAGTGGAACGGTGAAGGTCGCGTTTCCAACAATGCCTGGCATGATCGAACACGTGAAGCAGGGCAAACTCAGAGCGCTCGCGGTCACAAGCGCCGTGCGTAGCCCTTTACTGCCTGAGGTTCCGACCATGATCGAGGCTGGGTTTGACGGCTACGTCGCAACCTCGTGGAGTGGCGCCATGGTGCCCGCAGGTACCCCGGGGTCGATCGTGCAGCAACTCAGCGTGGCCATCAATCAAGTACTCGCGATGCCAGAGGTGCAACAAAAACTCGCAGTCAGTGGCGCTGACCCGGTTGGCAGCACCCCCGAGGCCTTTAAGGCGTTTATCGAGGCTGAAACGCTGAAATGGGGCAAGGTCATTAAAGACGCAAACATCGTCAATCAATAGCAAACACGACTTCAAGCGGTTTGAAAAGTTTGCGAGTATCGCCCACGCGTTGCGTGACTCCAAGGCGGTCAAGAACTTCTAAAATTTCGATGGCGAGGGTGCGATTGACACCCGCCTGATCCCGAAACTGCGCAGCGATAAAGGTTTGCGTTGGACTGGTAAATGCCAAGTCGCGGGCGAGCTTAGCAAAATGAATAAAGTTTGCACGCAAATAAAAGCGTTCAGAGCTCACCCGAAAGAGCTCTCCTTGCTTAACCTTTCGATGCAACATTTCGGTCAAGACTAAGATTTTCAAGCCTGTCGCGTCTGCGATGTCAGCAGCCGTTAATCCTTTGGGCCCCATTGCTGCGAGCGTGGGTTGAATCTTTTGCCACATCAATTGATCAGCGGCATTGGCGCTTGACTGATGCGCGGCCAACGACACAAGGGCACCACTCAGGATAATTTTTTGCTCTGTCGCAACGTAGCGTACCAAGGCGTTAAACACGCTGGCATTCATTCCAGGTACTGTTTGCTTGCGTAACTCTGTCAGGCTTAGGCCCAAGGCTTGTGGCTGCGCTTGATGATATTGCTGCAAGGCAAGTGAGACCTTTGCGCCGAGTTGTTTAATCGAAGTATTCAATAACGCGTAGGTCGGTAGTTTGGCGACGATGCAGGCGTCTGCGCTGACCAGCAGTTTGGCCGTGACGCTTTGAGTCACATTAAAACTACGTGCAAAGTGCTCGAGGTCAACTCCGGTCTCTGAGCGACAGGCGAGCAGGGCACTGAGCGCCGCCGCAGGATCCGTCAGCGAAAGCGCAGCAAGCTCGGTTTGCCTCACCACTTTGTTTCGTACTCTTGCTGGCGCAAACGGATCGAGCACAACGCCTCCGCCAAGCGTGCGTTGCGCGGATTGATCTCGAATAATCAACCGATCACCGTTTAAGCAGGCAATGGGTTGGCTTAACACCAACTGAGCATGACCGCTTGCGCCAGGTTCAATCGAGGCGCCTCGCTGAATGGAGACTCGGGCAACGACTTCCGTGGTGCCCAGATGTACATGCACCTCGGTCCAATGCTTCAGGGCGTGCGTCTCAGCGTTCAACACTGACAAGCTGACATCCACACGCGTGGTCGGGCAGTGCAAATGGGGTTCAACAACCCAGTCCCCGCGACCGCACTCTTGGGCGCTGACACCAGCGAGGTTTAACGCGCAGCGCTCGCCAGCAGACGCCTGAACGACCGCCACGCTATTGATATGAATTCCGCGCACTCGCACACTTTGCCCACCGGGGGTGAGCGTGAGGCGGTCGCCCACTTGTACGCGATGGTTAAAGACTGTTCCGGTAACAACGGTGCCACTGCCAATAATCGAGAATGCGCGATCGACTGCGAACCGAAAAGAGCGCCCCTCAACTTCAGTGCGTTGAATGTCACGCGCGGCTATTGCGAGGCGTTCGCGTAAGTCGTTTACGCCCAGTTGTGTGACTGCCGAGCATTCGACAATGTCAAACGCAGCAAGGTCTGCGCTCTGTAACAAGGCGCGTACTTGTTCGCGCACTTCGCTGACTCGCGCAACAGAGACACGATCAGTTTTCGTCAAGACAGCAACACCCGTACGAATACCGAGCAAGCTCACAATGCTTAAATGCTCGATCGTCTGTGGCATCACGCCGTCATCGGCGGCGACCACCAGCATGACGTAGTCGATGCCACACACGCCTGCCAGCATATTGCGCACAAAACGTTCATGGCCCGGCACATCGACAAAACCAATGACCGGGGTATTGGGCAAGGCCAGATAAGCAAACCCCAGGTCGATCGAGATTCCTCTGGTCTTCTCTTCGGGCAAGCGGTCGGTCTCGACACCAGACAGCGCTTTGACCAGAGTGCTTTTGCCGTGATCGATATGGCCTGCAGTTGCAACAATCATTGTGTGCTAAAAAACGTTTTTGCTCGATGTTGACTGTGTTGGTCAGGTGATTTTTTCAAGTACAAAATGCGATATTCCAAAACTTGGTACGACTATCGAATGCAAACCTTGACCACCTGCCACCACAATTTGAATTTGCGATGCCTCGTCTAAATAGGGGATATGCGTCGTGCCAGGTGCCACATTAAAGGTTTTACGTTTGGTGCGATACCATTCTTGACAACCTTCACTGACGCGACTCAATTGCAATCTCATGCGAGCGTGCAAATCGTGCCGTACGTCATCTTTGCTCATGCCGTGTTTAGCTAAAATCGCAGCGTGTTCAGGGCCAAGCACCAGCAGCATTTCACCACCCGAACTCATATTATTGCCGCCAATGGTCATCATCACATCAGAGATCATCAATAAAAGTTCTGAGGCGTTGGCGCTGGCGTGGTCTTGCACGTTGTGGGGCGCTTCGGCCGCATGCACCAACACGCTGCTGTCGGTTTTGGCCAAACCGTGCTCAACGTGAAAGGGCTCCCACGGATTTTGCTCTTCATTTTCACCGGCGCAAAAACTAAATTTGCAAGGCGTGCCGTGTGTGGCCATATCAGTCTTGCCCGGGATACCTTGCCCGATGTTCATGAGCACGAGGCGAATCGCGCGCCCAATCGTCGCGTTGGCTCTAAAACCTTGACCAAAGACATTTGAGCCACAGTTCAATTCAATTTCATGACGAATGGGGCCATTCACAACAAACATCGGTGCTACGGGATGTGTGGTTGACTGTATTCCGGATAAATTAAATTTGGGCACGGCCATCGCCTTGAGCGCAGCCACCAACACGGGCATATAGCTCGGCTTGCAGCCCGCCATGACGGCATTGATCGCCAGTTTCTCGACACTGCATAAGGCGTAGCCCGGCGCAATGGCAGCGATCTCGACATCACCCGCTAAGCCACTGCCCGCAATCATTGCCGCCACGCGCTCAGACGTCGGAGCGACCACAGGTAAACCGTCGGTCCAACCTTGATGCAAAAAATAGTCTTGCAACGTGTCGTCTGACAGGTCTAACTCGAGCACTGTTGCATGGGCGCTCATGTCGAGCTCTCCGAGGTTAAAAACTGTAGGACATCGCCTGAACGCTGTTGAGCGATGATTGCGATTTCTTCTAAAGTACGATTCGCCAAGGGATGCTCAATCAGCAAAATTGGCAGATCAGGAAGCCCTAAAGATTTCGAACGTGTTGCGGCGATCCCTCGAAAGGGTTGTGTCACGAACGTCACTGTGGGGATCCCCAAAGACTCTATCGTGTGCGAGTCGTGGACACTCCACGACGAGCACGACCCTCAGTCACCTGAGGCAGTCAGCATGAGATCAGGTTTCCAAGCTGTGATCTCTGTGATAAACGGAGCCGGTGCTGCCGAGGTCGGTTTGCGCCACATCTTGATTTCACTCAAACCAAACTGCTCGTTCAATTGCTTGCCGAACGCGGTTAAAAGTTCACGCGCATTGACCTTATTGTTATCGAGCAACGCAAGCCGCTTGCCGGCTAAGCTTGAGAGGCGAGGGGCGAGGTAACGCAGCCCCTGCGCTTTAGCGCCTTCGGGGATGAGGTCATGGGGGTTCTTCACCGGTGTGTGGGGCTCAACAGCGGGGTGCAGGACGCGTAGCATGGATGGGCTCAGATTTTTTTCAGCATTCATTGAGGACTCCTTTCTAGATGTCTGTATTCTAGACCTATCGGGTGTTGAAATTCCTTCGGCCCCGAAGGCGGCCGAGGGCTTCAGAACATTACTTTAAAAACTCCAGTTGGCCGGTAACTCAATCAATTTACCAACTGGATAGCCAAGCCTGCCGTTGTGCGCAAATACATACGCGTTGGTGCGTAGCGGATCGCCTGTGACCGCGACCATGAAATCGCTCGCGCACGTAACAAGTGGCACCAGACGATTCGGATCATCAGACTCGCAAAACACCTTCGGGATCCGACCGGCCTCGTACTCTTCAGTCAGATTCCAAATAGGCTTGTCGGCCCAGACACGTAGCATATGTTCAAACTTCCAGGCTGGGAGTCGTGCATGTTCAAACAAATACTGTTTGACGTCTTGCTTCGACCAACCACTGCTAGCGATCGCTTCAGCCAAAATAGGGCTAAGCAAGACGAGCGGCCGCAAGGTGCCATAGGCACCTCCCACGGTAAAGGTGATCTGCCAGGAGTTTTGCCGGGCAATAGCATCGGCAAGGATGGGCATGATTTCTTCTGGCGTGCTGCCTGAGACCGACGCGATCACGTTACCGCCGGTATAGCGCGCAATGGTCACCGTGTTATCTGTTGCTTTGAACCCCATCTCAACGCTGGTTGGGCTCCACCCAATGGCTTTCAAGACCTCTTCATTTTCAGCGGCGACCACGCGCCACGTATTGCCGAAGGTTGCCTTATCATTTTTATGCAATAAAAAACCCGCAACGTTACGCAGATATAAACGCCAGAACCGACCCACCGAGGTGTTGGGCTGAAAGCCATCACGCAAAACGTTTTCTTTATAGTTAAAGCCCAGTTGCTGAACAATCGGGCCATTCAAAATAATGAGCGTCTCGCCACCTGGGGTGTTGCCGCTGTGCTCAACACCATAAGCAGGGTCAGCCATGGCTTGAACCAGCGCAACCAAGATCGGCATGTACTCAGGGCGGCAACCCGCCATCACACCGTTGACGGCGATGCTCCAGATTGTGGCTGCTCGGTTGTCGGGCAACAAGACACCTAAGACATCGCTCGCTGCGTGGTCTGTATATTGAAGAAACTCTGCTACCTTGGCGCGGGTAGGGGGCACAATCGGCAGGCCGTCGCTCCACTCGTTTTCAAGAAAGTATTGATTGACAGCATCAAAGCCCCCCTTAAACACGATGTCTTGGGCAAGTGGTTCTGCGGTGTGCTGCCCAGTACCACTGGCATCGGTTAAGTTCTTGATGACCTCTGCTGTGGTGATCTCAAGAATATTGCGCCGCAACATCGCCGCACTTTGCGCACCCGGATGACCCGGCACCAAAGCGACCGGCATGCTCGGCAAGCCCAAGCCGATTGACGACGCCTCGGCAAGCTTTAAAAAGCCTTGACTTACAAGCGAAGAGCTTGGCACGCCAGCCTCTTCACAGACTGCACTCGCCCGCAACACGGCGGGCGTGCAGCTGCCTCAGCAGCCCATCCCTGAGATGACGGCATCGGCTTTCAGTTCTTTGAGGCGCCTAGGTAAATCGGCCAATATCTGACGCTCGTCAGGGCCGTGCGTGTTGCCCAAAACGCTCCAGTGCACAAAGTTGACCCCGGGATACTTTTCTTTGAGGCTGTCTTCTAGCGCGGCAAAGACCTGGTCGCCTTTAAAGACATAATCCCAAAGCTGAACAATCGTTTTACCCGCAAGCGTATCAAGGCGCTTAGCCAAAGATTTGCCTTGTACTTGCATCGCGCTGCGCGGCCATAAAACTTCGTAATAGCCATCGTTTGGCTGGTGTGTCATGGTTTGTTCTCCGGTATTTTTGATGGCCCGAATCCAGGGGATTTTGATACCCTCAATGCTCGAAGCCTTGTTGTAAACCAATCATAGGCTACGGCAGAGCGAAGCGCAACTGAGGGCAGCACAGTTCAGGTGTCAGGCTGCACCGAAGCGGCCTGCGCCAAGCGTTGTGTGCAACCGAGTATGCCGGTGCACCGCGAACGTTAACGGAGCCGGGAAGGGTCAAGAACAACTGAGGTGATCCAATCAGCTAAGATAGTAGCTATCGTATGAGGAGAGTAGGGTGAGCCAAGAACAAAGTACCGCAGAACAAGCCGACGACGCACGTATGATCATCGACCTGGTCGCAAAGTTTGTTGACCAAGAGTTGATGCCG
Source organism: uncultured beta proteobacterium (assembly GCA_903932425.1). Classification (GTDB taxonomy): domain Bacteria; phylum Pseudomonadota; class Gammaproteobacteria; order Burkholderiales; family Burkholderiaceae_B; genus Zwartia. The sequence continues at coordinate 10,422 of CAIZGG010000139.1, read as the reverse complement.
CTTGAGTCGGCAATCCTAGACCGAGAAATCAAGGGTCAACCATTAAAATTGCTGCCTGAAGAAGAGGCACCTTTACTAAAAAAATGTAAAGAATTAGGTCTGTGGGCCTTGGATGCCCCTGAAGAACTGGGTGGCGCGAACCTTTCGGCGACAACCTGGATGGCGCTGAACGAAGAATTGGGCCGCACGGTGACGCCGTTCGTGTTTCCGCCTGACTCGCCCAATATGCACATGTTGCTGTCTGTTGGCACGCCAGAGCAAAAAAAGAAATACCTTGAACCGTACGCGGCTGGGACTGCCAAGTCAGCGATTGCGATTTCTGAGCCTAATGCTGGTGGCGACCCTTCAGGCATGATTACGCGCGCTGAAAAAGTTGGCAATCAGTGGGTGATCAATGGTCGCAAGATCTGGGTCAGTAAAGTGCCCGCCGCTGATTTTGTGATCGTCATGGCGCGTGTAGGCGCCGGTAAACGCCACGAAGGCATCACCGCCTTTATCGTTGAAAAAGGCACTCCCGGTTTTGAGATTTTGCGCGAGATCCCCATGCTTGGCGGACATCGCACCTATGAATTAGTGTTTGAAGATTGCCGGATCCCTGAAGAAAATGTCTTAGGCGAAATCGGCGCCGGCTTTGCCCCCATGCAATTGCGACTGGTGGTTCGTCGTTTACAGATCGGTACCTGGTGTATCGGTATGTGCCGCCGCGCGTTAGACATGATGGTGAGTCATGCTAAACAACGCACAACCTTTGGCGCACTGCTTTCCGATCGTCAGGCCGTTCAGTGGTGGATTGCTGATGCGGCCATGAAGATGCATGCCTGTCGTCTGATGGTGCAAGATGCCGCGCGCAAGCAAGATCAAGGCATCGACGTGCGCACTGAAGCTTCGATGATTAAGGTGTACGCCACCGAGATGGCTGCTGAAGTATTGGATCACGCGATGCAAACCCTCGGTGCAATGGGCGTCACCAAAGAACTACCGCTGCAGTTGATGGCGCAGCGCGTGCGTGTGATGCGCGTATACGAAGGGCCCTCTGAAGTTCATCGCATGTCGATTGCCAAAAAAATCATTAAAGAGGCGCGCTAAATCATGGCAAACGCAACGCCACACACCCCACGCGCCAATACGCCGTTGGCTGGGATTACGGTCATTGACCTGACTCAAATCTATCAAGGCCCTTACGCGACATTTTTGATGGCAAAAGCGGGTGCTAATGTCATCAAGATTGAACCGCTAAACGGCGAACCCTCGCGCATACGTGCGAAGGTTAGTGGTGGCGCCTCGCTGCCGATGGCGATGCTCAACACCAATAAACGTGGCATCACCCTGAACTTAAAAACAGCAAAGGGTCGTGAGTTGTTCAAAGAGCTGGTCAAGCGTGCTGATATCGTGGTTGAAAATTTTGCACCAGGCGTGATGGATCGCTTGGGCGTGGGCTGGTCGGTCTTGCATGAACTCAACCCGCGCTTGATCTATGGTTCGGGTACTGGCTATGGTTTGTCTGGTCCCGATCGCGATAACCTGGCAATGGATGTCACGATCCAAGCCGCCTCGGGCATCATGAGTGTGACGGGTACGCCCGATGGCCCACCATTGCGTGCAGGCGCTTCAATCGTCGATTTCTTAAGCGGCGTGCATTTGTATGCGGGGATCATGACCGCGCTTTACGAGCGTTCGCAAACTGGAGTGGGGCGCTTGGTTGAAGTGTCGATGCAAGAAACTGCCTATCCGACGCTTGCTTCGAATATGGGGATCACGCATAAGTCTGTTGGGGTGGTGCCACCGCGCGTCGGTAACCGTCATGGTGGGCTCGCCTTGGCCCCTTACAACGTTTACCCAGCAAAGGATGGTTACATTGCCATCGTTTGCGTGACCGAACCGCACTGGCGAAACTTGTTAGCCGCGATGGGCCGTGAAGACCTCAGCACAGACCCACGTTTCGAAAGCAACAAGTTGCGTGTACAAAATATCTCTGACACCGACGATGAAATTACGCGTTGGACAGAAAGCCTGCCGCGTGCCGAGTTGTTTGCCTTAAGCAAAAAGCACGGTTTCCCGGCTGCCCCTGTGCGCGATTTGCTTGAAGTCATGAACGACAAACACATGCACGAGCGCGGCATGCTGGAATGGTTTGACGATAAAGACTTAGGTCGTGTGGTGTTGCCTCATACACCGCTCGTGATTCACGGCGCTGATCGTGTCAACACCATCGCCAGCCCAGACCTTGGCCAGCACAATAAAGAAATTTATTCTGACTGGCTGGGGCTTTCGGCAGCTGAACTCGAAGCGTTGAAAAAAGAAGAAGTGATCTAAGGCGTTTTGCGATGAAACGTGTTTTATCTAAGGTTTGGCTGGCACTGTTTTTGGCCCTTTGGGTCAGTGCCGGCCATGCGCAAAAATCTGATTACCCAACGCGCCCTGTCAAAGTCATCGTGCCATTTTCAGCGGGTAGCGGGGCCGATCACGCCTCGCGTTTTTTTGGAGATTTGCTCGCTAAACATCTCGGCCAAAGTTTTTTAGTTGAAAACAAAACCGGCGCGTCCGGAATGTTAGCGATGAACACGGTCAAAGCGGCGCCAGCCGATGGCTATACGATTTTGATGGGTAGTAACTCGCTGATGGCGGTGAACCCGATCATGCTCAAAGAACTTTCGTACGACGCCGTCAAAGACTTCAAGCCGATTGGTGGCTTGACACGCGGTGTCAACGTGATTGTTGTCGCGAAAGATTCTAAGTACAAAGGCTTTACCGACTTGCTTGCCGCAGCCAAGGCATCGCCGGTGCCCTTGAACGGCGGAACCTATGCGCTTGGGTACCAGTTGTCACTGGCCTGGTTGGCGAATGTTGCGGGTGTGAAGTTTGAGAATATCGCCTACAAAGGTGCAGGCGAAATCATGGTAAGCCTGCTCGGTAATCAGCTTGATTTTGGGATTATCAGCTTTAACGGCGCGGTACCCTTGCTGAAGTCCGGCAAATTCAGAGCCTTGGCGTTGTCTTCGGATAAGCGGCATCCAGATTTTCCTGAGGTACCGACGGTTGCTGAAAGTGGCTTTCCAGATTTCACTAACTACACCTGGACCTCATTTTACGTGCGCAGTGATACACCTGAGCCGATTACTAAAAAACTAGAAGACGCGCTGCAAACTGTTCTAGCTGCACCGGTGGCCAAAGAGTACGCCGATCAGGTGTTGGTCGAACTGCTGCCGTATAACGCCGAACAAATGAGGCGCTATCAACTTGAAGAAATTGCGCGCTTTTCGAAGATTGCAAAAGAGGCCGGCTTAGAGCCCAAGTAAAAAGCTATTCTGGCGTCACTGTCAATCGGGCGAGCGAGTATTGCGCAGCGAGGCAAGAGTAGGTATGGTTTGCACAGCAATAGATTTAAATCGTAGAAGTTTTGTACGATCCTTTATATAAAAAAAATAATCAGGAGACACCATGAAAATGAATATACGTGCTTGTGCTGTTCTTTTTTTCTGTGTGCTCAGCGGTTTGGCGGGCACGAACGTATCGGCTCAACCTTATCCGAGCAAGCCAGTGACGATCATCGTGCCCTATGGCCCAGGTAGCGGCAATGACATGATTGCGCGTGAAATAGGGCAGCGACTCACCGAACAATTAGGCATGACGTTTGTCGTTGAGAACAAAGCGGGCGCGACCGGTAACATTGCGATGGATTATGTTGCCCAGGCCAAACCGGATGGCTATACGATCATTCTAACGAGCACGAGCAGCATTATTTATCAGGTCTCGAACACGATTCGAACCAACATGTCGAAAGATTTCACGCCGATTGCTTTTGTAGCGGGCTTACCGTACGTGCTGTCGGTGCCGCCTAGCGTCCCTGCAAAAACACTGAAAGAATTGGCTGCCCTGGCCAAAGCCAAACCTGGTGAGATGAATTACAACGGCCCAAATGGCAGCATGTCTGCCTTTTTGGGCGCCATGTTCAAAGCTGGCGCTGATGTCGACATGGTGATGGTGCCGTACAAGGCCACTTCAGACGCGCAGGTTGACGTGTTGGCAGGGCGTATCCAGTTGTGGATTACAACGTCAGCCTCGGTGCTGCCGCTCGCGAAAGGCGGCAAAGTGACCGTGCTTGCGGTGACAGGTGAAAAACGTCTGAGTGCGCTGCCTGATGTCCCAACCGCCATCGAAGCCGGTTTTCCAACCATGACGCCTGACATTTCGTTCTTTTTGTTAGGCCCAGCGGGGATCCCCGCTGAGATCGTGGCCAAGCTCAACACAAGCGTGAATACGGCGCTAAAGACGCAGGCGATGCAAGACCGCCTTGCCGGTTTTGCGACGGCAGTCAAAATGGGTAGCGCAGACGATTTGAAGAACCATATCGCAACAGAAACTACCCGCTGGCAAGACGCGATCAAAAAAGAATCACTTTCAAAGTAGGATTTTAAGATGACTGATGCAGTGACCTATGAGCAGGATGGTGGTGTTGTCACACTAACCTTGAATGAACCCGATACCCGCAACGCGTTATCGCCAGCTATTATTGAGGCCATCGTTGCCCATGTGGCACGTATCAACGCCGATTTGTCGGTGGGTTGCGTCATTTTGACGGGCGCGGGCGAGGGCTTTTCATCTGGCGGCAACGTAAAAAAGATGAAAGATCGCGCCACCGACAACAAACCTAAAACGCCGACTGAAGTGCGTCGGTTTTATCAAGAAGGGATTCAGCGGATCCCTTTGGCCTTGTATAACCTTGAAGCCCCATCTATTGCAGCCGTCAACGGGGCCGCAATCGGTGCCGGGCTTGACCTGGCGACCATGTGCGATATTCGTATCGCCGCACGCAACGCCAAGTTTGGTGAAAGCTTTTTGCGCGTAGGCTTGTTATCAGGTGACGGCGGTGCCTGGTTTTTGCCCCGTGCGGTCGGTCTTTCAAAGGCCTACGAAATGACCTTTACGGGCGACTTTATTGATGGCGAGGAAGCAGCTAAGATTGGCTTGGTGTCAAAGGTGGTCGACGACGCCGATCTGATGGTCGAGGCGCGAAAGCTTGCACAACGGATTGCTGCGCATCCTGTGCAATCTTCGCGTGCGAGCAAACGCCTGATTCGTGATTCGCAACACGTGCCGTTACATACTTCGTTGGATATGGCGGCAGCCAATCAAGCGTTGGTGCAAACGACACAAGATTACAAAGAGGCAATTCTGGCATTTTCAGAAAAACGTCCGCCAAAGTTCACGGGTAATTAAATAGATTGCGAGGGCATTTGTATTGCGAAAGCAAGTGCAAATGCCCTTTTTATCCATTAGGATAATACGCATAATGTATATTATGTAAAGTAATGTTTTTACGACTTGCGTGATATACCGCCAGCCGGATAATGCGAGGCTTGGTTCTTTTGCTGACTTAGGTTGATTCATGAAGATTTGTATTTACGGTGCGGGTGCTGTAGGTGGTCATTTGGCGGCGCGGTTGATTACGGCTGGCCATGACGAGGTATCGTTGGTCGCGCGCGGCGCGCATTTGCGGGCGATTCAGCAAAATGGCTTGAAGGTGTTTCGGGGTGAAGAAATCTACACCGGCCGCCCATTTGCCGCCACCGATGACCCGGCCTCGCTGCCGCCTCAAGATGTGGTTCTAGTGACCTTAAAGGCACAAGCCTTGCCCGGCGCAGCGGCTGCCATTGAGCGTTTGTTGGCCAAGGATGGCGTGGCGGTGTTTGCCGTCAACGGGATCCCCTGGTGGTGGAACAAAGGCACGAGCAACGCCCAAGAGCATCTTGAATGCGTCGACCCAGGTGGCGAGCTTTGGTCGCGTTTGAAGGATCGCTCGTTAGGCTGCGTGATTTACTCACCCAATGAAGTGATCGAGCCCGGCGTCATCAAAACCGCGATGGGCGACCGTTGGGTGTTTGGTGAACCCGATAGCGCACCCTCGCCTCGTGTTGATCGTTTGGTTCAGGCCTTTCAGGCCGCCAATATCAATGGTGTGGCAGCGACGGATCTGAGATACGACATTTGGCACAAGCTGCTGATCAATTGCGGCTTGAATCCTGTGGCAGCCCTGACGCGCTTGCCAACGGCAAAGATGACAGCCAGCCCAGAAGTGCGTGCAGAACGCTGCAAGGTCATGCTTGAAGTCTTAGAAGTCGCCTTAGCCTGCGGCACAGATTTACGCGGCAAGGTTGACCTCGAAGAGTTAGTCGCACCGAGAAAACGCCCCGGCTCAAACACTGCTTCGATGCTGCAAGACGTGATGGCTGGGCGTTCACTTGAACACGACGCCATCTTGGGTCAGGTGGTTGAGTTTGCACGCCAGCACAATATCAGCGTGCCGCGTTGCGAACTCATGTTGGTATTGCTACGCGGCTTGAATCAACAATTGATGGATGAAGCCGCAGCACGAACCTGATCAACGACAAGAAAAGCTGGTCTGGCAGTATGAGTATCGGGCTCGCAGTATTTCTGAGATGACTTGATCTGACGATCCGCTAACCTGCGCGGCTTTTCGTCAGATCAAACCGAAACGACCGCGTGTATTATTTAAACGCTGACCGCAGTTCACGAACGCCAAGTGCCAACACTCGCGCATCAGCTCCCACCGCAACAAAGGTGCAACCAAGTTCAAGATAACGTTTGGCAAGCGCGCGATCTGGCGTCAAAATCCCGGCTGCTTTTTTGTGTTTCAAAATCACTGCAATCGATTTCTCAATTGTGCTGACCACATCAGGATGGCCTGGATTACCCAAGTGACCGAGCGCAGCAGACAAATCTGAAGGGCCTAAAAATACGCCATCTACACCTTCAACCGCGCAGATCGCTTCAAGATTATTCAACCCAGTTTGTGTTTCAACTTGCACAAGCAAACAGATCTCGTCATTAGCGCCCTTCACGTAATCTTTACGCGAGTCCCAACGCGACACGCGCGCCGAGCCGTAGCCCACGCCGCGAATCCCGTGGGGCGGATAACGCACCGCCTTCACCAACTCAGCAGCCTGCTCGGCTGTATCCACCATGGGGATCAGCAGGCTTTGCACCCCTAAATCAAGCAACTGCTTGATCAAGTGCGTTTCACCAATCGGCGGACGAGCAACTGCCTGCGTGTTGTACGCAGCACAGGCTTGCAATTGCGACATGATCGTCAACGGATCCGTTGGCGTGTGTTCGCCATCAAGCAACATCCAGTCAAACTCTGCTGTCGCACAGACTTCGGTAGTGAACGCATCTGGGATCGAAATCCACAAACCAATGTTTGGTTTCCCAGCTTTCAGTGATTGTTTAAAACGGTTGGTGTAATCAGGCATGGTGTTGCTCCTATTAATTTTTAACTCACGATCCCTAAGTGCCACGGCACAAATTCGTTATCGCCTAAATTGAGTAATTCACTCTTTGATTTTTCACCTGAGGCTGTGCGCAAGATATGTTCAAAGATCTCTTGGCCCATCTGTTGCACATCCAGCAGGCCATCCAAAATCTTGCCACAGTTAATATCCATGTCTTCTTCAAGACGGGTAAACATCGGTGTGTTTGATGCCAACTTAATTGTGGGCGCAGGCTTCGAACCAAACATCGAGCCCCTGCCCGTCGTAAAGCAAATCAAGTTTGCGCCGCTGGCAATCTGCCCCGTCACCGCGCACGGGTCGTAACCGGGCGAATCCATAAACACAAAACCTGGCTCAGTGATCTGCTCTGCGTACTCGTACACTTGTTGCAAGGGTGTGCTGCCGCCTTTCATGGCTGACCCCAACGATTTTTCAAAGATGTTGGCTAAACCGCCCGCTTGATTACCGGGCGCCACCACACCATTGAACTGACCGTGTTGTCCGCGTGTGTACTCTTCCCACCAGGCGATACGGTCTAATAATTTCTGGCCAACCTCGGCACTGATTGCACGGCGTGTCAGCATGTGTTCAACGCCATGAATCTCGGGCGTCTCTGACAAAATCGCAGTACCACCATGGCGCACCAAAATATCCATTGCGGCGCCCAGTGCTGGGTTCGCAGTAATCCCCGAAAAACCATCCGAACCACCGCATTCAAGGCCAATCTTGATATGGCTTGCGCTAACAGGTTCGCGTTTGACCGCATTCGCACGCGGCAACATCGACTGAATGGCCGCAACACCCGCCTCGATCGTGGCGCGCGTACCGCCCTCCTCTTGCATCACCAGCGTGTGTAACGTGTCTGACTTTTCTAAGCCTTGCGAGGCCACCAAGTCAGCCACTTGGTTACGTTCGCAGCCAAGTCCAACGATCAAGACCCCGGCTAAGTTTGGATGGGTGGCATAGCCCGCCAACGTGCGTCGCAGCACATCAAAGTGCAAGCTTGGCGTTGACATCCCACACCCCGTGGTTTGGGCAAACGCCACCACTCCATCTACGTTTGGATAGTCTGCCAGGCGCTCAGGTGTAAACCAATCTGCAATACGCCGGATTGCCGTCGACGAGCAATTGACTGACGACATAATCCCAATAAAGTTTCGCGTGGCGACTCGACCATCTGCACGCACAATGCCCATGAAAGTCGCGCGTTGCTCAAGCGGCACGTATTGCACCGGCACCACATCGCGACCAAAGTCAGGTTGATGATGAAACTCGGCCAAGGCAATATTATGGCTATGCACATGTTCACCAGGTTCGATGTCGCGCGTCGCGACACCGATTGGGGTGTCGTACTTCAAAACGATTTCGTTGGCAGTGATTTTGCGGGCCGCGATCTTATGACCGGCGGGGACTTGCGCCCTCACCTTCAAGCTCACGCCATCCACGTTTACCTGCGCGCCAAGTGTTAACGGCTCGCGTGCAATCAGAACGTTATCCTTAGGATGAAGACGAATCAAGGCAACACCCATCGTCTTAACCCTCAAGCAGCTTTTTAAGCTGCAGCTTTTCAATCAGAATTGTTTCTTTTTTATAATTTTCGATCACATATTGCCGATATTGCGCCGGATCCAGAAAGATCACTGGCGCATCGATTTTTTCGCAAGCAGCTTTAAATTCGGGGCTGTTGACCGCGACTGCAACGGCCGCCGCTAGCTTTTTCTCAATCGCGGGCTCAAGGCCTGCGGGTGCTGCCACACCATTGGGCGCATCATTGACCACGCCAAAACCTAACTCTTTAAGTGTTGGTACTTCTTTAAAGCGTGGCAAGCGCTCTGCCCCCCACGTGGCTAACAACAAAAGCTTTTTCGCTTCGACCAGCGCAGACCAAGAGCTTGAATCAGCCAGCATATCTACTTGACCGCCTAACAAGCCCTGTAAAGCAGGTGCGCCGCCTTTATAAGGAACGTGTCTAAGCTTGATGCCCGCAGCCAAGGCAAACTCTTCCATCCCAACGTGCGTCTGACCACCGACGCCTGAAGTCGCGTAGGTGAGTTTGTCTGGATTCGCTTTCGCAAACGCCACCATCTCAAGCAAATTTTTAAAGGGCGAAGCTGGTTGAACCACAATCCCAAAGGTCTGTGCCGAGGCCATCGCTAAAAAACTGTAGTCTTTAAGTGGGTCGATTTGCACCATGCCTAATTGTGCAAAACGCGTAACCGAAATCGCGAGTTGTCCGATGGTGTAGCCATCGGGTTTTGCAGAGGCCAAGGCCTTTGCACCGATCATGCCCGCAGCGCCCACTCTGTTTTCGACCACGACAGGTTGACTCAATTCGCGCGAGGCCACTTGCGCTAAGACGCGCATCGTGACATCGCCTGTGCCACCAGCGGGCCAAGGGCAAATAAAAGTAATCGCGCGAGTAGGGAAAGCCGTCGCTTGTGCAAAAGCAGTCGGCAGCGCGGTGCTGACCGCGGCGCCTAGGCTACCTAAAATCAATTGACGTCGGGTGTTCAGGCGCGCGGCTTGTGTCATTGTTGTCTCATTTATTAGAAAGAACAGCCTCGTTTATGTGTACGAAGCGTGCTTAAACGTCTTGCTTGTGCGACTGCGCACAACAGGCGCAGTCGTTTCTGACTTAGACAGTCACCGTTGTTTTGCAACGGTTCTAACGTACTTGCATGACTAAAGGCTTACTTCGCCAAAAGCTTGCTAATCGCTTCACCCATATCGTGCGTGTGCGCTTTGCCGCCCAAGTCTGGTGTGTGCGGGCCAGTGACCAAGATTTCTTCGATGGCTTTGACGATTGCGTTGTGCGCGTCAAGGTATGACTTTTGGTCTGCTTCAGGCAAGCCAAGACCAAGATACTCAAGCATCAAGGCGCCCGACCAGATCATGGCGACAGGGTTGGCGATTTTTTTGCCGTAGATGTCAGGTGCTGAACCATGCACGGGTTCAAACAGTGATGGAAACTTACGATCGGGATTCAGGTTTGCCGAAGGTGCCAAGCCAATCGTACCGGTACAAGCCGGGCCCAAGTCCGACAAGATATCGCCAAACAAATTCGAAGCCACGACCACATCAAAGCGATCAGGTTGCAACACAAAACGTGCCGACAAAATATCGATGTGCTGTT
>CAIZGG010000138.1 GCA_903932425.1 uncultured beta proteobacterium | reverse complement strand
TCAGTACACCCAACACAAAGGCGATCACAGTCATGATGACAAAAGGTGTCCAGCTTTGAGATGCCATGAACCAGGCGCCGCAGCCCAGCATCACAAGGGCTAAAGCCAAATTAACCAAGTGTTGCCCAGGGAAGGATACTGGCGCACCTTGAAACAGCCTGAACTTATATTTACCGGATAACTTGCCAAACGCAATCACTGAACCAGAGAAAGTGATCGCGCCCACAAACGTACCAATAAACAATTCAAGGCGATTACCGACGGGGATCGGTTCGCCAGCAGCAGCTACCACATTGAACGCTTGTGGTTCAGCAACAATGGCCACGGCAATGGCCACGGCCGCTAAACCAATCATGCTGTGCATGAAGGCAACCAGTTCGGGCATCTTGGTCATCTCGACACGCTTGGCCATGACAGTGCCGATGGTGCCGCCGATCAGCAAGCCTAACAAGACCCAACCTAAGCCGCTGACAGCGTGGGTTTCGCGCGCCAAGCCAACGATCAGTGCCGCAGTGGTCAACACCGCGATCACCATACCAATCATGCCAAAGGCATTGCCTAAGCGCGAGGTCGTGGGGTGCGACAGGCCTTTAAGTGCCTGAATAAAACAGACCGAGGCCACCAAGTACAGCAGGGTAACAATGTTGATCGAAATCATGCTTTGCCCCCAGTTGCGTGTGCGTCATCGGCTTTTGCCTTGGGCGCTTTTTTCTTGAACATTTCAAGCATGCGGCGTGTGACCAAGAAACCACCAAACACGTTGACGGCGGCAAGGGCCACGGCAAACACACCCATGCCACGCGCCAGACCACCTTCAGTCAGTGCAGCTGCGAGCATTGCGCCCACAATCACAATTGCCGAGATTGCGTTTGTCACTGCCATTAAGGGCGTGTGCAGCGCGGGGGTGACGTTCCAGACGACGTGGTATCCCACGTAAATCGCCAGAACAAAAATAATCAGATTGATAAGGGTGGGGCTGATCGCATCCATTATTTCTTCCGTAAGTTTTGGCCGCCTTCGCAGACCAGACAGGCTTGAACAATATCGTCATCACGTGCAATGGCGAGCTTGCCTTCTTTATCAATAATGAGCTTTAAGAAGTCAAGCAAATTGCGGGCATATAAGGCCGAGGCATCTGTGGCAACCATGCCTGGCAGATTGGTCAGACCCACTAACGTGACACCATTTTCTTGCACCACTTGGCCTTTTTGGGACAAGGGGCAGTTACCACCTCGCTCAACAGCTAAGTCGATAATGACTGAGCCAGGCTTCATGGCGTGTACAGTTTCGGCCGAGATTAGGGTAGGGGCTGGTCGGCCTGGGATCAAGGCTGTGGCAATCACCAAATCGGCTTGTTTGCAGCGCTCTGACACCAAGACGGCTTGGCGCGCCATCCAGCTTGCGGGCATCGGCCGGGCGTAGCCGCCAACACCTTTTGCGATTTCTCGCTCTTCGTCGGTTTCGAAGGGGACATCAATAAATTTAGCACCCAACGACTCAACCTGTTCTTTGGCTGCGGGGCGCACGTCAGAGGCCTCAACCACTGCGCCTAAGCGCTTGGCAGTCGCAATCGCCTGTAGGCCTGCAACCCCTGTACCGAGAATGACAACGCGTGCTGCCTTGATGGTGCCGGCAGCGGTCATCATCATCGGAAACATTCGGCCGTAGTAGTGCGCGCCCAGCAACACGGCTTTATAGCCGGCTAAGTTTGCTTGCGAGGACAACACATCTAAGCTTTGGGCGCGCGTGGTGCGCGGTGCAGCTTCAAGTGCAAAGGCGGTTAGGCCAGCTTGCGCCATGGCATCAAGGCCATCGGCGTCAAACGGGTCAAGCATGCCAGCCAGCGCGGTGCCAGCCTTGATCTGTGTGAGTTCAGCCGTGCTTGGCGCCCGAACTTTCAGGATCAGTTCGGCACCAAAGGCCGCAGTGGCATCGGTGATTGTGGCACCAGCCTGTTCGTAGGCCTCGTTGCCGAAATGCGCGGCTAAGCCGGCATCGCGTTCAACGAGTACCTGATGGCCAGCAGCAACGTATTTTTTGACCGTTTCTGGTGTGGCCGAAACTCGAGTCTCGCTATCGCGGGTCTCGCGCGGGATTCCAATGCGCATCGACTTCTCCGAAGGTAATCTCTATTAGGTGAGCAGTTTACCTGTTTTGCCTCCTAGCCTCGTTGTTTTACAGTTCAGAAATCGCTTAGTTGATGAGCTCAACGCGAGAGGAGAGCGAAGCGACTACAATTTGCAAATATGGATTCTTTAGTGTCTTCGCACCCCAAGGGGGCTAAAAAACGAGTCGTGGTCGGCATGTCGGGCGGCGTCGACTCGTCTGTCACCGCTTGGTTACTGAAGGAACAAGGCTACGAGGTCATCGGTCTGTTCATGAAAAACTGGGAAGACGATGACGATTCTGAGTACTGCTCAACACGGCAAGACTGGTTAGACGCGGCAAGCGTGGCCGATGTGGTGGGTGTCGATATCGAGGCCGTAAATTTTGCGGCTGAATACAAAGATCGAGTCTTTGCCGATTTTTTACGCGAATATTCTGCTGGCCGTACGCCCAATCCCGACGTTCTGTGTAACGCCGAGATCAAATTCAAAGCCTTTTTAGATCACGCAATGACCTTAGGTGCCGATCATATTGCCACCGGTCACTATGCCCGGGTGCGTGCGGTGCAAGGGCCAAACGGGCCGCGTTACCAGTTATTAAAGGCGCTTGATCACACCAAAGATCAAAGTTATTTTTTACATCGGTTAAATCAAGCGCAGTTATCGCAGACTTTATTTCCGTTAGGCGACATCACCAAAGACGAGGTACGTCGCATTGCGCACAAAATTGGCTTGCCAAATGCAGCTAAAAAAGACTCTACCGGTATTTGTTTTATCGGCGAGCGACCGTTTCGTGAGTTTTTAAATCGCTACTTACCTACGGATCCTGGGCCCATTGTGATGCAAACGGGCGAGCGGGTTGGTACGCATCATGGTTTGTCGTTTTATACGCTCGGTCAACGCAAGGGTTTAGGGATCGGGGGCGTGAAGGGGCGCCAGCAAGCTGATGGCACAGGCCCGGTTTGGTACGTGGCACGTAAAGACATGGCAACCAATACGCTGTATGTCGTAGAGGGCCACGATCATCCCTGGCTGCTGTCGCCCTCATTACAGGCAGGGCAAGTGAGCTGGGTCGATGAACAACCCCCAGCGCCTGGCGCCTATGCCGCAAAAACGCGTTATCGACAGGCGGATGCCAGTTGCGTGCTTGGTGCGGCGGTTGAGCAAGGGTTAGATTCTCGCGAGGTGCTGGGCGCCCAGTCTGCTTCTGCAGAGGAAGCAGGGTCTTATCCAGTCTTTGAACTCAGCTTTACCGAACAGCAGTGGGCTGTCACGCCTGGGCAGTCTGCGGTGTTATACGACGGCGATATTTGTCTTGGGGGCGGCATCATCATCTAAAAAAGTCAGCGCAGTATCGCTGCGCTGTAATCGTTAGATGATGGTTTCAAGCCGCCGAGAGGGCGGTTTTGTTTTTATACCGTGGGCGGTGCTGTATCGATAAAGCTTTGCCGAGCGGTCAGTTTTTTATTAAGACGCGCTAAATTTGGATGAGTGCTGCGCCAATCGATGTGCACAAAGCGTAGATCAAGGTAGCCTAAAACGCATCCTACTGAGATGTCGGCAAGTGAGTAGCTTACTCCCATGCAATAGTTTTGATCGCCTAACCCGGTCTCCATAGCGCTCAAGGCAGCGTCAATTTTGCCGTATTGACGTTCAATCCATTCAGGGCTTTGTTGCGCTAAGGGGCGCTGCAGCTCTTTGACAATGGTGACAGCTGCGTCAAGGGTACCGTCAGCTAAGGCTTCCCAGCATTTGACTGCCGCACGCTCGCGCCCGCCCTTGGGGATCAAGCTGCCAACAGGTGAAAGAGTGTCGAGGTATTCAACGATAACGCGTGAATCAAACAACGCGCTGCCATCGTCGGTCACCAAGCAGGGTACTTTACCAAGTGGGTTGTGCTCTTGGATTCGGGTGTCAGCAGCCCAAACATTTGCGTTTTCTGAGTGGTAATCGAGCTTTTTTTCGATCAAGACGATCCGCACTTTACGGACGTACGGGCTGGTGGGCGAAGAAAGCAGTTTCATGATGTGAGAATTACCGCAATTTTTGAGTCAAGGGCGTTACGGCACGTTCGAGCCTGTGATGATGCGCATTGCACCAAAATGCAAAATAAGGCTGAAAGTGCAACGCCTTTAGTTTAAAGCTTTGCTTACCAATTAGCGTATAAACCGGGGTGATAAACTTATCGTTGTCTATTCTGTCGTTTTTTGGTCAAAACTTATATGAAAACTAACCCAGCGCTCAGCGCTCTGAATGCCGTTTCGCCACTTGACGGGCGTTATGCTTCACGGTGCGAGCCGTTGCGTCCCTTGCTGTCAGAAGCGGGCTTTATGGCCCACCGGGTCGAGGTCGAGCTTGCCTGGCTGATTGGCTTGTCTGAAGCAGGGCTCACTGAGTTAAAACCGTTTTCGGCCAACGCACAAACTCGCCTGAAAGAAATTGTTTCTAATTTTTCAGAGGCAGACGCGGATCGGATCAAACAGATCGAGCGTGTAACGAATCACGACGTTAAAGCGGTTGAGTATTGGCTGAAAGAGCAGGTCGCGGGCGATCAAGAGCTTGAAGCGGCTGGCGAATTTATTCATTTTGCTTGTACCTCAGAAGATATCAACAACACCTCGCACGCCCTAATGCTAGGTCGGGCGCGAGACCAGGTTGTTGTGCCGCAGTTGCAAAGCGTGCTGGCTGCTGTGCAGCATATTGCCCACACACAAGCCGGGCAGCCGATGCTCGCCCGCACGCATGGGCAACCGGCCACCCCCACGACCTTGGGTAAAGAGTTTGCCAATGTGGCGGCACGCTTGCGCGACGCTATCGGCAATATTCAGGCCGTCGTGCCACTGGCAAAGATGAACGGCGCGACCGGTAACTACAACGCTCATATGTCCGCTTATCCCGAGATCGACTGGCAGCGTTTTAGTGGCAAGGTGTTAGCTGAGCTAGGCTTGAAGCAAAATGCGCACACGATTCAGATTGAACCGCATGACTGGATGGCAGCCTTGTTTGACGCCATCGCTCGTACCAACACGATTTTGATCGACTTAAATCGCGATATCTGGGGCTATATTGCCCTGGGCTTTTTCAAGCAACGTCTTAAAGAGGGCGAGGTTGGTTCGTCGACCATGCCGCACAAAGTGAACCCGATCGACTTTGAAAACGCCGAGGGTAATTTAGGTTTAGCCAACGCTTTGTTGCGCCATTTGTCTGAAAAATTGCCGATCTCGCGTTGGCAGCGCGATCTGACAGACTCAACCGTGCTTCGTAATCTAGGTGTGGCGCTTGGTTATTGCCTTGTTGCATATGACTCTTGTTTGCGTGGATTGGGTAAGCTCGAGGTCAACGCCACAGCCATCGACGCTGACTTAGATCGCTGCTGGGAGGTCTTAGCCGAGCCGATCCAAACGGTCATGCGTCGCTATGGTCTGCCACAACCTTACGAGCAACTCAAGGCGCTCACCCGCGGAAAAGGGATTACACAAGAAGCCTTGCAAGAGTTTATTTCTGGCTTAGCCCTGCCTGACGACGTGAAGGCTCGGATGTTGGCCCTGACGCCACGCAACTATATTGGTATGGCACAGACGCTTGCTAAAACTGTCGAGTGACTGTAAAAACAGATATACAGAACATCTTTCTGCTGACCTTTCCGAGATTCTTATGAAAAAAATTAAACTGCTGTTGTTAGCACTCACGGTTGCTACGCCACTGTTTATGCAAAATGCACAGGCTCAGTTTGCGAAGCCTGAAGACGCGATTAAATACCGTAAGGCGTCATTGACGCTGATCAGTTCGCATTTTGGTCGTATGCAGCCAACGATCAAAGGCGCAACACTTTATGATGCGGCCGCGATTAAAG
>CAIZGG010000137.1 GCA_903932425.1 uncultured beta proteobacterium | reverse complement strand
GCGCGCGCTTCGCGTGCCCTGTTTCTGAAACGTGCAGCTGAGCGTAACGCCATGATTTTTCCGGTGCACTTCGGTTGGCCACATTGCGGTTACGTGCGTGGCGACAGCGCGAAAGGCTATCGTTTTGAGCCGGTCGAACCAGAAGCGCGTGGTGAGTAAAGCAAACTATGCGCGTTGCACGTTGTCGTAAGGCTGCACGTGCATAGGGATGACGGGGATTAAAAGGATAATAATGAGAAAAACCTTCTGGGCTGTGCTGTTGATGCTTGGGCTTGCGCCACTGCTTGCGGCGGCTCAAACCTATCCCGACAAGCCAGTCAAGATGATCGTGCCTTACCCAGCAGGAGGCCCTGCTGATCAAATCGCCCGCGAACTCGCAAATGGGTTGTCGCAGGCGCTTGGGCAGACCTTTGTGATCGAGACCAAAGGCGGTGGCAGTGGTTCAATTGGTACAGGCTATGTAGCCAAAGCTGCTCCAGATGGTTATACCTTGCTGGCGGGTAGCGGCGCACCACACACTGCTGTGCCCGTCTTCAACTCAAATCCCCCGTACGACGGTATCAAAGAATTTTTGCCAATTTTGATGATCATTGACGTGCCAAACGTAATGGTGATTGGCCCCCATATTAAAGCGACCAACGTTAAAGAGTTCATCGAATTAGCCAAAACAAAAACAATGACCTATGGCTCAAGTGGCACGGGCAGCTCTACTCATATCGCGGGCGAGATTTTTCAAATTGAAGCAAAAGTAAAAATGACCCATGTTCCGTACAAAGGGGCCACGCCTGTGGTCAACGATATGCTAGGCGGGCACGTGGATGTCTCGTTTTTGAATCTATCGGCAATGCTGCCGCACCTCAAGTCTGGCAAATTGCGTGCGATTGGTCTGTCGGCGCAAACGCGTGCGAAGGCGCTGCCCGACGTGCCTACTCTGGGCGAACAGGGTGTGCCTGACAATACCGGTTCATGGTACGGATTGCTCGCCCCAGCTGGCACGCCCGATCAAGTTGCGCGGGTGTTGTATGACGCCAGTGTGAAATATTTTTCACAGCCTGAAGTGCGTGCTCGGGTCGAGGCTTCGGGTTCAGAGCTTAAAATGCTGAATCCGCAACAGTTCTTGGCAGCCTTGACTGAAGAAAAACGTCAACTGGCCGAGCTCAACAAGATTTTGAATATTAAGATGGATTAAGGCCTCATCCCATTAGGTTTTGAGCCGTAAGAGGGATGAAGCCCTAAGGCTTAGTTTGTGTCAGTGAACTTATGAACAAAGGATTAGTATGGATAAGGTAGTAGCCTCAGCCGCACAGGCAATCGCAGATATTCAAGCGGGCGCGAGTGTCGCGATCGCTGGATTTGGTTTGGCACATCGTTTTCCGAACAATTTGATCTTCGCTTTGCGAGACAAAGGGACAACAGACTTAACCTTGGTCTGTAACTCGCTGGGCGCAGCCGGTGAAAAAGGCCAATTATTGGTTGAAAATAATCAAGTTAAAAAACTCGTTGCTGCCTTTTCAATCAGAGCCGGCATGCAGACCGAAGGCGAAAAAAGAATCGCCGCGGGCACACTTGATGTTGAACTCGTGCCTCAAGGTATTTTGGTTGAACGTTGCCGCGCAGGTGGGGCAGGTATCCCTGCTTTC
>CAIZGG010000136.1 GCA_903932425.1 uncultured beta proteobacterium | reverse complement strand
TGCTTCGCTTCTTGACGAGATTGGGTTGATTATTTTGAGCCCAGGTTTGGCTCCGAGCCAGTCGCCCGTCAAAGAGCTGCTTGAGCAGGCCGCGCTAGCTTCAATCGAAGTAATCGGCGAGATTGAGCTCTTTGCGCGCGCATTGCAACAACTGCAGGGATCGCAAAACTATGCTCCGCGCGTGGTCGGCGTGACTGGGACGAATGGTAAAACGACGGTCACGGCGCTCACGCGTCAGATGTTAAGCGCCGCGGGCATTCACGCGCGTGCCGCCGGCAATATTGGCCCAGCCGCACTCGAATCCTTAATGGATGCGCTAGACGCCAACGCTTTGCCCGTCGTCTGGGTGCTCGAATTATCAAGTTTTCAACTTGAGACAACGCGTAGTTTGCGCATGGTCGCAGCAGCCGTGTTGAACGTCACGCAAGATCACCTTGACTGGCATGGCGATATGCAGGCTTATGCGCAAGCGAAAGCTCGCATCTATGACATGACCGATGTGTTGCTGGTGAATCGCGATGATCCCCTTGTGATGCAGATGTGCGAATCGATCGCGGCCACCAAGGTGCGTAGCTTTGGCCGTGACACGCCTATGTTGGTGGGGGATGTCGGGCTCGAAAACAGTCATGGGGTGCTTTGGCTGACGACCGCTGAAGCGACAGAGTTTGAAGAGGATCTTCCGGCTCCAGTACGTCGTAAAAAAAATGCACCAGCGCCTGAGCGCACTTCAGGTCGTCTGCTGCGGTTAATGCCGATTGATGCGCTGGGACTGCATGGGGTGCATAACGCCTTAAATGCTCAGGCTGCTCTGTTGCTGGCACGTGCGGCAGGCGCGGGCTTGGCGCCAATGCTGCGCGCGGCGGGCGACTATGCGGGTGAGCCTCACCGCATGGCGTTCGTGCGCAGCGTGCGTGGGGTCGATTTTTTTAATGACAGCAAAGGCACCAACGTGGGCGCGACCGTTGCCGGTCTTGAAGGGTTGGGACGGCAGTCAGTACTCATCGCTGGTGGGGTTGGCAAGGGGCAGGATTTCTCACCCTTAGTGCCTGCGGTGGCCCGCCACGCACGAGCTGTGGTGCTCATCGGACAAGACGCGCGCCTGCTGGCCGATACGTTGGCCGCGACCGGCGTTTCTTGCCTAATGGCTGAAACGCTACCTCAGGCGGTTGAGCTTGCGTTTGAACAAGCGCAAGAGGGTGATGCGGTCGTGCTGTCACCGGCCTGCGCGAGTTTGGATATGTTTCGTAATTATCCGCATCGCGGACAGGTCTTTGTCGATGCGGTGCTTGAGTTAGCGCTGAGTCAAGGGGAGGTGGCATGAGCCTCTTCGCCGAGCTGACTAATAGTGTGAACGCCGTGCGCCCGACCCGCACGACGATGCGCAATTACGATTTGCCTCTGGTGGTGGTTACGAGTTTGTTGGTGGCCATTGGTATTTTGATGGTTTACTCAGCTGCCATCGCGTTGGCGGATGGGCCTCGTTTTGCGAATTATGGGCGTTATTATTTTGTACTGCGTCAGACCATCTATGTCGGCGTCAGTTTGTTTGCCGCGGCCTTTGTCTTAACCGTGCCGATAGAGTCTTGGCAACGCTTAACCTTTTGGGTCTTTGGCATTGCTGCGTTGTTACTGGTGTTAGTGCTGATTCCTGGTATTGGCCGACGCGTCAATAACGCCATGCGTTGGCTGCCCATTGGGCCGGTGACGTTTCAGCCCTCTGAACTGATGAAACTTGCCGCGCTGTTATTTGCCGCAGACTACACAATTCGCAAACAAGAGCAGATGCATAGTTTCTTGCGAGGCTTCTTGCCCATTGCGGTGGCTTTAGCCGCTGTCGCAGCCTTGTTGCTCAAAGAGCCAGACTTAGGTGCGGTGATGGTGGTGGTCGCCATCTCCATGGGCATTCTGTTTTTGGGCGGT
>CAIZGG010000135.1 GCA_903932425.1 uncultured beta proteobacterium | reverse complement strand
CAGCCAAAACTTTGATTTATGCATGGTATCCAAGCTAAAAATGTTTATTTTTAGATATTAGTTGAACTGCATGACATGTTTGTGACGTTCACCCAAGCAAACGGGCAATCCATTAAATGGATGCTGCAGTCCACTGCATATTTTTTCGCAAAGACACCTGGCGAGCTCGATTACCGTGACCTGTCCAATCCCAGCACTCGCGCCAGTAAGGAGGGCAACGGGTTGCTGCGTATCAAAAGAATGCGTCACCATGCTGAACTCAACAATGAACAGTAATCAGTTTCGGTGAGCGTACGGGGATTTGTCTTATGCGCGTTGTCGCTCAGCGAAGCCCTCGCAATTGTCTGAAAACTCGACGAATCGACCCCGAGCTCTTTCAAGCCTGAAGGCAAGCCTAGCTTTTGATTGAGCACCAAAAACAATTTGACCAAATCCGTAGCGGGCGTCAAGCCCATTGCACGACACAACAAAGGCAATTTTTCTTGCAGCACCGGCGCGTTAATGGCCAGCACATGCGGCAACATGATCGCGTTGAGTGTGCCGTGATGATGCCCTAACGCACCGAGCGAATGCGAGACCGAGTGCACGGCTCCAAGACCTTTTTGAAAACACACCGCCCCTTCAAGGGCCCCCATCATCATGTGCCAACGTGCCTCTGCATCACTACCGTCGGTCACGGCACGCTCAATATTCTGATATAGGCGTGTCAAACCATCGAGCGCGATCGCATCAATGGGTGGATTGATCAAAGGTGAACAAAACGTTTCGACACAGTGAGAGAGCGCATCCATTCCTGTGGCGGCGGTCATGTATTTTGGTAACGTCAGAGTCAACTCCGGATCACAAATTGCTGTGCTCACAATCGTCGGACAGCCGACCCCCGCTTTGATACCGTTATTAAATATGATCACAGCGGACCGCCCCACTTCGCTGCCGCTTCCAGAAGTAGTTGGCATCAAAATTAAGGGTGGCGGATTAATGATCGGACGTGGCGACGCGTTACGGTTGCAGTACTCCCACAAAGGGGCTGGATCGCCACACAAAACCGCAATCGCCTTGGCCAAATCAAGCGTCGCCCCACCACCGACCCCAATAATGCCATCACATCGATTTTCTTGATAAGCCAACAGACCCGCTACGGCGGCATCTTCGGTGGGATTCGGTGGAGTCTGATCAAAGATCACAGCCCCCTGCATTTCACTAAGCGTTTCGGTCGCCCGAGCGAATACCCCTGCTGCCCTCACCCCTTTATCCGTAACAAATAAAGGCCTTTTAATACCTAACTTCGCGCTTTCAAGCACTAACTGCTTGCGTTCGCCGTGACCAAAGTGTACTTTCGTGTTGAATGACAAAATCGCCACGTGCTGCCCCTAAAGGTTGTATGAACGGCTTGGTTGTACGAGCCGCATGGACTGAACGTCATTGCATTGCCTTGGGACAAGTTTTAAAAAAATAGAGCATAACGTCATACGCAATACTTTTTTCATCTCGGAGACAAAAATGAAATACCTCAAAACAATTTTAGCCGCGACTGCACTGACAGCAACCTGCTTGCATGCACAGGCGCAAGACGACCAACAACGGTTCAAGCGTATCCCCGTCACCGAAATGACTGCCGAGCAAAAGAAATATTTTGATGCCTTGATGGCAGGTCCTGTGTCCGGAACAGGCAGTGCCGGTGTCGTACAAGGAGCCACAAGTCTTGGCGCCCCATTCAACGTCTACATGCGCAGCCCAGTTTTAGCCGAGCGTTTGCGTGAGGTTGGAGAATATTTGCGTTTTAAAAGCTCAATCCCTGCTCGACTCAATGAATTTGCCATCTTGATCACGGCGCGTCAATGGACTGCACAATACGAATGGTTTGCCCATCATCGCCTGGCAATGAAAGCCGGTTTGAGCCCTGAAGTTGCTGCAGATTTGGCGCTAGGCAAACGCCCTGCAAACATGAAACCTGATGAAGAGGCTGTCTATAACTTCTGTCAAGAAATGCACACGAACCACGCTGTGAGCGATGCAACTTACAAAGCCGTCTTCGATCTATACGGCGAGCAAGGTGTCGTAGACTTGATCGCGGTCAGTGGCTATTATGTGATGGTTTCAATGATTCTGAACGTCAATCGCACGCCTTTACCTGCGGGCAACCCGCTACCCTTGCAACCTCTTGCTAAAGCCAAGTGATAGTTGGCAAAAAGAGTGCTCATCGCTGAGGGTCTTCCCCGGATGATTGCAGCACCAGTCAGCCGGACTCTGTTTTTCAGAGGACGGTTGGCTGATCAGTGGCGTGTAGCTTAATTCGCTCTAGCTATTTTGGTTTGTTCGAGATGCCAGACACTGACAAGGCAGCGTCATTCAGACGTCGCACCAGAAGAGCGCGCCACGACTCCCCAACGATCGGTCTCTTTTTGCAAGAACTCTGCAAACGCCTGAGGCGATGGCTGCGTAAAGGCCTCTACACCAACCTTGCGCATCGCCTCAATCAACTCGGGCGCATTGGCGGCCTGAATCAGGGCGGCATACAGTTTGTCCACGATAGGTTTCGGCGTTTTAGCCGGCGCCATCACACCAAACCAATTGAATGCCAACATTTCAGGGTAGCCCTGCTCAACCGAAGTTAAGGTATCAGGCAACAAAACTGCCCTCTGAGTATTGGTAATCGCAACAGCCCTTAAGCGACCATCTTGCACAAGCGGATACAACGGAGGCAGATCGACAATAATGCCGTCAACGTGCGCGCCTAATAAGTCAGCAATGGCCGGCCCAGCGCCTTTATAAGGCACGTGAACGATGTCCCCACCACTGGCCGCACCGCGCAGCAGTTCGATTGCCAGGTGTGGCAAGCCACCGCTACCCGACGAGGAAATGGTGACCCGACGTGTTTTTGATAAAGCGATTAACTCCTTCAATGATTTAGCGGGAACCGAAGGGTGAATCGCCAACAACTCTGGCGTTTGCGCGACAGTGGTAATGCCCACTAAATCTTTTAAGGTGTTAAAGGGTATTTTTGGAAACGTGTGCGGACTAATGACGAGAGGGCTGGCACTTGCGAAGGTGATGACGTAGCCATCGGGCGCGGCTCTAACAACAAAGTCGGTGCCGATTAAGCCATTACTGCCAGATTTATTCACTACGACAACCGATTGGCCTAACAACTCAGTCAGCTTCGGGGCAAACAAGCGCGCCACGATATCATTTGACCCACCTGGCGGGAAGCCCACGACTAAAGAGATAGACTTATTGGGATAGTCTTGGGCTTGCGCCAACCCGTTGAGCGCAAACAACGACAAAGTAACCAGCGCAGCGCTTTTGAACACACCAGTGACACGTTTTAAAACAGTAGTCATCGCACACCTCGAAAAACAATTAAGCAACGGATCGGAAACCAGGGAGTAAGCGCGCAAAAACGAACAAGACCTAGATGCTCACTCAACAATACTCTTTGACACTATCGCTAAATAAATCGTGATTAGTCTACTAGTAGTTCAATAGTTCAATAGTTCAATAGTCAATCGGCTCAAGATCAAGTCGCATCGCAATCCCGGATAACGCCTCTGAAACCGCAGGATAACGCTGCACCACCAACGGGTCATGCCCTGGCACCACGTGACGAGGAGACTGCGCTAAAGCAATTAAGCGCTCGTAGCCTTCGATCGCCTGCCCAAGGTGATAGACCAGGTGAAAGCATCGTTTTTGCTCAAAGTGCTCGTAGTAATGACTAGCGTCTGAAGCAAGCACCACCCAGCCTCGCGCGGTATGTACACGCACCACCTGCATGCCGGCGGTATGCCCGCCGATTTTGTGCACGCTGATACCCGGCGCGATCGTTGCATCCCCTTGATGAAAAATAACGCGATCTTTGTAGACAAGTCGAATCATGCCTGCAACGTGGTCCACTTCAAAGGCACGGCTAAAGCGTTCGCAACACATCAGCCGACCTGTTGCAAACGACATCTCGTCATCTTGAAGATGAAACTTAGCAATGGGAAACTCATCAAACGTACCAACGTGATCGTTATGCAAATGGGTGATCACGATTTCTGCGATGTCTTTGGTGTCAATCCCTAACAGTTTCAACGCATCGGCCGGACGCCGCAACAGTGTGCGGTGACGCTTATCGGCCATATCCTGATTGAAGCCTGTGTCAACCAACACCAAGCGCTGCCCATCGCGTATCACCCAAAGGTAATAATCCATCGGCATCGGTACATCATGGGGGTCGCCCCCCACAAAATGGTCAGGCCTACGACCCTCACGGGTCGCATACTTTAGGGCGATGACCTCATAACAAGGCAAATCCAAGTGATTCATCATGACTATTCAATCATCAACCAAGCTGCCTAGGATCAAACACCAGTCTTAGAGGTCAGCTTCATCAGCTCACCTACATTCTGGCAATTTTCGATTGACGCCACCGCAGCAGCGATTTCGCCGGCGCGCTTAGCACCCAGAACAGGGATCACTAGGCTGTCAAACTTGCCGCGCAATTCGTCATCACTCATCGAGTTCTGGATCGAACCTTTAGGGTAATCAATCTGCGACACAAATTTTGAACCATCATCCATCACCATTGTCATCAGACAAGACACACCGCGTGGCAGTGAATCATCGATCGTAATATTGACAAGATCAGTCAAACGGATCAATTCAGCCTCACCCAAGCGCGCATCGTTATATTGAGCAAACAGCGCCTGGCCATCGAGCAAGGCGACCGCGACTGAGTATGGCAAGCTCACTTGCGCCTCGTGGTAAGTTTGTGGGCGCTTGTTCTGGTGATACAAGGCCCAATCTGAATGACGCGCCATTTCGATCGTCTTGATACGCTTCAAATCGGGTGCGTGCTTACGGCGAATTTCAAGGGCGCAATCGATCGCATTGTGAATCGGGCGAGCGCATGAGTAGGGCTTGAATTCAATATCCAATTGATACGGCTGGGCAAAATCTTTCACCAATTGTGAAGGATCGCTTTTATCGGTGAACGCTGCTAAAAAGCCGCGCTCGCCTTCAAAAATCGTCGCTGCACCAGTAAAGCCAAGGCCGGCCATTGTCGCAGCGGTCACCCCGTTACGAGCCGCGGGGCCTGGGTTAAAGCGCTTTTGCATTGAAGGGCCGTACATCTCCATCAAGCCAGACGAGGAGGCACCCGCCATACCCAAAGCTGAAACAATTTGCTCTTCAGATAAGCCCTGAAGTTTTGCCGCAGCAATCGTTGCGCCGAACACACCGGTCGTTGGAGTTGTATGAAACCCACGGTTACGCAACGAGGAGTTCGCAGCTTTACTCAAACGCTCCATCATCTCGCAACCGGCAGCCAAGGCCGTCAATAGATCTTTACCGCTGGCGCCTACCTGCTCTGCGGTCGCAAGCGCCGACGAATACACAGGTGGACTAAAGTGAAACAGGGCCAGCACATCGATATCGTCGAGCTCGATACTATGTGAAGAAATTGCATTGGCAAAAGCTGCTTGCATTGCCGGAACACGGCCTTCGCCCCCAATCAATGTCGACTCGGCGTGGCCACCGGTGACCGCAGCAAATTTACGGGCAACCTGACCACTTTCACTTTGACTGCCCGAGATCGCAACACCAAGATAATCAAGCAGCAAACGCTTGACTGATTTTTTTGTTGCCTCAGTCAGGTTTGCGTAATCAAATTTTTTGAAATGTGCGGCCAATTGATCGGCCAAAGTGTTTGAAGATGCTGAAGTGTGTTTCATGTTATTTCAGGGCAAGCCTGCTCAAAGATTAAAAATTAGACGTTAGAAAAATATATATAAACAAAAATAAGGTCGAGATATAAAACCAATCAAAGAAGGGTAAGTGTAAGAATATTGCCTAAGCGCTTGTCAACGATACACATAGCAGCTTGAAGTCTTCAAGCGTTGCGAGCTTCAGCCAAGAGATTAAAAAGTTCAGAGGTATCCTCAAGGCGATCTAACTGCCCGATCAACGCAATAACGCGGTCGATATTCTTCGCACTTAAGCATGATTCAACAACGTTGCGAAACTTGTAAACCACATCCTCGTGCGACAAAGGATTTTCAGGACTTCCGCGGCGGTTCATAATTTCATGCTGAAAAGTGCGACCATCGCGCGTCGTGACCTTAACCCGCGCAGCGTGTCGATAGGCCGCGCCCATGGCTTCGATTTCGCGATCGATACTTGCCTCGATACGCGTGATGAAATCCATAATCTTAGGATCAGCCAAGCGGTCTTCGGCGTATTGGGCAACAAACGCTTTGCCATCAAAGCCGATCACAGCAATGCCATAAAACAAATTCATCTGCGCAGCGGTGACCCCTTGCGCTTTGTATTCCCAGGCACAGTGGGTATAGGTCATTGGGCTCATCCCAATTTCAACTTTACTCAGATCATCGGGCGTTAACCGATGTGTGTTGAGCAAATACGCGAAAGCATCCAAGGCAGAGTGAATGCTCGTGACGCAGGCATGGGGCTTGTAACCTACCTTACCAGTCTCCCAAACCACGCCCAGATCTTCGGTCAGGCGAGTGGCATTTGGCTTGTCAGAGTATGAGCTGAGATAGCCACCGTAGCCAGCCTCAAGCACATCACTGATTCCAGTGAAGTCGCGTTGTGCCAGATAGGCCGAGTAGACACCGCTTTGCGCCGCACGGCCAGAATGAAAACGTTTGACCATAGCCCCCTCTTGGGCTGCCATCAAACCGCCAGCCTGCGAACCGACAATACCAAGCGCATGCTGCATGCGTGGAGCATTCAGCTTAAGCATCTTGGCAGCAGAGGCCGCAGCCACGAACGCGCCTGAGGTTCCTTGCGGATGAAAACCGCGAAAGAACAAACCCATGGTCGCCGCATTACCGACGCGCGTACCGATTTCATAGCCCGTGGTCATCGCGGTCAAGAGCGTTTTGCCCGTTGCGCCACCAGCTTGCTCGGCCAAGGCCACCACGACTGGTGTTGCGATCGAACCAGCGTGAACGATCGACTCTTTATGAATATCATCAAGTTCAAACGCGTGCCCTGCTGTTGAATTCACCAGCACCGCGCCGGCAACTGACGTTTTTTTACCGGTACCAAAAATCGAAGCAACTGGGCGCGCGCCTTCGTCTTCGATCATGGCTTGAACGCGTTGCGTCCAAGGTAATGTGGCTCCAAACAAACAACAACCGACACTATCCAGAAAACTAGTCTTCATGCGCTCGATCACTTCTGCAGGGATCGCGGCATAGTCAATTCCGGCGGCAAACTCAGCGAGTTGTCGTGTGGCACCGGGTAATAAAGATTGCGGGTGGCTATCCATAGTCTCGTTTTGAATCGTTAAAAATAAAAATTAAAAAATTGCTCGTCACTCATAAAATCAAGTCGGGTTACTCTCGCCCGATCCTTCGCGCGTCATAAAAACCTACTCACTTTGTTTCAACTCCAAACAACAATCCCTTTCTAAATCTGAAGCGAAGCGCATCGCTTTGCTATCGCTATTCGGCTTTCAGACCGGCTTGCTTGACGATGGCGCTCCATTTACTCACCTCACCAGCTACTAACGCTCCCCAAGCTTCAGGAGTGTTGGGCCCACTGACCGGGTCAAATCCAACCTCGACCATCTGCTTAATAAATATCGGATCTTTCACGATTGCAACGATCTCTCGATTTAAGCGCTCGATGATGGGCTTAGGGGTTGCCGCTGGTGCATAGACACCACTCCATTGCAACGTTTGGAAGCCCGGCACGCCCGACTCGGCAATCGTTGGAAACTCGGGCAATGAAGTTGAGCGATGATCATCCCCAAGCCCCAGTACCCGTAAAGACCCTGCCCGCACATGCGGCAAAGGCGCCGCGGCACCGCTCATCGATAATTCAACCTGCCCACCGAGTAAGTCATTGAGCATTGGCCCTGAGCCACGATAGGGCACATGCACGATATCGGTTTTGGTCAGAATTTTGAATAACTCCATGGGCAACACGTTGGCATTTGAACTCGCGCCATAGCTTAATTTTCCGGGATGTGCGTGGGCGTAGTCAATCAACTGCTGAACCGATTGGATTGGCACCTTCGCATTCACAATCAACAGCACCTGTTGATTAGCGGTCTGCGCCACGGGCGCCAAATCTCGCGACGATAGATAAGGCAGCTTTTTTCCAAAAGCGACGTTATACGCTTGGCTTGTTCCGTCAATAAGTAAGGTATAACCGTCAGGCTGTGCCTTGGCGACCGCGTCGGTGCCAATGCTACCGTCAGACCCTGGGCGATTTTCGATCACAACCGACACGCTCAGGGCGTCGGATAAGCGTCGACCCAGCATTCGTCCCAAGATATCAGTGCCACCACCTGGCGTGTAAGGAACGACAAGCTTAATTAGACGATTCGGCCAGAGTGGCTCTTGAGCGTGACCATTCAGGCAAACAAAAACCGCCGCGAGAGTCGCGACAGTCTTCAGTCCTGATAACCAAGCGCTTCGCATCAATACACTCAGTTACTCAATGACCGTACCGGATGCCTTGATTAAGGCTGCCCATTTTTTATACTCTGAATCTAAAAACACTTGAGCTTTAGCTGCGTCACCATTGATAATGCTCACCCCAGCTGCCTCAACCTTGTCTCGTAGATCAGGAATTTGCAATACAGCCGAGAGTTGCTTTTGAATGTACGAAACAACATTAGCCGGCAAGTTTGCGGGGCCCAACACCATATACCAAGTGGTCGAGGCATAGCCTTTGACCCCAGCTTCTTCAATCGTGGGCATATCTTTGGCAATGGTCGAGCGCGTAACGCCCGTCTGACCCAGAGCAATCACGCGACCATCGCGCACATAAGGCATGCTCTCAGAAATCGGCAACATCGTTACATCGACTTCGCCCGACATCACGTCGACTAACGCTGGGCCACCGCCTCGATAAGGAATATGCATATATTGCATGCCCGTCATATGGCGCAGAACGTCCATTGCCAGATGTGACGAACTGCCGTTACCTGAACTCGCAAAGCGAATAGCATCTGGCTTTGTTTTGCCCATTGCCACCAAGTCGTTGATCGACTTGATTGGTAACTTGGCATTTGCCAACAACACTAAAGGCGCTTCGCCGATCAAGGCAATCGGGGTAAAGTCCTCAATCTTAAAATTCACCTTTTTATATAAACTCGGATTAATCGCTATACCCGGCGTACTAAACAGCAGCGTGTAACCATCCGCTTTAGCCGTGGCCGTTGCCGCGAAGGCGAGATTACCCCCTGCTCCGGTACGATTTTCAACAACGAATTGTTTGCCCGTTGAGTCGCTGAGCTTTTGCATAATCAAGCGACCCACAATGTCGGCACTGCCGCCAGGCGGAAAGCCAACCAACACCTGGACGGGTCGCACCGGATACTCTTGCGCTGAAACTGGCGCAAAAAAACCTAAGCACAATATCGCTGTAACCGAAAAAAAAGTAAGTCGTTTCATAAGGTGCCTTTTTTTATATTCGAATCGTTTGAGTGTGATTCACGAGCCATTCATAGGTCGGATCAGCATCGAGCTAGACGGCAATCCCCTCAATAGGTCGGATCAGCATCGAGCTGGACGGCAATCCCCTCAATAGGTCGGATCAGCATCGAGCTGGACGGCAATCCCTTCGAGCGCTTTCGACACGGCTGGGTAACGCTGCATCACCAACGGATCATGCCCTGGCACGATATGTTGCAGCGAACCGGCTAATTTCTCGAGCTTGCCATAACCCTCAACCGCCTCAGCGACATTGAACATGGTGGTGAAGGCTCGCTTCTTTTCAAAATGTTCATAGTAATGACTGGTATCTGAAGCCAAAACCACCCAACCACGGCGTGTCCAGACACGCACGCACTGCACTCCATGCGTATGGCCGCCGATACGATGAATCGACACTCCGGGCGCCAACTCAGCCTCACCCGCATAGAAGCTGACGCGGTCTTTGTAAACCATGCGCACCATGCCAACCACTTCATCCACCTCATAGCCATGATTGAATTGCTTGTGCCGCATATGGCGACCTGTCGCATAGGCCATCTCATCATCTTGCAAATGAAATTGTGCAATCGGAAAGCTTTCAAAAGTGCCCACGTGGTCATAATGCAAATGCGTGATGATCACGTCTTTGACCTGTGCGACATCAACCCCGAGCGCAGCTAAGCCCTCTGCGGGCGTGCGCAACAATGTGCGTCCGCGCTTGGCTGCCACTTCTGCACCAAAACCAGTATCCACAACAAAAGTGTGCTGGGCATTACGTACCACCCAAACAAAATAATCCATTGGCATCGGACCATCATGAGGATCTCCGCCGATAAAATGATTTTTGCGTAGTGCCTCGCGCGTGGCATAACGCACAGCGAACACTTCATAGGTTGGCAAAGCACTCGGGCTACTCACCTGATTATTGGTCATGCTGTTCTTCCAGAAAAAGGTTGTTGATCAATACCGAGGGCTACCATCCAGCCGTCTCGAATCGCAGATAAAAAATCACCGGGTGCGTGACAGTCGCCGACCCGGGCATAGGGCACACCGGCTTGTTCAACGACCTCAACGACATCGATATTTGAACGCGGCCCATTCGCAAAAATCAGTACATCGCCAATGGCCAATTGGGTTGGGGCTGCCTGATCAATCTTGACCGTCAAGTGCCGCTCACTCAAATTTTCGATGCGACATTTTGTAATGACGCGCACGCCGGCAGCCGCAATTCTTTCAAGCAATTCAAACTTGTTATTGCGGGCCATACCGTTTGCAGCGGTCGCTTGCATTTCTAGCACTTGAATGTCGCATCCCTTCAGGCGCAACAAATCAGCCACCTCGACACCGACCATGCCACCACCAATGACAGTTACTGAGGCTCCAGGGGCGATGCGCTCGGGTGCGTTAAACGCGTCCCAGGCGTGCATCACCGAAATATCGCTGGCAAGTTTTTGAGTATCAAGTGGCGCCTCTCTTGGTACTGAGCCAGTTGCCACCACGACAAAGTCTGGCCTGAAGGCTTTAATCATTGCGGCGTCTGCATCAACGCCACACTTAACAGGCACCTTCATCTCCATGAGTTGCGACCAGCGATAATCCCAAACTGGCTGCACCTCAGTCTTATCTGGCGCCGCGACCGCCAGATGAATTTGTCCGCCGACGCGCGCGGCCTTTTCCCAAACTTCAACTTCGTGACCTCGCCCACGGGCAACTCTGGCGGCTTCAATTCCGGCAACCCCTGCCCCCAAGACCAAGACCCGTTTGCGAGGCGTTGCTGGCGGCGCGAATAATTGCGGTTCAGCAAATTCAAGCGCTTCAAACTCGGTGCCGACCATCGGATTCTGTACGCACGAGACATCCTTCTCAAGCGTCAGACGCTCAAAACAAACATTGCACGCAATACATTCGCGTATCGGTGCCTTCACTTCACCAAAGGCTTTGACTGCCCAGTGCGGATCCGCATACAACGCGCGTCCTACTGATACAAAGTCAGCGCTACCACTGGCTAACACCGCTTCAGCATCGGCCGGAGTCACGATACGACCGGCCACAAAAACCGGTACCTTGACGGCCTCTTTAATTGGCTTGGCGACTGGCGCCAAACAACCTCTCGCAAAGGATGGTGGCTGGATGCAATACTTTGATAATTGCGGGCTTTCGTTGCTGCCGCCCGACAGATCAATCGCATCAGCCCCGGCATGCTCAACCGCTTGAGCCAACGCAATGATCTCTTCTTGCGTATAGCCACCCTCAACAAACTCGCTTGCACTTAAGCGCACCACCAAACATAAATCGGGCAACGCTTGTTTAACGCGATCGATCGTCTCAAGCAGCATTCGCATCCTGTTTTGCAAGGTGCCGCCATACTGGTCGGTGCGCTGATTAACCCGTTCAGTGAAGAACTGTTGAAACAGATAGCCGTTACCCGCGTGTATTTCGACGCCGTCATACCCTGCTAGCCAGAGGCGTCGGGCCGCAGCGACGAACAAGCCCTGCAGCTCGTGGATCTCAGGTACGCGCAAAGCCCTTACGGCATCGCCCGTGTTGGGGTTGATCCAGTCACTGGGTCCCACCGGCTCCATATTCAATACTGCTCGACGCAACAACGCACCGCGGTGATTAATTTGACCGAACACATGACTGCCGTGATCTTTAATGCCCTGCACTAAGCGCGCAAGCCCTGGAATAAAGCGATCGTGATAGCAACATAATGAATTGTGGTGCGAGCGAGCCGTCTCGGTCACGATCATGGCCTCAGTCATAATCATGGCGACCCCGCCACGCGCACGCTCGGCGTAATACTCGCAGTCACGCTGGGTCGACAGGCCATCAGTGGTGCTGTAGTTCGTTCCCATCGGCGCCATCACGATGCGGTTTTTTAAGCGCAGATTGCCGATCTGGCCCGGTTGTTGCAACAACATAAATCACCCTCTCGCCACGCCTGTTTGGGCGCGACGTTGTCTCTGCCTCAAAAAACGAGGCCTGTTATAGATCTTCAGCCCCTATGCTAACTACTGATCATTAGCAGATCAATCCGCTAAAATGAAAAACAATACTGAATCACAGTCAACAATAGGCTTTTCACAATGCGAAATCTAAATGCCCTGCTGGTTTTCGCCAAAGTCGCAGAAACGCGCAGCTTCACCGTGGCCGCGCAGCGCCTGGGGCTTACCGCTTCGGCCATCAGCAAATCAGTCGCCCGCCTTGAGCAAGAGCTCGGTGTCAAGTTGTTACAACGCTCGACCCGCTTGGTCAGCCTGACCGACGAGGGCTCGAGCTTTTACGAACGCTGTCGTAATATTTTGGCCGAACTCGACGATGCAGAAAGCGCCGTCACCATGAGTAACGCCACGCCCAAGGGTCGACTTCGCGTGCAAATGCCGGTCGGCTTTGGCCGGCGCGTCATCGCTCCAAAACTCTGGGCTTTCACGCAACAGCACCCAGAGCTCGTTGTGGATGTCGAATTAAGCGATCGCGTCGTCGACCTCGCCTACGAAGGCATCGACGCTGCGATCCAAATTGGGCCCGTCAGCGACTCGCGGGTAGTCGCCCGCAGGCTTTGCCGTCTAAGCTTTGCAGCGTGCGCCTCACCCGAGTATTTAGCTAAACACGGCGAGCCAACCACACCCGAAGAGCTAGAAGCACATCACTGCCTGGCCTACCTGTTGCCCATGACTGGCGGGCACCGCGAATGGCAATTCGCTAAAGATGGGCAAAATTTTTCTAGAACATTCTCGGGCGCATTAAACATCAACAACGCAGAATCCTTGCTCGAGGCCGCCGTTGCCGGGGCTGGGATTACCATGATCAGCAACTTCATCGCGGCAGACGCACTAAAAAGTGGGAAACTTAAGACTATCTTGCCCGATTACATTGTGGAAGGCCCCGAGGTCTTCGCAGTCTATTTGCCACGAAGCAATCTTTCGGCGAAAGTAAAGGCCTTTATTGAATTTTTAACCCTGACTGTTGAAGGCATCGAACGCACATGACAACCCCTGCATCCACACTCAAACTCATGTCAACCATGGCGTTGCGCAGCGTTCTCGATGAGGTCATCCCTGATTTTGAAAAACAAGCAGGTATCACCGTTGAAGTGAGCTATGGTCCCACCGCAAAATTAAGTGAACGCATTCGCACCGGAGCGCGCGGCGATCTCGTGATAGCGGTCGCGGGTTCAATTAACGAACTCGAAGCCGAACACATTTTGCAACGGGGCGCACGGGTCGATCTGGTCACCTCGGAGGTCGCCATGGCCGTGAAGCTTGGTGCACCTGCCCCTGACATCTCGACGCAAGAGGCATTTATTGCAACTTTGCGCGCCGCGCGTTCGTTCGTATTTTCCAAACAGGGGGCAAGCGGGATGTACTTCGCAAGCCTGCTCAAGCGTCTCGGGATCGATGAAGAACTTCGGCCTAAAGCAACTGTCCTGGCAGAAGGCCTCACGGGCGAACTCGTAGCCCGTGGTGAGATTGAACTCGCCGTGCAGCAAATGAGTGAACTGATGCAGGTGTCTGGAATCAATATCTTTGCCAAGCTCCCTCCTGCTGTCCAACAATCGACCACCTTTTCAATCGGTATCTTTAAAGACCCGACCAAACCCGAAGTGATCAGCGCCTTCAATGCGTTTATGCGTACGCCAGCGGTCACAGAGGTATGCAAGCGCCAAGGCCTAGACCCAATCGCACGTTAATTTCGAGAGACTCCCATGACTAATGCCTTGCATGACCTGACCTTAGCGCAAGCGGCAGACCTACTGCGCACGCGCAAGCTCTCACCCCTTGAATATGTCAATCATCAAATCGCACGCATCGAAGCGTTTGACGTTCAACTGAGTGCGTTCATCACACCAACCTTTGACTTGGCGCGCCAACAAGCGCAAGCGGCCGAGACTCAGATCATGGCGGGTGACTATCGCGGGCCCATGCATGGGATACCCTTTGGGGCAAAAGATATCTACGAAACAGCGGGCATTCTGACCACGGGGGGCTCGCGCACGGCACAGCACTACGTACCCAAAAAAGATGCAGTGGTCGTGTCTAAGCTCCACAGCGCTGGTGCTGTGTTAATGGGCAAACTCAATACCCACGAATTTGCGCACGGCGGACCGTCGCTCGATCTACCCTGGCCGCCCGTGCGTAACCCTTGGGGCCTGGATCGGTTCAGTGGCGGCTCGTCAAGCGGTTCAGGTGCAGCGGTCGCAGCAGGCCTCGTACCCGCAGCCCTTGGCACCGACACAGGAGGTTCGATTCGCGGGCCAGCCTCGCTGTGCGGCATCACGGGCTTTATGCCAAGCTCGGGGCTTGTGAGTCGGACCGGTGTCATGCCAAATTCTTTCACCTTCGATCATTGCGGCCCGATGGCGTGGACCGTCGAAGACTGTGCACTGATGTTGCAATCACTCGCCGGACACGACCCGCAAGACGGCAACAGCTTTGCGCAACCCATCCAAGATTACAAGGCTCAACTCGCCGGAGGGGTTAAAGGCTTGCGCATCGGTGTGTTGCGTCACTGGTGGGAAGAAGAAATCATTGCGAACCCTGAGCACAGGCAAGCACTCGAAAATGCGATCGAGATTTTCAAACAATTAGGCGCACACGTCCAAGACTGCCGCGTTCGCTCGATGCAAGACTATATGGACGTCAAAGTCGTCATCGCCGAGACCGAGATTTTTGCCGTACATCAACATAACCTAATCAACCGACCCAATGACTTTGGGCATGATTTTTTGAGTCGAATCTTACCCGCGTCACTGTTTCAATCCGTTGATTATCTGGCCGCCACGCGCGAGCATCGTCAGATGATTAACGAGATGCAACCCATCTACGAAAAATTTGATTTGCTCTTAATGCCCGCCTTTGGCCCTGCCAGCCCAATCACGGCGCATCGCCCCATCACGTTCTGGCAACGTGGCAATGCGCAAGTACTGGCAAACGTGACGGGTGGTCCAGCACTTGCGATGTGCTGCGGCTTTAATACTGCCGGGCTACCCATGGGAGTGCAACTGGTCGGTGCCCCACAGGCCGATGCCTTAGTCTTACGCGCGGGTCACACGTTTGAATTGGCGGCCGGCTTGCGCGCCAAACGTCCAACCCTTGTTGCAGGCCAGCAGGCTCCGGCACTCACGGCACCGGACTTGACGCCCGACACCTCGCACTGCGACGCCGCCACGCGTGATCTCGCCACGCGCATGGCCAAAAATGCTGGACTTAAGCTGAGCGAGGCTCAGAATGAAATCTTGCTCGAAGCCGCACCCTATGCGTTCGCGATGGCGCAGCGTTTGCGTAAAAATCGCAACTGGTTCGAAGAACCAGCTAACGTTTTCAGAACCTAAGTCACCAATGCCCGAATTAAGTTCACCTCGTTAACCTGTAGCTTTGATCCCCAATTTTATTTATATAAAAACTCAAGAGACACACTCATGATCAATCTTAAAAGTCGCCTACAACAACCTGAAATCTTACTGGCGCCAGGCGTGTATGACGCCTTGTCTGCCTTGATGGCAGAACAAGCAGGATTTGAGTCTGTGTACATATCGGGTGCATCGGTGGCATACACGACGCTTGGGCGTTCTGACGTAGGGCTCACAACCTTCACTGAAGTGAACGAAAAAATCGTACAGATGCGCGATCGTATTAGCCTGCCCATTATCGTTGACGCCGACACAGGCTTTGGGAACGCGTTAAATACCGAGCGTACAGTGCGTGGTTTTGAGCGCAATGGCGCAAACATCATCCAACTTGAAGATCAAAGCTTTCCGAAACGCTGCGGTCACTTGGATGGAAAAACAGTCGTATCAACCGCTGAGATGGTGGGCAAAATCAAAGCCGCCGTCAACTCGCGTCACAGCACTGACACCCTGATCATGGCGCGTACCGATGCAGTCGCCGTTGAAGGTTTTGAGCAAGCGCTTGAGCGCGCTGAACATTACCTTGCCGCAGGCGCAGATATTTTATTTATTGAAGCCGTGCGCAGCGACGAACAAATGCGCATTGTCAACGAGCGTTTTAAAGGGCGCGCGCCCTTACTGGCAAACATGGTCGAAGGCGGAAAAACACCCGTTAAGTCAACCGCCGTCTTGCAAGAGTTTGGCTATTCAATCGCAATCTTCCCTGGTGGTACAGTGCGCTCGGTGGCTATGACCTTACAGTCATACTTTGCAGAGTTAAAAGCCACGGGCAGCACAGATGGCTTTCGTGACAAGATGTTTAACTTTGATGGTCTAAATAATTTGATTGGTACGCCTGAGCTGCTGGCACGCGGCAAGCGTTATGAGAGCGGTGGCGAATAACAATTCATCCGCCAAACACTCAATTGCACTTAAAAATAATTTTGCTTCTTTTTGAATGGAACCATGCATGAAAACGTATCGTATCGCCACGATTCCCGGAGACGGAATTGGCAAAGAGGTTGTCCCCGAAGGGCAAAAAGTGCTTGAGGCGCTCGCTCGCCAAAACCCCACGCTAAAGTTCGAGTTCGAAGACTTTGACTGGGGTGGCGACTACTATCGCAAACACGGCATGATGATGCCTGAAAATGGTCTCGACGCGTTACGCCACAAAGATGCGATTTTGTTTGGTTCAGCTGGCGATCCGCATATCCCCGACCACATCACACTGTGGGGCTTACGTCTCAAAATTTGCCAGGGCTTTGATCAGTACGCCAACGTACGTCCCACTCGCATTCTGCCCGGCATTGACGCACCGCTTAAGCGCTGCACACCGGCACAACTCGATTGGGTGATTGTGCGTGAAAATTCAGAAGGTGAGTACTCAGGTGTGGGAGGGCGCGCACACCAAGGGCATCCGATCGAGGTGGCCACCGACGTCAGCATGATGACGCGTGCCGGCGTCGAACGCATCATGCGCTACGCTTTCAAGCTGGCGCAATCGCGCCCACGCAAATTGCTAACCGTGATCACTAAATCCAACGCACAACGCCATGCGATGGTGATGTGGGATGAGATTGCGGTGCAAATTGCTAAAGAGTTTCCGGAGGTGACGTGGGATAAAGAGTTGGTTGACGCCGCAACCGCGCGGATGGTGAACCGCCCCGCCACACTCGATACCCTCGTGGCAACCAACCTGCACGCCGATATTTTGAGCGATCTCGCAGCTGCGCTGGCTGGCAGTCTGGGCATTGCGCCAACGGGTAATATTGATCCTGAGCGCCGCTACCCCTCGATGTTTGAGCCGATCCACGGCTCGGCGTTTGACATCATGGGCAAAGGGCTGGCAAATCCTATCGGCACCTTTTGGTCGGTGGTCATGCTGCTTGAGCATTTGGGTGAGCAGGCAGCAGCCGATCGGTTGATGGCCGCGATCGAAGCGGTGACCGCCAACCCAAGATTGCACACCCGTGATTTAGGCGGCTTAGCCACCACTGCTCAAGTGACCGCAGCAGTGTGCGAAAAAATCGCCTAAGCCAATCGCACTTACAACAGGACTGACCACGTACCAGATACGCGGTTAGTTGCTCACTTGAGAGAGGGCGCACCGGAGACTCAACCAGGGCTTGCGCCGCTCGCACCAAGTGTGCGGTGCCTTGATTTTGTGCGTTAAGGCGTTGGCTGAATCTGCTGCAACTCAGCCACGCGCTTAGCCACTAGCATCGACCACTTATTAAAGGCAGCCTTGGCATAGCCCCAAGATTGAAACGAGCTCATGTAGCCGTTTGCCCAGGTTTGAGCCGCCTGCGCAGCACCCGCGTTCAGTTCTGCCGCATACTTACGACCAATCTCGGTGTCGCGACACTCGGCCAAGACGGCTCCGTTTGCACCATCGCGAAATTGCATCTCCATACCCGTCTCACCCAAATAAGGGGTTGACCCTGCAGGTCGGCCCGTGGCCTTGCCTGAACTGGCCTCAGCAATAAATGCGTAAGGGATCAAGGTGCCCGCCACACTTCCGGGCACAGAGGTCGGCACCAGATCCGTTAAAGCAATCCGCAGCACTGCAACACCCGCACCGGGCTGCGTGACAAGTTGGGTCTGAGGTTTAAGTGCGCCTTGAAGGGTTTCGTAAAAGTAGTCAGTCAGTTGCTTTAAGTCGCCCGGATCAACCGCGGGCACCTTGCCATCTTTTGAGTCTTTCGGCGCCACTAAAGACACGACGATTGGCGTAATCTGGATTTTTTTATATTTCTTTGGATCAAACCGTGTGTCTCGCCAGCATTCGATACCTTGCATCGCGGCAACCGGCTTGAGCTTGGAGTAATTGCTCAGAAAGCCACTTTGAGTCAAACGTGCTGTATCGATCGCAGTCACGTTTTCACCAGAGCCCAAGGCTGAGTCGTAGGCTTTACAGCCAAATAACCCGGCCACCAAGAGCGCTGCCATACCCGCGCGAGCGAACAACCAACCAGCGGGGACCAGCTTGCGTGCGTTGATCATTTTATTTCGCCTTACCCATGACATAGTCTGGCAACACCGTCACCACATCTGGAAAAATCGTAATGATGCCAATACAAATAACAAGACAGACAAAAAATGGGATCGCAGCACGCGCGATCGTGTTGCTGTCTTTCCCCGTCATGTTTTGCAACACAAACAAATTAAAACCAACAGGTGGCGTGACCTCGGCAATCTCAACTAACAAGACGATAAAGATTCCAAACCAGATAAGGTCAAAACCCGCCTTTTGAATCATTGGCAATACGACTGCTGCGGTCAGGACAATCATGCTGATGCCATCAAGCGCCGTACCTAAAATCAAATACACCACCACCAAACAACCAATCAAGGCGTAAGGCGAGAGCTGCATGCCATTGACCCACTCAGCCAGTTCGCGCGGCACTCCGGTGAATGCCATGGTTTTGGTTAAAAAGGCAGAACCTGCCAAAATGATCATAATCATGCAACTGGTGCGCGTCGTGCCCATCAGACCTTCCCAGAAGTTTTTCCAGGTGAGTGAGCGACTGTAGGCCGCAATGGCCAGCGAACCAAACACTCCGTAAGCAGCGCATTCGGTTGCCGTTGCGTAGCCTGCGACCAACACCCAGACGATGAAAACAATCAGTAAGGTACAGGGGATGAGGTTACCGCTTTTACGCACCTTTTCAAGAAAACTTGAAGGCGGATCCGCAGCAGGAACTTTTGAAGGATTGCGTATCGACCACCAAGCGATGTAGCCCATAAAGAGCGCCATCAAAATCGCCGAGGGGATGAAGCCTGCCAAAAAAATCCGAATGATTGACGCGTCAGCAGCGACCGCATAGACCACCATCGTGATCGAAGGCGGGATCAGGATCCCCAAGGTACCCGAAGTCGCCAGCGCGCCCAGCGCAAGGCTTTCGTCGTAGCCTCGCTTTTTAAGCTCGGGCAACGCCACTTTGGCGATGGTAGCGCAAGTGGCTGCAGACGAGCCACTGACTGAACCAAAAATGCCACAACCCAACACCGTTGTATGCATCAGTCGACCTGGTACTCGATTGAGCCAGGGGCGTAAGCCCTCAAACATTTGTTCGCTCAACTTGGTTCTGAACAGGATTTCACCCATCCAGATAAATAAGGGTAAGGCCGCAAGCTCCCAAGACGCATTGGTTTCCCAAAACGCCGAGAATAAATTTTTACCTGGCTGTGTATTGACAAAGAAAGCTTGGCCCACCCAGCCGCAAATTGCGAGGGTCATGGCGATCCAGATGCCGCCAGATAAAAACAACAACATGATGATCAGCAAAAACAGACCAATTCCGAGCGTTTCCATAAAGTATCTCTAAAAATTGCAGACTAAGCGTCGGAAAAAATAAGCGCGCGCAACCGCCACGTTACACATCAGACGAAAAATCACCTTGCGCATGGCGCTCTTCGACGGCAACAACATAGGTCGGACGCTTGCCACGCGCAACGATCACCAACTCGTCGACTACTGCAATAAAAAACAACCAGGCTCCGATCAAAAACGACATCTGTGGGATCCACATTGGCATCGGCAAGAGCCCACCCGCCACATCTTTAAAGACCCAGCTTTCGTAGGTAAACAAGGTGGCTGACCAAGCGAGATAGCCCACCGCCACGGCGGCACAGGCCAGCGACACTAACTCAAAGCGCTGACGCGGCTTGGGCGAAAGTTTTTCGAGCAAGAGCGTGACGCGTACAAAATCACCGTGCTTAAAGGCGTGCGCCATCGCTAAAAATGCGGCGGCAGCACACAACCAAGCCACAACGTCATTGACCGCCCCCGTCTTAATACCAAACTCGCGCAGCACGCTTTGCCCAATCATCAAGGCGCAAATCGCGCAAACGCAGAGAGCGGCAATGCCGCCCGCCACGAGGTACAGCGTATCAAGTAACTTTCTCATGGGGCGACATCACTTTGGTCTGAATAGCACAAAAAACGAAGATTACTTAGCAGGAACAAGTTTGCGATACTCAGCAATCAAGGTTGTTCCTTGGGTGCCGGCCTTCTTTTCCCAATCGTTCAATAAGGTCGTACCAATCTTATTGAACTCGCTCGCAAAAGCCGGCGATGGTGGCAGGATAGTCATACCATTATCTGTCAAGACCTTTTTCAAGACCGCCTCTTTTTCTTCACTGACTTTCCAGCCACGTGTTTGCGCCTCAGCGGCGACTGTTGTCACCGCCTGCTGCGTAGCGGGATCAAGTGCGTTGAAGGCTTTTAAACTGACAATGACGGCATTTTTAGGGATGTACGCCTGGAAGTCATACCAGTACTTCATGCTTTCGTAGGTTTTCGTATCCACGCCCGTTGCGCTTGAAGACAAATAACTTTCGACGACACCTGTCGCAAGCGCCTGACTCAGCTCAGCGGCTTGAATCGTAACTGGCACCATATTCATGAGTTCGGCTAAGCGCGCAGTGAGCGGTGAGTATGAGCGCCACTTCAGGCCCTTCATTTCCGCGACCGAGTTCACAGGCTTTTTGGTGTAGATACCCTGTGGCTGCCAAGGCACTGTAAACAAGATTTTCATCCCCTGGCCTTCTAGATACTTATCAAGCGCGGGACGTTGCACTTGCTCAAGCTTACCCGCTTCGGCGTAGCTACCAACCAAAGACGGCATGCCATCCATGCCAAACAATGGGTTTTCATTTTCGTAATTGACCAGCAAGATCTCGCCCAACTGAGCCTGGCCACCTTGCACTGCGCGCTTGATCTCTGGGGCTTTGAACAACGAAGCGTTCGAGTGCACCACAATTTTAAGTTTGCCCGCAGTCGCAGCATCGACTTGCTTTGCAAAATATTCAAGGTTTTCGGTGTGGAAGTTACCGGGGGCGTAGGCCGAGGGCAAATCCCATTTTGTTTGGGCCTGAGCCAAGCTGGTCAAACCAACACAGGCCAAGGCGGCGGCCAAGCGAATTAAAGGTAAGCGGGACATAGTGTCTCCTGGACAAAGGATATTGGCGAGTGGACAGCATAGGGCGTAAAACATGAGCCCGACCGAATGATACAAACCGCAACTGCGGCACTGCAACATAACAGCTGGCAAACATAGTAACGAAGAAGTAACATCAATGGAGGAATGTGATCGAAAAAATTTAAAAAATACTCTGGAGAGCAATATTGAACGCACGCTACGAGTTACTGCTTAAAGGCAATAGTCTGAGCTTTAAAGGGGGCTTTTTTGGGCTCTGTAATGTCGCCCTGCTCACTGCAGCAGACAGCACCCGCATTTTGTTCGACACTGGGCACTTTTGCGTTCGCAAAGCTCTGCTCGCCGGCCTCAAAGAGCGAGGCCTCGCCCCAACCGATATCGACCTCGTATTCTTATCGCATCTACATTTTGATCACTGCCAAAATCTCGACCTCTTTAAGGGCGTCAAAGTGTGCGTCAGCGAAACCGAGTTAGCCTACGCCCGCAACCCGCACCCGGACGACTTATTCGTCCCCTGGAAGATTCACGAACTACTGGCCGAGTTTGAGGTACGCGTGCTGCCCAAGCGCGGTGAGCTGGTACCGGGTGTCGAACACTTTGAGGTCCCGGGGCACACTACAGGTTCACAAGCGCTGCGTTTTACCCAAGCTGATGGACGTCGCGTGGTGCTAGCGGGCGATGCGGTCAAATATCCCAAAGAAGTGTTGGCCCAAATGAGTGACATGTGCTTTGCCTCGCCCGAAGAATCCAAACGCTCGATTGCTGAGATCTGCGACGGCACCGACGTGATTGTGCCTGGGCATTTTCCTGAGATCTTCAGGCGTAACGGCGGTTGGATTTGGGATGAACCACCTTCGATCGAACTGATCTTGCGTTGAAGGCTCAGGATTTCCCTAGGTTTCGCTCAAAACGGCGATCTATTTGAAAATAATTTGTACCTTTCTTATTTTTTTAGGTATATTAAAACTTCGATGGGGAGTAGCTCCAGTTCTTTGTGATCCGGTTCGAATTTGATCTCACAAAGGGCACGTCAAGTCGTCATTACGAAGCGAAAGCTTCCGGCTTGTCGGGCATATAACTGAACCATAACAAGCCGAGCAAGACCTTCGATCAGTGGCCTAACAGGGCACGTTTTGCCAGTCGCGTTGCGTTGATGTTCAACCAGCGTTCTGGCGTTACGTTTCTTGTTTAGGTTTTGATTGATTGTCTTTTTTTAAGGCTTGAACTATGGAACTCTTTTCCTCCCTTTGGTGGTCGGCGCTACTTGCCATTATTCTGATTGACCTCGTATTGGCTGGTGACAACGCAATTGTGATTGCGCTTGCTGCTCGCAAACTTCCCCCTCCTCTACAAAAGAAAGCCATCTGGTTTGGTACCGTTGGGGCGATTGTGGTGCGCTCTGTTTTAACGGTTGGTGTTGTCTGGCTGCTCAAAATCCCCGGTCTCATGCTGGTAGGCGGCCTCGGGCTACTTTGGATTGCCTGCAAGTTAATTCTAGACACCGGCGAAGACAAACAGCACGACATTCGCGTCACAAGCTTTTGGGGGGCAATGAAAACCATTATCGTGGCCGATGCCTTGATGGGCATTGACAACGTGCTTGGTGTTGCCGGCGCCGCACAAGGCTCTTTCGATCTTGTCGTTCTTGGCTTGCTGATCAGCGTACCGATCGTTGTGTTTGGCAGTACGCTCGTGCTCAAAATGGTCGAGCGGTGGCCCTTCATTATTACGGTCGGTGCAGCCGTTCTGGCCTTCACAGCCGCCAAAATGATTACCGACGAGGCCCTACTTGACCCAATCTTCGACGGCACGGCACGCATCCACGAGATCGCGCGTTGGGCAACTTATCTCGTCGCAATCACGCTCGTGCTGATCGTCAGTAAATACGCCGCACGCAAACCTAGTACCCACAGCAACACGCTCTCTTCTACAACACTTGCTAATCAAAAAATCTAGGAGTCTGTCAAATGGAAACTCTCATTGTCTACATTAATGATTCTGAATATGCACGCAATCAACTTGCGACCATGATGACTGCGGGTCGGCCTACAAAATGCGTGCTGGTTGGCTGCCCACCCAAACTGAATCGCCACATTTCAAAATGGATTTCAGGCACTGCGCGGAAAAAATGGCAAACGCAGTGGGCCGACAATACATGTTCTGAAATCACCAAAAGCTTCAACACGAACGAACATCATTTCGTTCATCGTGTTGCCTTTGGCCCCTTGTCCAATGTCACCAAGCAGCTTCAGGGCGAATTTTTTGGAGCACGGGTGCTCGATGCCCGCAGGCCAAAACTCGCCCAGATCCCAGAACCCTTGGTCGAAGGGCAACAGGCTCAGCCTGATCTGGTCGCCAGGGCCATGGGGGTCGCGGCCACCACCGCGATTTTGGCCTTGGCTGCCGATTAACCTTTTTTTAGTGTCCACAAATAACCCTTCGCGCTCGCGAAGGTAAGAATTTCAATTTCCATATATGATTGACAGGCTCAGGCTCTCTTTGAGAGTCTGAGCCTTTGTTCGACCTGGATACATGATTGATCGGCGCGCTAGGTCGATCTAGACCGAAGGTCGTTCTGATTTTTCATCCTACCCAAACGGCGGGACACACACCTGATTAATGACAAAAATGACAGAGACAACCCAAACTAGCCCTTCAGGCCCCTTTGCCGGACTCACCGTCATCGAACTCGGCCATAGCGTCGCAGCCCCCTTTGCTGGGCAAATCCTAAGTGAACTGGGCGCCCGAGTCATTAAAATTGAAAAAGCCGACGGCGATGATGCCCGTCGCTGGGGGCCTCCCTTCTGGGAGGGGGCCTCAGCCTTTTTCCAATCTCTAAACCGCAACAAGCAATCGGTGGTCTGCGAACTACGCGACCCAGAACAAATCACCGCGCTCAAAGACTTTATCT
Organism: uncultured beta proteobacterium; assembly: GCA_903932425.1. Classification (GTDB taxonomy): domain Bacteria; phylum Pseudomonadota; class Gammaproteobacteria; order Burkholderiales; family Burkholderiaceae_B; genus Zwartia. The sequence continues at coordinate 6,018 of CAIZGG010000135.1, read as the reverse complement.
GCAACGAAGCTGATATCGTTATCCAAAATCTACGCCCCGGTCATGTTGAACAATTGGGGCTCGATGGTAAAAGCTTGCTTGCCAGACAACCACGCTTGATTTACTGCAGCCTCGGTGCCTTTGGGCGCGAAGGGCCTCTTAAAACCCGCCCGGGCTACGACCCGCTGATGCAGGCCTTTGGCGGCATCATGAGCACAACGGGCGAACCCGGCCGCCCTGCTGTACGCGTGGGTGCCTCGATTGTCGACATGGGCACTGGCATGTGGGGCATCATTGGAATCCTCACTGCGCTGTATGAGCGTCAAGTATCCGGAGTCGGTCGCATCATTGATGTATCCCTCTTTGAAACCGCCACCAGCTGGGTATCCTTACTGGCATCACAATACTTGGCGTCCGGCCAATTAGCCGGCAAGCAAGGCTCTGGCGCGCCAGGCATCGTGCCCTACAAAGGTTACCTTACCAGCGATGGCGAAATCGTGATTGCCGCGGGCAGCGATAGCTTGTTCAAATCGCTCGCAAAAGTTTTAGGGCATCCCGAGTGGCTTGAAGACCCTCGGTTTGTCGATAACCCCAAACGAGTCGACAACCAGATTGAGCTCTACGGGATGATCGAAGCGATTGTGGCCACGCACACAACTGCGCACTGGACCGCACTGCTCGAAGCCGCCGGCGTTCCGTGCGCCCCAGTCAATGATCTGGCTCAAATGCTTGCCCACCCGCAAACCGAAGCGCTCGGTTTGGTGCAAGATGTACCCGGCACGGGGATGCGGTTTCTTGGACTGCCAATCAGTTTCGACGGCGTGCGCCCCAAACCCATTGCACCACCTCCAAAACTTGGTGAACATACAGAACTGTTATTAAAAAGGAAAACTCCATGACCGCCTTACCAAGCTACGAAACGATCGCCACAGAAGTGATCGGCACGCATGTCTTAAAAGTCACGATCAATCGTCCGCAAGTCGGCAATGCCGTCAATACGCAGATGGGTCACGACATGCTTGATCTCTGGAATCGCTTAACAGCTGATGCCGGCGATATTCGCTGCGTCGTACTGACCGGTGCCGGAGAAAAAATATTTTGTGCCGGTGGTGATTTAAAAGAACGTAACGGCATGACAAAAAAGCAATGGACGCTACAACACGAATTGTTTGAGCGCATGTACTGGACGCTTGTTGATTTGCCCGTGCCAGTGATTGCTGCGGTCAACGGACACGCCTATGCTGGCGGACTAGAAATGGCTTTATCGTGTGACTTTATTTATGCAAGCAACGCTGCGCGCTTCGCGTTAACCGAAGTCACGTTAGGCATTATGCCTGGCGCGGGCGGCACGCAAAACTTGCCACGTGCAATTGGTGAGCGTCGCGCCAAAGAAATTTTAATGACAGGTAAGCCATTTAACGCCCAGCAAGCAAACGAGTATGGGTTGGTCAATGCCGTCCTTGAACCGGCTGAAGTCTTGCCACGTGCACTAGAAACGGCCGAAGCCATCGCCAGCAATGCACCACTGTCAGTTCGTCAAATCAAAAAATCGGTTCGCTACGGTGGCCAAATGGAATTGCGCACCGCCTTCAGATTTGAGATTGAGGCCTACAACCATTTGATCGGCACTGAAGATCGTATGGAGGGGATCGCGGCCTTTAATGAAAAACGCAAAGCGAATTTCAAAGGATGTTAAGCGAATGCCGCGCTGCTCAGTCGACCCAAATGTTCGAGCGCGCGTCGCGAATCGGCTGCGCCGTGCACGACGCGCGGTCAATCATGCGCAACAGCGTGAACGCAGCGTCGCAATATAACCACTAACACGCCTAACAGTTCAGCCAATAATAATTTTGATACGGAGCACGCAACATGACTCAAACGATGCACTCTTTAACCATAGACACCGGTTTGGATTACCCCGAGATTCGCGAAGGCGTCAAACGCGTTTGTGCGGATTTTCCTGGATCCTACTGGCGCGACCTTGAAGAAAAACTCGCCTACCCTACCGAGTTTGTACAAGCACTCACCGCCTCGGGTTACCTCGGTGCCCTGATCCCCGAAGAGTACGGTGGCAGCGGTATGCCTTTACGTGCTGCGATGGTGATTCTTGAAACGATTCACGAGTCGGGCTGTAATGCCGGCGCCTGCCATGCACAGATGTACACCATGGGTACTGTAATGCGTCATGGTAGCGAGGCACAAAAGAAAAAATACCTGCCAGATATCGCAAGCGGCAAATTGCGTTTACAGGCCTTCGGCGTCACAGAACCGACCACCGGCACTGACACCACCAAGCTTAAAACCCGTGCGGAACGCCAAGGCGATCACTACGTGATCAATGGCCAAAAAGTTTGGACGTCGCGTGCACTGCACTCTGACTTGATGCTACTGCTAGCACGCACCACTCCTGTTGACCAATGCAAAAAGAAAAGCGATGGCCTATCAGTATTCTTGTTAGACATTCGCGACGGCTTGGGCAAAGGTCTTGAAATTCGCCCACTGAAGGCGATGATCAATCATCACGCCACTGAAGTGTTTTTTGATAATTTGAAGATCCCTGCTGACTGTCTGATTGGCGAAGAAGGCAAAGGCTTTAAATATATTCTTGACGGCATGAACGCCGAGCGTATTTTGGTATCCGCTGAGGCGATTGGCGATGCGCGTTGGTTTACTAAAACTTCGGTAGCCTATGTGAACGAGCGCCGCGTCTTTGACCGTCCGATTGGTCAAAATCAAGCGGTGCAGTTTCCGATTGCCCGCGCTCACGCTGAAACCGATGCAGCCGACCTCGTCTTGCGGCGTGCGGCGGCACTCTTTGACGCGGGTTTGCCCTGTGGCGACGACGCGAATATGGGCAAGTTATTAGCCTCTGAGGCGACTTGGCATGCGGCCGAGGCCTGCATTCAGTGTCATGGCGGTTTTGGCTATGCCAAAGAGTACGACGTCGAGCGTAAATGGCGTGAAACGCGCCTATTTCAAATCGCGCCCATCTCAACCAACTTGGTGCTCTCGTACATTGGCGAGCACATGTTGGGTATGCCTCGTTCGTTTTAAATAACAACTAAAAAAAGGGACAAACATGACCGGATTAACCCAAGCCCTCGCAGCGTTCGTATCGAAACCCTCATTCGGCGACAACGAGCAAGCTGCACTCGCCGTTGCCAAAACCGGCTTTATGGACACCATTGCCACCATGATGGCTGGCCATAACGAACCTGTCGTCAACATCGTGCGTCAGTTTTTTGCAAATACGACAACACCGGCTGAAGCGCCCGTACCCTTTCTTGGCACGATGCACCCTTCTGCTCAGGCTGCGTTCATCACTGCGGTGGCTGGCCATGCACTTGACTACGATGATGTCGCGTTATCGGGCCATCCCAGCACCGCGTTGGTACCCGCCATTTTGGCTGAAGGCTATGTGCTCAACAGCTCAGGCCTTGAGGCGTTACGCGCCTACGTCGTTGGTTATGAAGTATGGGCCGAATTGGTCAGCCGCGAGACTGACCAGTATCACTTGAAAGGCTGGCACCCAACGGGCGTGTTTGGTGCAGTCGGTGCGGCTGCCGCCGTCGCTTACTTGCGTCGTTTAAATGAAGCTGACACACGTCAAGCATTGGCGATTTCAGCCAGCCTGGCCAGTGGTCTGGTTGCCAACTTTGGCACGATGACAAAGCCCTTTCATGCAGGCCGCGCTGCGGCACACGGCATTGAGGCTGTGCGCTTGTCGATGCTTGGCATGACCTCAGCAGCCGATGTGTTTGAGCATCCTGCCGGTTATCTGAATGCGTTGTCAAAAGCTGGACGCGTTGATCGGACTCGCTCTGCTGACACGTTAGGCAAAACCTTGCGTATTTTAGAAACGGGTCTCTCGATCAAACGCTATCCTGTTTGCTACTCGGCACATCGTACGATTGATGGCGTCTTAAAAATCGCTGATACCGAAAATCTTCAAGCGGCTGAAATCAAAAACGTTCATATCACTACGGGCGTCGCGCAGGCCTCGATGTTAAGAAACCATCACCCCGTGACTGGACTCGAAGCGAAGTTTAGTGCTGAGTTCGCCGTGGCTTCAGCGATTGTTGCGCGAGAAGTCGGACTCGCCCAACTGACTGACTCGTTTGCGACACGCTCGGATGTCTCGGGCTTGTACAGCAAAGTATCGATTGAGACCGTCGATACAGTATGCCCGCTCGATCCGGCCTTTGCGCTCACCGATCGCGTCACAATCGAGACGAACGATGGTCGCAAGTTTGACTCGGGCGACATTCGCTTTCCGCTCGGCAACGCCTTGAATCCAATTGATGCCGCTGGTCTAAAACGCAAGTTTCTGGATTGCCTCGAAACCGGCAAGGTCGCAAACAGTTCGATCAAGGGCGCGGATGTCGGTCTGTACGATCGTATTGCAACGTTAGAAACTTTACCGAGCCTTAGACAGCTTTTTAAATAATCGCCCCCTCAAGCCGCTGCCTCATTATCGGGGCGACGGCTGGTGGCTGCACACAGGCCATTTGCCCCAGCATGAGTTATAGCGTTGTTTGGTTTAAACGTGATCTGCGGCTCAATGACCACGCGGCTCTAAGTCAGGCGCTCTGTCACGGCCCGGTGCTGTGCCTTTACATCGTCGAACCCTCTTTGTGGCGCAGCGCAGATGCTGCGACCCAGCACTATCATTTTTTGCTCGAAAGCCTGCGTGATCTGTATCGCGAGTTCAAACGATGCGGTGGTCTGCTGCAGGTCGTCTCAGGCGAAGCGGTTGAGGTACTTGATAGGCTTTACGCGCTCAAGCCCTTTCATAGCCTGTATTCGCACCAAGAAACAGGCAACGCATTGTCATATGCGCGCGATCGTGCCGTGGCGCACTGGTGTCGCTTGCGCGCGATCCTCTGGCGGCAAAGCCAACACTTCGGGGTCACACGCGGGTTAAAAGATCGCGACCTCTGGAAAGATCTTTGGGATCAACACGTCGGACAGCCTTGTCTGCCGGCGCCGGCCTCGATCGCTTGCGTTGCGCTGCCCTGGGCTGAGCCCGCACCGCCCACGGCCGCGGCACTCGGCTTGGACACCAATGAGCCGACGCAACGACAGCTCGGCGGACGCACACTCGCGCTGGACGTGTTGAACAGTTTTTTAAACGACCGCAGTCAACAATATCGCGGCGGGATTTCGTCTCCACTCTCTGCACCCACCGCCTGTTCACGTCTGTCAGCCTATCTGGCCTTTGGTTGTCTGAGCCTGCGTGAAGTCGTGAAAGCAACAACGCAGCACTTGCAGGCGTTAAGCCCTGCACAGACCTGGCATAAAAAAGGTTTAACGGCTTTTGTAAGCCGACTGTACTGGCACTGTCACTTTATTCAAAAACTTGAGAGTGAACCCGAGATTGAATTTGAGAATATGCACCGGGGCTACGATGGTCTGCGTGAAAGCGACTGGAATCCCGCGCACTTTGAAGTCCTCAAAGCTGGTCAAACCGGTTGGCCCATGGTTGACGCCTGTGTCGCAATGTTGCGCGAGACCGGCTGGTTAAATTTTAGAATGCGCGCAATGTTGGTGTCGACCGCCGCCTACCCACTTTGGTTAGACTGGCGTCCGGTTGGGCACTGGCTTGCACGTCAATTCTTGGATTATGAACCCGGCATTCACTGGAGTCAGCTACAGATGCAATCGGGCACCACGGGGATCAATATCCCACGCATCTACAACCCAATTAAACAGGCGCAGGATCACGACCCTAAGGGGGTATTTGTCAGGCGATGGCTGCCGGCTATGCGGCGTGTACCCGATACCTGGCTGCTTGAACCCTGGAAAATGCCTCACTCGCTGCAAGTGCAACACAACGTGTACGTCGGTAAAGACCTCAGTGTGCCGATCGTCGAACTTGAAGCGAGCACACGAGTAGCAAAACAAAAGCTCTACGCTCTGAGGGCGCAGCCTCAGGTGCGTGCGACCCAACGCGAGGTGGTTCATAAACATGGCTCTCGCAAACGTATGGCCCCCGTCAAACAAAAAACGGTCTCAGCACCCGCAGGTCAACAGCACACT
>CAIZGG010000134.1 GCA_903932425.1 uncultured beta proteobacterium | reverse complement strand
AGACTCCGTTTCCGCCAAATAGCAAGCAAAAATGCGCCTTAGGGCGCTTTTTTATTTTCCACCCACCAATCTACCCACCTTCGATTTTGGCTGTGAGATGGATTTAGCCATTTGTTGATAGGCGACCGTATTGATCGTCTAGATTGGTTAGGGCAACTTTATTTGGCTCTTCCCAATTAACGGGGGATGGGCATTTATCAAACACGGTTGAATACTCCATTCCAACCACAGTGTGCCAAGACGCGCAGTCTGTAATTCTCGAAATTTCTAAACCCATACGCTCGTCTAGACATCATCTCCATTTTAGTGTGGAAGTTAAGGCAGGCATTAATTCTTCGTAAATAACTCTGACACGACGGCCCTCAACCACCGATTAGCGGGATCTTTGTGTTTGCGTTCATGCCAAAACTGTTTAATGTCGTAACTGGGCACAGCAAAGGGTAACTTGAAGGCTTTCAAATTAGGTAGATTACGGGTGTAACTCAACACATAGCTCGGCAAGGTGGCAATTAAATCTGTTTGCTGCACAATGGCAGGAACAACGGTGAAGTGTGGAACTCGCAATACCACCCGACGTGTGATGCCCAAAGTTGATAAATGCCTTTCCAACAAAGATGTTGTTGAAGTTTGGACCGAATGACCGCTGAGCCGTGAACCTGGAGGCTCAATCAAAACATGGGACGCACTACAAAATTGCGATAGAGACAAACCTTTCTTTATAGAAGGATGGCCTGAACGCACTAAACAAATGTGGGTGTCAGTAAACAATCGTTGTAGATAAACACCTGTTTTCAAAGCAGGCAAAAAACCTATCGCCAAGTCAGCTTCACCCCTCGCCAAGGCGTCTTGATAAGCCTCACGTGGCAATTGAATAACTCGCAAGTCTAGATTAGGAGCAACCTGAACCAAACGGTTGAGTAAGCGCGGCAAATACACCAGCTCGCCAATGTCACTCATCAAAATTTGGAACGTTCGGTCACAACGCAAGGGATTAAATGGAGCGTCACCTTCTACAGCTCCAATCAAAAGTTTCAATCCCTCTTTCACGCTTGGAGCAATACGCAGGGCAAAGTCGGTCGGTTCCATGCCACTGGGCACACGGACAAACAATGGATTACCAGTTAATTTGCGCAACTTCGCCAATGCATGGCTCATGGCAGGCTGAGAAAGTCCAAGCCGAAACCCAGCACGGGTGAGGTTGTTCTCATGCATCAATGCATCGAAGACCTGCATCAGGTTCAAGTCTATTTTGGGTATATCCATCAAACGAATAGTCTAGCACACTCCCCCACTTAGGGACTGCAACGTCAATCAGGTATTAATCGGTTCACGCCTGAGCGCCCAGAGAGCACTTCACTGGCAATGATGATGCGCTGCATCTCAGACGAGCCTTCGGTAATCAAGCGGCTTCGCGCATCACGAAACATCAATTCAAGAGGCAGTTCGCGCGAAAGGCCTAGTCCACCATGGATTTGTATTGCGCGATCGACGATTCGCATGTAAACCTCGTCGGCATAGAGCTTTACTTGTGAAGCTTCGACGTGAAAGTTCATACCTTGATCAGCCTTCCATGCTGCGTGATAAGTCATCAAGCGAGCTGCGTGCAACTCAGTCGTGGAATCTGCGATCATCCATTGGATAGATTGACGACGCGCCAACGGCTGACCAAAAGTTTGACGTTGATTGGCAAATTCAACTGCCATCTCTAACGCGCGCTGCGCACGGCCAAGCGCCTTGGGGCCATGAATCAAACGGCCCACATCCAAAAACTCCCTTGCCAGCTCCCATCCCTGCCCTATCTCGCCTACCATTTGAGAGGCGTGAATACGCACATCGTCAAACACTAGCTCCCAAGGTCGGTCAGGGCTCATCATCTCAAAACTCTGACCCAAGCGCATGCCAGGTGTGCCTTTGTCAATCAAGAAGCATGACACACCACCACCCGAGCCTGTCTCACCTGTCTTAGCAAACAGTTGCACAAAGTCTGCCTTATCAGCGCTGGTAATGTAGATCTTGCTACCGTTGATCCGATAGTGGTCACCTTCCAGTAAGGCGGTGGTCAACATACCCGAAGGGTCCGATCCTCCGCCTGGTTCAGTCAACGCAAAACAGGTTCGTTTTTCACCGTTAATAACTGGGTAAAGGTATTTTTTCTTTTGCTCGGGCGAACACCTGAACAACACTGGCCCCAAGTAGGGTGTGAGTACAGTCTGCGCGCGAAAAGAAGGCGCATTGCACTTGGCCAACTCCTCCATGACCAAGCACATACCCACATAACCTATACCGCCCCCCCCATGCGCTTCGGGCAGATCAAAACACCAAAACCCCAAGGACTTGGCTTTGTCTTGCAAAATTTTGCGCAGTTCATCTGGAATGTCAGGCTCATTGGCATATTTGACCTCCAAGGGCATCAACTCTTCTTGCACAAAGCGGCGGACTGAATCACGTAGCATCAGCAGTTCGTGGTCGAAAGCAAACTCCATCAAATCACCCCTTGTTGGCTTAACTTCTCAATCTCATCGGCGCTGATGCCAAGTCCAAGCAGCACTTCATGGGTATGCTCCCCTAAGGTTGGAGGAGGTAAAAAATCACTGCGATTGTCACCATTGAAACGCACCGGACGGTGCGCAGCTTTGACAACGCCTTGTTGCGGATGAATGGTTTCGTAGAAAAGACCCAAGTGTTTGACCTGCGGGTCTTCGGCCAAATCTTGGAGCAGTCGCTCGGGTGCAAAAGGTACGTCTTGCGCCTCTAAACGAGGCATCCAATATGCTCGATCTTGGGAAGCAAATGCTTGCGCCAAGTCAATTGCAAGCGCGTCATAGCTTCCCACGCGTGTGCTACGGTCGGGGTACTTTTTCAGTAAATCCTCTCGATCAATGGCCTGAACCAAACTTTGCCAAAACTTCTCTGGAGAGGACAAATGCAAGCCAATTCGTAAGCCATCTTTGCACGTGACGATGAACGACTGGGAGGAAGCCGAGCGAGAATAAAAAGGCACGGGCTCGCCACTCGCAAATAAACGGCCCAAGGGTTCGGTGGCAAACGCCACGGTCGCCTCCAACATACTAACCTCGACCTTGCGGCCTAAGCCAGTGCGAGCTCGTTCAACCAACGCACCCAAGATACCCAAGGCTGCATACATCCCCGTCAAGGCGTCAGACACAGCGGGGCCGGGTACCCGAGCGTCAGTGCCTTGGTGGAACATGGACAACCAGCCAGACAGACTTTGGCCCACGTTGTCATAGGCGGGGCGTTCAGCGTAGGGCCCAGTAGCACCGTAACCGGTAATGGCTGCATAAATCAAACCCGGGTAGCGATCCTTCAACTGCGCATAACCTAAGCCTAATCGTTCTTCCACCCCAGGCCGAACATTAAGCAAGACCACATCAGCGGAAGCCAGCAAAGCAGCCATGGCAGCCTTTGCTTCTGGTTTTGTGTAGTCGAGTGTGATGCTGCGCTTGTTGCGGTTGTGCGCTTGAAAGTGAGAGCTGTAGAGCCCCCCATTGAAGGCGCGAAACGGGTCGCCCGCCCACGGCCGTTCAACTTTAACAACATCAGCACCCATCTCTGCTAAAAGCATGGCCGCATAAGGCGCAGTGATGAAACTGCCTAGGTCCAAGACCCGCACACCGTCTAAAACTTGAGCAACACGCGTGTCCAAGATCATAACTCCGCTTTCACCCCAGTGAGCTTAACCAAGCGAGCCAAGGAGGCTGTCTCTTTGCGCATGAAAGCAGCAAATTCATCTGGACTCGAAGGTGCACCCACCACACCCAATGAAGCTAAGCGCTCTTTGACATCGGGTTGCGAAAGTGCCAAACCAATTTCACGCGATAAGCGCTGGGTAATATCTTTAGGAGTGCCTGCAGGCACAGCCGAGCCGTACCATGTCATGAAGTCAAACTCTGACAACGCTGCCTCTGCCACGGAAGGCGTGTCTGGGAAAGAGTCCAAACGCTTGGCGCTCGATACCGCTAAGGCATTCAAGCGTCCGGCCTTGACATAGGGTAATGCAGAGGAGGAGCCAGTGAACATAACATCTATCTGTCCTGCCACCAAGTCGGTCAATGCAGGAGCAACACCTTTGTAAGGGACGTGCGTCATGTCAATGCCCGCCAAAGACTTGACCCACTCCATTGATAGGTTATGAGGCGAGCCATTCCCAATCGAGGCGTAGTTGATCTTGCCGGGTTTGGCCTTGGCGGCGGCAATCAACTCAGGCAAGGTTTTCACGTTAAGTGAGGGGTGTGCCACCATAACCAGAGGCACAAACACCAGCTGAGAAACGAGTGAAAAGTCTTTCACCGAATCGTAAGGCAGCTTTGCAAAAAACGACGGATTGATGGCGTGCGAATCGGTGATCAAACCCAATGTGTAGCCATCAGGTGCAGCCTTGGCAAGCATCTCCGTGCCAATCAGGGTACTAGCGCCGGGTTTATTTTCCACCAGCACAGGCTGCCCCATAGATTGCGTCATTTTTTGCGCCAGCATGCGCGCCACGATGTCTGCCCCACCCCCACCTGGGTAGGGCACGATAAAACGGATGGGTTTGTTGGGATATCCTGATTGCGCCAGAGCCAGAGGCAAACACAAACTCGCTAACACGGTAAACAACATACTTAACAGGCCGCGCCGAGAAGGCACTAAAAATATCAATTTATAAGACATGTCTAATCTCTTTGTCTAATGGCTTGAATCAATCAAGCTTCACATTTAATTCTTTAATCTGTAAGGCATAAGCCGCGCGGTCCTTACGCAAGAATTCGGCAAACTGGGCAGGACCTTGATTTAGCAACTCTAAACCCACTCCAGATATGTACTTTTGCTGAAACTCTGGTCGCACAATAATCCTGGACACATCAGCGGCAATTTTTTCGACCACTGCACGCGGAGTTGCAGCAGGCGCAATCAAACCAAACCATGCGCTGGCATTGAAACCCTGCAAACCTACTTCGCTAAAGGTGGGAACCTCTGGAAGTGATGCAGACCTCTTGGGCGAAGCAATTGCAATGGCACGCAACTGGCCACTTCGCACCAATGGAATAGCTGGCGGAACACCCGCGAATGTAAACTGAACTTGACCGGATAACAAGGCTGGCATCACATCGGCCACACCTTTGTAGGGCACATGCAAGGTCTTGATGCCCGCTAGCTTGGAAAAAGCTTCTGCATCAATGTGTGCCTTACTGCCCAACCCATACGTGCCATAAGGCACTTCATCCGGCTTAGCCTTGGCTGCAGCGATCAAATCGTTCAAAGTGCTCCCCTTGAAGGCTGGGCCGACCACCATGATCTCTAAGGTTTCCGCCACGTTGATGACTGGCACAAAATCTTTCACCGGGTCATAAGGCAACTTGTTGTAAAGGTACTGATTGGAGGAAATCGTTGGGTCGTTAGCCAACATCAATGTGTAACCATCACCACCCGCGGCCAAGGTAGCTTGAGCTGCGATGATGGTATTAGCCCCCGCACGGTTTTCCACCACCACTGGTTGACCCCAATCACGACTTAACTCTTGGCTCAAGCCACGTGCCAAGTTATCGGCCAAGCCCCCAGGTGGAAATGGCACTATGATTTTGACGGGCTTGCTCGGATAGTTAGGGGTACTCTGAGCGTGCGCAGAGACTGATAGCAGCGTAGCTGCTGCACACAAACTACCGAGAACGAGTTTGCTAAAAATTTTTGAGATGCGTGTCATAGATATCTCCTGTGGTCGTCGTGGAATGGTTTGCTATGTCTAGCAACTTAGTCATGAAACCTGTCGTGTTTTATCTTTCCATAGCGGCGCACGTAAGGCGCGCTTATCTATCTTGTTGGTGCTGGGTACGCGAGGCATCGATTCGAGAAATTGGTAATACTTGGGCCGCTTGTAACCCGCAATGTGGGCACGACAATGTTCAGTCAACTCATCTTGCGTGGCGCTGCAGTCAGATTTAAAAACAACCGCTGCCACCACCGATTCCCCCCACTTCGGATCAGGTGCACCGACCACGGCCACCTCTGCAACCGCTGGGTGTAGCAGCAAGGCTTCTTCAACTTCGCGGGAGTAAATGTTTTCGCCACCGGAGATGATCATGTCTTTCTTGCGATCTACGATGAACAAGAACCTTTCTTCATCCAAATATCCCATATCACCCGTGTGTAAGAAGCCGCCGCGCACTGTTTGCGCTGTGACCTCAGGCTTTCGCCAATAGGCTTGCATCACGGACTTTGAGCGCATGCACACTTCACCCACCTCGCCGGCCTTACATTCAAGGCCATCGTCGGTCATGATTTTTAAATCGGTGCCTAAGTACGCCTGCCCTGCTGAAGCCAAGCGCGCACGTTGCTGTGGCGAGCCATCCAAGATGTGCTGATGCTTGAGCAAGGTGGTGCCAAGCCCCGCTTCAGTCATGCCGTAGATTTGCATGAAGATAGGTCCCATGACAGCACGTGCACGCATGGACAAAGCTACGGACATGGGCGCGGAGGCATAGCACACTGTGTGCAAGCTGGACAAGTCAACCGGTTTTTGCTCTTGCACGTCCAACATCATCGTGATCATGGTTGGTGCCAAATGCGCGGAGGTCACGCGCAATTGCGCGATACTGTCCAACACATCAGCGGCGTCGAAGGTGCGATGTAAAACAATGGTGGCACCCGCCACCCAATACGTGAGCAACTCTGTCGGACCTCCTATGTGATAGAACGGCATGACGATCAACATACGGTCGGTTTGCACCGCAGTGTGGGACAAGGCCTGAACGCGCGCTTGCTCCAACTGCGCTTCATTACCCAGCATCACACCTTTGGGTACACCCGTGGTACCGCTGGTGTAAATCAACAAAAACGTATCGTCTTCATGTGCACGGTAGGCCTGCGGCTCGACCGGTGCTGATGCCAACCATGTATCATAGTCCAGCGCCCAATCCAAGGGGTTGGCCAATTGATCAAAACAAATAAACAGAGTGTGCGCTGGCAGTTGAGATCGCAAGGTCTCAACTCGCGCTAGGTACTCTGACTCAAAGAAGAAAACCGCGGGGTCGGCATCTTGCAAGATGCCAATTTGCTCAATTGCCGACAAGCGGTAGTTCAGGCCTAGGCCAACATAGCCCCCCCACCCTGCTGCCCCGTAGACCTCGAGGTACTCTGGGCAATTGCGTGACAACACGGCCAAACGGCTCTGGCGTGAACAGCCGTTTGCAGCCAAGGCATTGATAAGTTTTTTGACGCGCCGCGCATAGTCGCGGTGGCTCAAACTGCGTCCTTCAAAAAGCACCGCAGGGTGCTCGGGGAAGCAGCAAGCATTGCGCTCAATCATGTCTCCGAGGATCATGTCAAACCTCCATCTCGCCGAACCAAGGTTTGTGCCACGCCATCTTGTGCCACTTGCCCTGATTGATTCAAAAGTTTGATCTTTCGCTCGATGACACCACGGTGTCCATCAGTGGTGGGCCGTTTACCAACAATCTCCACCTCGACATGCACCGTGTCCCCCACAAACAAAGGAGCGAGGTAGCGCCAACTTGAAAAACCCAAAGCTGCGATCACGGCATCCCCCAACTCAGGAAACTTTGTCGCTATGCCAAACGCAATATGCAAACCATAGCTGCCTTGAAAAATGCGCTGTCCCAATGGAGTGTTGCGGGCATATTCGGCATCGGCATGGATGGGATGCCAATCGCCACTGCTCATGCACGCATCGTGCAAGTCGGCCTCGGTCAAGGTGCGGCCTGTACTGCGCCACTTGGCGCCGACCTGAATGTCGTCAAAGTGAACAGGCGCGCTCATAGCCTCTCCTTTATGCTAAGGCGTTTTGTAAGAAAACACAGGTGCGCGCTCTCGCCAAGGCCACGTCGGCCGCCGTGCCTCGGGTGTAAAAACCATGATTGGCGCCAGGGTAGACATGCATCATGACTGAAGGTTGAGGATGCAAAGCATCCGCAATGGCTTGGCGCGCCGGCTCGGGCACATAGGGGTCGAGGTCTCCAAAATGCAGCATCAATGGACATTGCAAATCCGAGGCCAAGTGCAACTGGTTTTCAATGCCAACACCGTAAAACGAGACCGCCGCATCAACTGACGCGGACGCCGCTGTCAGGTAAGCCAACTTGCCCCCCAAGCACATACCAGCCACGGCCACCCGACCCGAAAAACCAGGCAATGAACGGATGTGTTGGGCCGTACTGGCGATGTCGCGTAGACCATCACTGTCTGGGTACTCATGCAAGTAGCCCATAGCTTTGGCGATGTCTTCTTTGCTGTGCGTGAGGCTGATATTGGGTGCAAAGCGCCAAAATAAATCAGGCGCATACGCCAAGTAACCGTCCTCGGCAAACCGATCCGCCACCGCGCGAATATGGGAAGTGACTCCAAAGATTTCTTGCAAGACGATCACAGCGTGACCATTGGCTTCCGCTGGGACACTGACATAGGCTCCAAACTGCTGGCCTGCGCCTGCGTCGATAGACTCATGGTGTGTGGGCATGGCTTCTCCTAGTGTGTGTAGCGACCGCTGAGCACTTCGCGAGCGATCGAACTTTTGTGAATTTCCACGGTGCCGTAACCGATGGACATACCTCGGACGTCACGGAAATACCTTTCGTAGGGGTAGTCCTCTGACAAACCACAGGCCCCTGCCAGTTGCATTGCCTCGTTGGTGACACGCACAGCCATTTGGTTGACAAAAGCCTTGGTGATGGAGGTGTCCACAATGCTGGGGCTACCCTCGTCCACCCGCTGTGCTGCCCGATACAAGAGCGCCCGCGCAGCCTCGATGTCAATGGCCATATCTGCTAACTTCCATTGCAGTCCCTGGTTGTCTGCGAGTGGTTTGCCAAACTGTTGACGGTCTTTGACATAGCTGACGATGTTTTCAAATGCAGCTTGGGCCACTCCCAAACACACAGGTGGGTTGCCGGTGATGCGGTCAGCATCAAGCACGCCCAGCAGCTCTCGCATACGCCCTGCTTCCAGCAGCAGATTACTGGCGGGGATGCGACAGTTCTCAAATACCAATTCGGCCATACCGGTGCCTCGCAAGCCCAATAAGTCGAGGTGTTTCCCGATCGTGAAGCCGGGGGTATCTCGTTGCACCAACACCGCGCCCATGCCCTTCATGCCGGTATCGTTGGTCAAGCGCACCCAGACCAAAAACAAGTCGGAGACTTGAGCACCAGTGCACCACAACTTGCTGCCGTTGATGACGAAGTCATCGCCCTCTCGCACTGCTCGGGTTTGCACATTGCCAACATCTGAACCGGCATTGGCTTCAGACATGCTCCAGGCGGTTAACAACTCGCCGCGCACGATGGCGGGCAAATAGGCGAGTTTCTGGGCGTCACTTCCCAAGGCCAAAATGGCTCGCGGCGTGGCGCCATCCGTACAGGAATACAAAATAGCCGTGTTAGCGCAATAGCGCGCGATTTGCTCAACCACCAACACGTTTTCCATCACACCCAACCCTGCGCCTCCGTATTGCTCGGGCATGAACAAGCCGGTGTAACCCATCTCAGCCAAGGGCTTGAGGTTATGCACCGGCGCCTTGTATTGCTTATCGGCTAATGCCGCATAGGGGCCAAATTTGTCGCGTGCTAAGTCTTGAACACTGTCGCGTATGAGGCGTTGTTCTTCGGTCAGTCCGTGATCTTTCATCAGCGCAGTTCTCCATGCAAGTACTTAATTAGTTCATCTTCAAAAAACACACTGACCTCGCTAAATGTATAGAGACCATGACATGCATGCAATCGATAAAACGCATAGTCCTTATCAGATATTTGAATGAGACCAAGCAGCCTTATCTTTCAATTACAGAAGATTCATGCCTAGCCAGGCAACGCGACAACACAATCCCAATCAACCAACGAAGCACAGCTAGGTTGACCATAAAGAATAGCCATCCCATTCTGGACCTTTCTTGAAGTTGGGCTCCATCCCCAAGGACAGAAGTTTTTCTTTGGTCGCAGGTTGCTGCAAAATTTTCTCGATTTCAGATGCAAGTTTATCTATGATGGGTTTAGGTACCAGCGCTGGTGCTGACATGCAGTACCAATCCAACACTTCAAAATCCTTGTATCCAGATTGCATGACGGTAGGTAAATCTGGTACTAAGGCGCTACGAGAAGCGCTGGTCACTGCGATCGCCTTGATTCGCCCCTCCTTGACCAATGCTAAGGTGCCAGGAACTGTTACAAAAGCAAAAGCTACATCGCTGCGTATCACCGCAGAGATGGCATCTGCCTGCCCTTTGTTGGGCACATGCATAACATCAATCTTTGCCTGATTCGCAAGCAATTCAGCCGATAAATGACCGCTGGTGCCATCACCAGCAGAAGAAAAACTGATCTGCCCCGGCTTATTGCGCGCCAATTTGACCAGGTCTTCCACAGTCCCCAAGCCAAGACTGGGATGGACCACTAGCAAATTGGGCGCCGACGCAATCAAGGCGACTTGGCTGAGGTCCTTAATAGGGTTGTATGAAAGATTTTTATAAAGATAAGGTTTATAACATGCGTAGGACTGCCTGCGACAAGCAATGTATGCCCATCAGCCCCGGCCCGCACTACCAACTCGGTCCCTAAGTTGCCGCCCGCAGCTGGACGATTATCGATTAAAAAAGACTGTCCCAGAGTGGCGCCAAGTATTTCACCTAAAAAACGTGACAACAAATCGACCGAGCCCGCTGGGACAAATGGCACGACCACACGAACGGTTAAGCTGGGCCAGTCTAGAGCCTATGCACCCGAAGTGCCTTGAGAACTCAAAAAACCGGCTGCAGATAAAACTATGGTTTGTCGTCGATTGATTATGCGTAACCTCTATTACTGGTCAGGCCAATGTTTGAGCATGGGCTGAGGCCTCTTCTTCAATTCGTTCCCAAATTTCACGCGCCAGTGGGTTGCGCAACTCTTCGGCCAGATGGCCCACGATGCCAATGGTCCTACCAATAACGGCTAAGCCGCGACACAATTTCCAAGGGATACCTAACTCCGATGACAAGGCGCCAATAGCGCCGGTCGCGTTAATAGGCAATTGACCGGGCTTGTTCAGTGCCCGTTCGGCCGACAAGGCAACATGCTTCATTAACTCAACATGCTTACCACTCAGTCCGTGTTGGTAAGCTAAGTCAAACAGGCGCGGTGTCCGAGGGTCGATAGGCTTGTGAAGGTTGTGACCAATTCCTGGAATAGGCGTGCGAGTGGCGATATGGCGCTGCACAATAGTCTCGGCCATGCTGGGCAGTGCGTCCATCGGCGTATTAGCTGCCTCACCGAAAAGTGCTTCTTGCAACATGCGCGCGGAGCCTTCTGCGGTGCCCGCAAACGTAGTCCCCATACCCAAGATACCTGCGGCCACGGCACCCTGCAGCGACTCGGGGGCTCCCAGATAGGTCAGTCTCGAGGCGATGACCATGGGTGTCATGCCATGCTCAACCAAAGTAGAGAGCAAGGCGTTGAAGACTACTGATTCGCCTGGTGTAGGTAAGCGACTTTGAATTTCAAGAAATGCAAAATCGCCCAAATTGAGCTTACCTAGAATGTCCTCTGTAAGGCTCATGCCTTTGACGGTGATGCTACTGGTATCACTCCAGCCCATATATGACTCAAGAGGTTTGATTTTTCGGCTCACACGATCTCCTCGCTTAAATGTTTGACGGACGCTTTTACATCAAGAAATGTAGGGGGGTCTAATCAAGCGCGCAATCGATACGCCGCATAGTTCATATTAATTTGGTGAATAAGGGAAATACTGACGCTCCCACAAGCATAAAGATATTTCTCATTGACCTGTAACAAGCTCCAACGCAGGCCAACAAGTTCGACTCCCAGAGTTTGAACTCGAAATAATGACTCGAACATTTGACTTTTTCGGCTCAAGCCCAGCAACTAGCGTCTAACCTTCTACCTGCCAAGAGACTCCATCGAGACTGAAATTAGCGAAAGTGCTGGAAAATGACGTGCTCTCTACCAGCCGTACCAAATCGATCTACTCAATGACGTAGCGTCAAGATTCTTGACGCCCCCTACCCGTCCAGAGTAGTCCAAGCGTCCAGAGCTGGGCGTTTAGCTCCACGTATAAATAAATATCAATTACACAGTTTATTGCACATGATCAATTTTCAGCTTGCAAACCGCATAAAACAAGTATAGATTAATCTAACTGTTTTCTGTTAATGTGTTGGTCCGTGGTTCGCTCCCACTTCGGGGAGCCAAAATGAACACCACAGATTAAAAACCTGTGGTTTTTTTCGTTTAATTTTCAAGTTTTTGCTTGTTCACATCTAACTCCGTAAATTTTGTCGTTAGTAGCCATGGATTCGCTCCTTGATGCCTGTATGCAGTGGTTTCATATAGGTTCATACCGTTTGGCTACGCGTTTTTCTCAGCGGGGTGGGTTTTATGCCCCCAAAACGCTACGACCCAAGGCTCTAGACAGCGTAGAAGGGCTGGCATAGCCAGT
>CAIZGG010000133.1 GCA_903932425.1 uncultured beta proteobacterium | reverse complement strand
TACCGTATCGATCGCCGGCACGCCCGCCGCAGCAGCAGCAAATAAGCAAAGGTTACGCACCAAAGCGAAAGGCGAGGTCCATTGTTCGGGAGCCTCTTCGTCTTTGTTTGTCAGCGCCCCGATATCGCCGGCTAAATCTTCAGCCCCCCACATCAAACCCGTTATTCTTGCTGAGGCACCACGATAGCTATTTAAACCGGCAAGCGCCTCAGCGGTTTCAGTCACGATCGGCACAATCGAGGTCTGCGCCTGAGCGCCGGCAAGTGCGGGAAACATCTGTTCAAAGGCCTCAAGATAGGCCGACAACAAAGCCACATCGGCCGCACCACCGGACTTTGGCAGCGCAATGCCATCTGGTCGACACCGCATCACGGCACCCAAGTCGGCCAAGGTCATACCGGTCGTCAACGCATTGACCCTGACATAGAGTTTGGGGGTCTTGATGCCTGAGGACTTCAAATGAGTCAAGAACTTCACGAGTTCGACTCGACCCTCTTCTTTGCGTGCGAGCGACACAGAATCTTCAAGATCAAAGATCAACGCATCGGCGCCACTTTGTAACGATTTTTCGAGTTTGCGGGGGCTATCAGCCGGCACAAAAAGCAAGGAACGCATCTAGTTTCTCCGTTGTTGTGCGTGAGCACCAGTCTCACAGGTTTTTTGTTGCAGTATAGCGTGAGTCTTTTCTAGCCCTTGCTCAGATTAGGTTGCGTTGGCCCGACCCCGCGCACTAGTGGATGAAAGGCTCTGCTCACCTCTTCAAATCTCGCGCAACGCCAAGAAAAAAAGCTTGTTAAATTCAGGCAACAGGCTATGCTGTGTAGCGTACAAATCTTCTCACGCGGCGTGGCCGCCCTCACCTGTTCACTCAATAACGTCATCCTCATGTCGACTCAAGCCCCAGCGCAAGCCGCGAACGAACGCTACACGCCATGGCTACCCTATCTGGTAGCGGCCACCTTTTTTATGGAATACCTAGACACTACGGTCATTGCCACCGCCTTGCCTACCATGGCGCAAGCCTTTCACGTTGGCCCGAATGAAGTCAGCCTGGGGATGACGTCATATATGCTGGCCATCGCAGTGTTCATTCCCCTAAGCGGCTGGATTGCCGATCGTTTTGGCTCGCGCACGGTCTTCGTGAGCGCGATTGGCATTTTTACCCTTGCCTCAGTGTTATGCGCCTATTCTGAATCGGTCACCCAATTTACCTCTGCGCGTATCTTTCAAGGACTAGGCGGGGCACTGATGGTGCCCGTTGGTCGACTGATCGTAGTGCGAAAGACGAGCAAAAGTCAGTTGATGAAAGCGATCTCGACCATTACCTGGCCAGCGATCGCAGCCCCGGTGATCGGCCCGCCCATCGGTGGCTTTATTGCGACCTATGCATCATGGGAGTGGATTTTTTTTATTAATGTCCCGATCGGCATCGCGGCCATGCTTGCCGCATGGCGTATGGTGCAGAACGAACGAGAAACTGAAAGCAAGCCGCTTGATACGGTTGGTTTTTATTTAAGCGCTCTGACCTTGATCTGTATTTTATATGGCACAGAAATAGCCAGCCAACACGATGCGAGCATCCCCGTGGCGCTCGGGTTTATTGCAGCGGGCCTGGTCTTTGGCTGCCTTGCCTATTGGTATTCGGTGCGACAAGTCCATCCACTGATTGATTTTTCAACCCTGCGTGTACCGACTTTTTCGGTCACGGTACTCAGCGGATCGCTCTCGCGCATTGGCATCGGTGCCGTACCCTACTTACTGCCACTCCTCTTTCAGATCGGCTTTGGGATGTCAGCCTTTACCGCCGGACTTTTAATGCTGTTTTCAGCTACCGCCAATTTTGGAATGAAAGCGTTTACGACTCCCATCTTACGACGCTGGGGCTTTCGTAAAGTCGCTGTAGCCAACACCGTTGCTGCGGGCTT
>CAIZGG010000132.1 GCA_903932425.1 uncultured beta proteobacterium | reverse complement strand
CCGGTGGTCACTGTGTCATGCAATTTAAAAATGTACGGATACCGGCTGCTGACGTGCTAGGTGAAATCGGTCGTGGCTTCAAATATGCACAAATTCGTTTGGCACCCGCGCGCCTGACCCACTGTATGCGCTGGCTTGGTCAAGCGCGTCGCGCGCACGATATAGCGACCAATTATGCCCGCACACGCGAAGCCTTTGGCCGAATTTTGGGCAAGCACGAAGGTGTTGGCTTTATGCTCGCGGACAACGATATGGATCTGCAGACCGCCCGTCTGCATATTGCGCACACTGCTTGGCTGTTGGATCAAGGGCAAACGGGCAACTTCGAATCAAGTCGTGCCAAAGTCACTTGTTCAGAAGCAGAATGGCGCGTCGTGGATCGTTGTGTACAAATCTTGGGTGGTCAAGGCGTTACGGGTGAAACCATCGTGATGCGAATTTTCATGGATATGCGCGGATTCAGGATTTATGACGGTCCAAGCGAAGTTCATCGTTGGAGCATGGCTCGCAAAATCATCGATGCTGCGGAGAAAAAAGCGTGAGCAATGGTTTAGAGATCTTTAGTCTGAAGGGAAACGTGGCCTTGGTCACCGGTGCCTCGAGTGGTATTGGCGAACACCTGGCCCGCACCTTAGCGCGGGCAGGTGCGCATGTGATCGTAGCGGCGCGCCGTGCTGACAAACTCGCAAGCTTAGTGGCAGAGCTCAAAGCAACAGGGGCACAAGCGGATGCAGTATCGTTAGACGTCACAAGCAGCAGCAGCATCAAAGCCTGTTTTGATCAAATCGAGCACATTGCCGGAGCGGCGGATATCATTATCAGCAATGCGGGGACCACAGTCGCCAAGCCCGCACTCGACCAAACTGAAGAAGATTGGGATACTGTTTTAGACACCAATCTAAAAGGCTGCTGGATGGTGGACACTGAAGCCGCGCGGCGCTTAGTGAAGCAGAAAAAGAAAGGCAGCATCATCAATATCGCCTCAATTCTCGGTGCGCGAGTGGCGGGGGCCGTTGTGGGCTACTCGGCTTCGAAGGCTGGCGTCATTCAATTCACTAAATCCCTCGCGCTCGAATTTGCGCGCTACGGGATTCGCGTCAACGCTTTATTGCCTGGCTACGTGATCACAGATTTGAATCGCGAGTTCCTACTAAGTGAGGCAGGCCAAAAGCTTCAAGCCCGAGTACCCTCTAGGCGCTTCTCTGAGTTGTCAGACATGGACGGCCCCGTCTTACTGTTGGCCTCTGCTGCGGGTCAAGCGATGACAGGTACGACTGTGACGGTGGATTGGGGCCACTCGGTGAGTTCGTTATGAGCACACCCGAGTTAAGCCCAGACTCAAACAACGGCAGCGCGTCGAACTTGAAAATGAACGAGACTGTCCCCCACGCAGCCAGCATGTCCAGTCACGCCAATCGCGCGACATCGGCTGACTCTGAAACAGCAGCCTTTGATTCAACCATTCTTGCTGATTGGATGCACGGCCAGGGTTTTTTAGATCGCCCAGCTCTAGCGGTTAAGCCCTTGACTGGTGGCCAATCGAATCCTACCTTCTTATTAACGAGTGGTACGCAACAATTTGTGTTGCGCAAAAAACCGCCAGGCGTCTTGTTGCCTTCGGCGCACGCCGTTGACCGCGAATACCGAGTCATGCAAGCTCTGCAAGACTCTGACGTGCCTGTACCAAAACTCTTTGCTTTTAGTGATGAGTTAAATAT
>CAIZGG010000131.1 GCA_903932425.1 uncultured beta proteobacterium | reverse complement strand
CTGGATCGGGTGCGTGATCGCGCTCAACTTCGTTTGACACCGTGCAGAGCAATTTGTCACCCTCGATAACACTGACCGAAACTTCAATCGTACTCGTGGGAGGTGAGTACTTGATGGCATTATCAATCAGATTATTGACTATTGTGATAAATAACAACCTGTCAGTATGTATGCTCAGCTGTCTCGAAGCCAAAATTTTGAATCGATCTGAATGTGCAATGACGAGAGGCAAGTTCTTAAGCACCTCGAGTACAGCACACTGTTCATACTGCACGACAAAGTTTTTTTGATCAATCGCGTCTACCAGACTAACACGGTCAATGACTTTCGTCATGTTGTCGATCGATTGATTGATACTAGAAAATCGTTCGTTAAATTCTGTTTCATATTCTGGCTTACCAAATATTGACTTGACCGAGCCGAGCGCGATGCGCATCGTTGCCAAAGGATTTTTCAACTCGTGCGACAGCATATCGATCAGTGTGCTTCGTTCTTTCATCTGCCGCTGCTCGTAATCGTTTTGAGCTTTGAGTGCATTGAAATCAAATATAGTTTGTAGCCACTGATCTTGCTGTGCTTTGGTATAACCAAGTAGCAATAAATAAATGGCAAGAGCTGCGACCACGCTCACTGCACTGCTCGGGAGGATTGTCATGATCGACACGTCACTGTCCGTCATTAACGAAAATGCATCGGTAAACATGAAGAGAACAACGGTCAGCATTCCGGCCGTCCAAGATACCTTGATCAACCGGGCCAAATTTTGACTTTGATAAATCGCCACACTAATTAAAATTGGCGCCAAAAATAAGAATACCCAGTTGAGCAACAACATATATAGCTTGATCTGACCAAAAATAGCCATAAGAAGCTGAACCAACCAGAACAAAAACGAAAATAAGAAATAGTAGCGAAACCAGGCATGCGTCTGCCAACGGCGCAACATTTCGTAGCAAACGCAAGTACTGAGTAAAAGTCGAAGGCATATCGCACTGTTCAGAATTTGCGCATAACGTTCGGGTTCAGCTGCAACAAATTCACGCAGGATGGCGCCAGACGAAAAACAATAAAAAAATAGCACGGCAGTCTGAGTCAAACAAAATAATCCGATCAACAGGCTGCGGAAGCGCATGAAGTAAATCGCGCTCCAACCAATCAACAACAGCAGGGCTCCGATCTGCACACCAAAGACAACACTGCTCGAGGTTGTCTCGTCAATCAGCGCATTGGCACTAAACACTCGGGTAGAAACGTAAAATCCGTTGAGCGTTTTGATGCGCAAAAAGTAGGTACTTTGGCCAGCTTCAGCGTTTGGCAAAGCAAAACAATGGTGCCCGATCGAGCACTTGAGTTGACGCGACGGACTTTTGGCGCCACCACGCTGTGCAATCCATTGCCCCTTGTCTTGATAATAAAGCTCTAGTTCTGAAAGAAAATAAGGACCAACCGAGAGCAGCTTGGGCGACGATTGCCCGGCCAAGGCCTGGATTTCGATCTTCAGCCAACGGGTTGTGGGCTCAAGGCTACGGTTTAAAAACAGCTTAAAGGGGGTAAAGACCTGACGACTGACCTCGTCAATCTCTAAACGACCCGTTGAATCAACGTAAAGACTGAGGTCGGTCACCACGACCTCAGCTGCAGGAGACTCTGCTGGGCGAATATTTACAGGATTTAGATGAGAAAGGTTCTCTGTGTGAACTTGCGCGACCACGGGTCGCTGCAGGAGCAATACAAGACCAATGAACGTCAAGCACAAAACACCTAGTGCCCCTAGCCGCCGCAGGGGAAACAGAACGCGGGGCTCAGGGCAGAGCAAGGCTAGGCCTTACGTTTTAGCAAGATACTCAACTGCACTACGCACGCCTTGTGATCCAACATTGATACCCAGACTTTGCATGGCAGCTTCGACACCAGCTAAGCAGCCTAAAATCATAGCTGGATTTAAATCACCCAAGTGACCGATTCTGAAGACTCGGCCTGCAAAGGGTCCTAAGCCGCCAGCAATCAACACTTGAAATTTTTCGCGTGCCGTACTGCGGATCAGTTCGGGATCAATGCCTTTGCCCACCAACACCGCAGTGACCGAAGCAGAGCGCGACTCTGGCACCTGGCATAAAAACTGCACTTGGCCGGCCTCAGACCATGACTGAACCGCTGCGTGCACCGCACCGGCCAGACGCTGATGGCGCGCATGCACCTGCTCTACGCCCTCTTGCGCGATCAAACCAAAAGCGGCTTCAAGACCAAACAATAAATTTTGCGGAGCCGTGCCGCAAAAGCGGCTGTACGATGGCCCCTTGCGGCGACGCATCCAATCCCAGTAAAAGCGCGGCGCTGGGTTGTTCGCACAGACCTGCATAGCACGTTCGTCTGCGGCACAAAAACCAACGCCCGGTGGGCACATCAAACCTTTTTGCGAGGCACCGATCACAGCGTTTACGCCCCACTGATCCATGTAAAACGGGATCGCCCCCAACGAGGCCACAACGTCAACCACAAACAGCGCGGGATGCTTAGCGTGATCGATCGCGCGACGTAAGGCGGGCATATCGCTTGTCGTGCTGCTGGCGGTATCGGTGTGTACGGCAAAAACCGCGACGATTTCGTGCTTGGTATCTTCACGCAGGGTTTGCTCAACCACGGCAGGGTCGATTGGCTGCCCTTCGATGTAGGGAGTGCGCACGATCACCGCACCCATGGCCTCGGCCATTAAAGCCCACGAATCAGAAAAATGCCCGGTACCCGGAATCAATACCTTTTGACCAGGTGCCAGCAAATTGACAATCATGGCTTCCCAAACGCCGTGACCGTTTGCTGCGTATAAAAAGATGTCTGCACTTGCAGTGTTCAGCAGGCCTTGCAAGCCGCGCTCACAGGCGTCTACACAGGCGTCGACGCGCGGGTCACCCATATCGATCGGTTGCCTAGTCAGCGCATCAAGCACGGCCTTAGGGACGTTAGACGGACCAGGAGAGTGCAATAAACGGATACCAGGAAAATAAGGAAACGACGCGGCAGACGAATTCATGACAATCCTTTAGTGAGACCCCATTAGTTTAACCTGACGCACCCGCGCGCGTAGTTCACCGTATCGACTGTTCTAGCCTCAGCATTCAAACTGTGCGGCATGCGGATTTCGACTCAACTCACTAAACAGCGTGGTGCCAGCACTCTAGAGGTAAGCTTGACCTTGGCGCCGATTTTACTGGTGTGTTTACTCGGCCTAGAGGTGGTTCACGCTCACCAAGTCAAACAACTCGTCAGTCTGGCTTTGCACGAGGCGAGTCGTCGGGCCAGCGTCACCCACGCAGATCGCAAAGAAATTGATCAAGCGTTTACGCAGGCGCTGTCGCCAGTATTCACACCTCCGGGCCAACACGCTAGCCCCTTAGAGCGGCAAAAGGCCGCAAGCGCACGCTATCAACGACTCTATGCCTTGCCGCTGTGGCAACTCGAGCTGACCGAGCTTTCAAGCCGAGGCGCAAACACGCACGAGCTTCAGGCCGTGCGCCTGGATTTGGCTTATGTGCATGAGCCGTTACAGCCCTGGCTGCGTCAAGCGCTACGACGCATTTTGCACTGGTTACACACGACGCCCGACGCCTTAGAGGCCAGCGCGCAACGGCAAGGCTTAGTCGTCATACGACTGACCCGCAGGGTGGCGATTCATGCGAGTCAGGCCAAAGACACCACTAAGCGATTGATAGAGGGCGGCGGTCAGAGGCAAACTGCGCTGACCGAGCACCAGTCCATGAGGCCCCCGAAGCCCGAGCATCAGCCTAGCCTAGAACAAAGGCTGGCTGCGCGGTCCTTGTCTCAGCCCTTGAGTTCCGCCCTGGGTCCGGCCATGAGTCAAGCCAGGCCTCACGCTTTGAGTCAGCGCGACGACCGAGCCCCCACAAGCAAAGCGACGACTTTGCGTAGTTTTAAGCAAGAGTCAAAAAACACAGAGCTCTGCGGGGTCTTACTCTGCTGCCCGCCTTGACCGACCAAGAGCGCCACCTCACGCAAAGAGCGAGCGCAGCACAACAGGCGAGCGTTAACGCATATAGGTCGTTGGTTTACCGTTTAATGACGGCGCAGGTGGGCGCTGGGGTTTAGTCGAGGGCTTGAGCTCAGGCGGTTTCACATCGGGGGGTAACACCTGAACAAACAGTTCGCCCTGGCGCATCATGCTGAGTTCGGCCCGAGCACGCTCTTCAGCGGCCTCGGTGCCGGTTCGCAAATCGTCTACCTCAGCAAGCAGGGCAACGTTACGGGCGCGAAGGCCGTCATTGATCGCACGCTGGGTGGCGACGTGCTCTTGCATATCCCAGACGGACAGCCAGCCACCCCGACCCATCCACAGAGGATATTGGATCAGACCAGCGAGCGCGACCAGCACCAACAGCAACAGACGCATACCACCTCGCGCTTGCCGAAAAGGCTAAAAATGCCCCTCAGACAAGCTATTCGCGCAACAACTTAGCGCAGGTTGTAAAAGGCCTCAAGACCAGGATAAGTGGCCACTTCGGCGAGTTCTTCTTCGATTCTGAGTAGCTGATTATACTTAGCCAT
>CAIZGG010000130.1 GCA_903932425.1 uncultured beta proteobacterium | reverse complement strand
TACGGCATGCTGGTGCCGGCTGCAACGCCCAAAGCCATTGTTCAAACGCTCGCAAAAGAGTTTGTTGCAATCGTGAACGACCCGAGCGTGAGCCGTCAGTATGAAACCTATGGCATCGAGCAAGCCGCGTATGGCTCAGAGCAGTTCAGTCAATTGATCAAGAGCGAGATTGATAAGTGGCAGCGTCTGGGTCAGGATACCGGGCTGGCTATCGAGTAGCCGCCCTTTTTTTGCTGTTGCCAGGCTTTGCACTGAGCGATTTCGGCTAGGCTTGAGAGTTTGTGTTGATTCTTTACTCTTCAAGCTTAATGTTTTTATCTTTAAGGAATTTAGCCCAGGTGGCAACTTCTGCCTGGTGAAATTTCGTAAATTCAGCTGGCGTATCCACCACAACATCGACAGCCAGTTCGTCCATGCGCTTGATCACCTCAGGCGCTTTTGCGGCCAGCGCCATCGTGCTTTGAAGCTTGTTCACGATTTCTGATGGCGTGCCCTTGGGTGCATACATGCCATACCAAGTTAATAGATTAAAGCCAGGTAGTCCAGCCTCGTTTAGTGTTGGGATTTCTGGGCTCACTTTCACACGGGTCATGCTGGTGACGCCTAGTCCCTTTAATTTGCCACCGGTCACAAATGGCAAGCCGCTAGGCAGATAATCAAAACCGATGGATACGTGCCCAGCCATCAGGTCATTTAGAGCCGGGGCACTACCGCGATAGGGGACGTGAGTAATCTCAACGCCTGCTTCTTGTTTAAACATTTCGCCAACAAGATACGAGGCGGTTCCGGTACCCGCCGAAGCGTAGGTCAATTTGCCCGGATTCGCTTTGGCGTAGGCAATTAATTCTTTAACATTTTTTTGTGGCAACGCGGGGTTAATCAACAAAATGTTCGGTAGGGTCGCCAACAGCGTGATCGGTACAAAATCCTTTTCAACGTCGTAGGGTAATTTTTTGTATAAGCTTTGATTTACCGCCATGGTTCCAACGGTGCCAAGCATAATGATCTGGCCATCAGGTGCCGCGCGCGCCACGTATTCGGTGCCGATAATGCCACCCGCGCCGGTGCGGTTATCAACGGTGACAGTTTGATTGAGCAGTTCAGACATTTTTTTGGCGAAGACGCGCGCCAAAATATCAGTGGTGCCACCAGGCGGAAACGCCACCACGATCTTGATCGGTTGGGTGGGATACGTCTGTGCCTGGGCCACAGGTGTCGCCGTGACAAGAAGCGAAATTAGCAAGTAGCCGAGTGCTGTTAAACGCTGCAACATATAGGGTGTCCTTTAGGTCAATCGTAGTGTCAGTCTCAAAGAGGCAGGGTGCATCTTTTGTTTTTTTAGTTGTTGTTTTGTTCAAACTCTGCGCATGATACCGTTAAGTTCAAAGTCTGGCGCGGTCAGAAAACGTTGGCATTTCACGCTTCGTGCTGAGTGGTTAGCGGGTTTACTATAAAGCCTCACGAGAAGCGACAAGCCCTGTGAGCCAAATCTAGGCATAAAATTGATCATTCCCTCATAACATCAGTTATTCATCACGGGTTTTTATAAAAAATGCTGATTAAGCAAATCAATGCAGGCGTTTTAAACATCGGCTACGCCGAGTCGGGCCCTGTAACCGGCACCCCCGTTTTTTTGATGCATGGGTTTCCGTATGACATTCAAGCCTATGCCGAGGTTGCGCCGCTGCTGGCTGCCGCTGGCTGCCGCGTCATCGTGCCTTACTTACGCGGCTATGGTTCGACAACCTTTTTAGAGGCAAGCACACCGCGTTCTGGTGAGCAGGCCGCTTTAGGGGCCGATCTGCTTGCCTTGATGGATGCCCTGCAAATCCCAAGCGCCTACTTGGCGGGCTACGACTGGGGTGGACGCGCCGCCTGCGTGGTGGCGGCGTGCTGGCCTGAGCGCTGCAAAGGGCTTGTCTCTTTTAATAGTTACAACATCCAAAATATCGCTAAAGCATTGGTGCCCGACACGCCCGAACGCGAGCATCGGATGTGGTACCAGTATTATTTTCACAGCGAGCGCGGTCGCGCTGGCTTGCAAAAAGACCGTCAAGGCTTGATTCGTTTGTTGTGGCGGTTGTGGTCGCCCACTTGGGGTTTTGATGACGCAACCTTTGCACGCAGCGCCCCCTCGTTTGATCACCCCGATTTTGTTGAGGTCGTGATTCATTCGTATCGTCATCGCTTTGGTTTAGTCGAAGGCGATCCCGCCTACGCCGATATCGAGCGTCGCTTAGCCGCCGAACCTGTGATTACCGTGCCAACCATTACGTTTGATGGTGCTGATGATGGCGTACGAGGGCCGTCAAAGCCTGAGGCAAGCGCTCATCGTTTTGCGGGGCCACGCTCGCACCGTGTGGTACCTGGCGTGGGTCATAACATGCCACAAGAAGTGCCCGAAGTCTTTGCGCAAGCGGTGCTTGAGCTAATCAAGTCTGGTGCCTGAACCCTTTGAAGTGAACGATCTGAGTGAATCAATGTTTAAAAATTTAGCCTTTTGCAAAAGTATCGATAACGCCTTAAGCCGAATCGACCCAAATGATTCGCGTCAGTTAGCGCGTTTGACCCTTGCATACATTGCGTTTCATGCTGTGTTTTGGGCATTGCTAGCCATCATCAGTTACACCGCACCGCATAAAGACAGCATCGAAGAGTTGTTCTGGATGCAGTCCCCGGCCTGGGGCTACCCAAAGTTTGGCCCGATCGGCACTTGGTGGGTACACGCTTGGGCCGCTGTGTTTGGACGCTCGTTTTGGATGACTTACGTTGCTGGCCAAGTCAACGTTGCGTTGATGTTGCTAGTCGTGTGGCGCATTAGCCTGCTGTGCGTGAGCCCCGCGCGTGCCTTTATGGCCGTGATATTTACCAGCCTGATTGTGTATCACAACATTAACGGCCTGCAGGTGAGCTCTAACTTACTGCAGCTGTTGCCAACCGCTTTGTTTGTGTGGGCGTTATTGCTTGCAGTACGACAGCCGCAATGGTGGCGTTGGGCCTTGGTTGGTGTGGCCGCCGCCGTGTGCTTACTGACCAAATATAGCGCGGGGATCTGGTTTGCGGTAATGGGGGTCTGGTTGCTGCAAGATGTTCGCAGTCGCAACCGCTATGCAATCGTGGGCATTATTGTGGCGGTGATTGCAGGCGGTATCGCGTTGATCCCGCATATCGAATGGATGCTGCGCGAAAATGCACCAACCTTGCAGTACATGAAAAAGCAGGTTGCGGGCGAGGTGAATCATTTTATGCGCGTCGTGAGCTTTATAGCCAGTCAGGCGGGCAAGCTTTCGCCTTTGTTGCTTGCGCTACTGGTGTTGAGGTTTGGCTTTAAAGATAAAGCCCAAAATCCAGTCGCTGCAATCCCGATGAATCAAAATACCGAATGGCGCTTTATCAGCTTTGCAGCGCTTGGCCCAGTGATTTTGACGTCGTTGCTTGGCACGGTATTTATCACACTCAATGCCAATTGGGCCACGGCATTTTTTGTGCTGCTAGGTTTGTATGCGCTGCGCTGGGTGCCTGCGCTTGATGCAAAAGTGACGCTGAGCCGCGTGTTAACCGTTGGGCTCACTTTGAACATCTTGATGGGCGTTGGGATGGCGCTGTACTACGGAGTGATTGCAGATGTGCTCGGTAAAACCGCGCGTGCTAATTATCCTGCTAAGCCCTTAGCCAGTGCGCTCGACAAAATCTGGGATGAGCAGAAGCTTGGGCCCTTAAAAATTGTGATTGGTGAAACCTGGACAGCAGGCACGGTGTCGGTGGTGTCCAAGTATCAACCGCTGGTGCTGCCTTACGGCCTGTACAGCCAAACTAAAGCGGTAACACCCGAGCTCATTCAACGCTGCGGCGCGCTAGTGGTGCTGGATCTTGAAGAAATGCGCAACCGCATCAGCCCCGACATGCAGTCATTTATTGATCGTGCAACAAAGCAGGGTTCGTTTGAGATCTACTGGAATCGCTACAAAAAAATTAAGCCGATCAAAATTGACTGGGCGATTATCGAGCCTGAACAGAAGGGCGGTTGTTAAGCGAACGGTAGGCTTAGGTACGCTATCGGACGGTTTTATTTGGCAATAGAATTTACAAATGTACTAGGTAATAGTTACAGCTTTACTCGGGGTAGGCGGTTAAAATTTTCTTTTAAATGTTGATCTTCAACAGCCAAAGATTTAGTGTTTTGTAACTTTGGCTGACCTGAGTTTTAGCTTTCTCTGTTTGACTGTTTCTTTGTTTGTATATACACTTTGCGTACCTTAATCATCTGCCCAAACATCCTAGAAAAACTTAAAGACAAGCACCAAGTTACTCGTCGTGAAGTGGAGCAATGCTTTGAAAATCGTTGTGGTGTTTACCTTGCAGATACGCGAGAAGATCATCAAACCGATCCGCCGACGCTTTGGTTTGTCTCAAAGACCAATTCCGAGCGCCTATTAAAAATCGTTTTCTTGGTTCTGCATGGCAACGTGCATATTAAGTCTGCGTATGAGGCAAATGATTGCGAGATTGCCATTTACGATGAGCTTGGAAAATAAAACATTTCTATGAAAAACACGACAGTGACGAAAGTTAAAAAAATATTGGGTACTGAGCAAGCGTGGGATTCACGCGATCTTGGTTGCGACATTAAATTTGCAAAGCATACTCAGCCCGAGCTTGCGTTGGAAATTGATGACTCGCTTGGTTTACAGATGATCTCGATTCGTTTGAATAAAGAGCTAATCGCTGCTTTTAAAGTGATTGGCGAGCATCACGGCTTGGGCTATCAGCCACTCATGCGAGATGCTTTGCAGCGTTTTGCAACTGCAGAACTCAAATCGATTGTGAGCGCGCGTGCGGCATCACAAAAGAAAAAATCTCTCCCCCTGACAAAGACTGCTGGTGGGAGTTCTAAACCAATCAAGAAAGCAGCATAGCTTCTTATCTGTAACAAGCGTCTTTAAATATGTCAGACACTCAACCCACAATGCTCATTCGCAATAGCCTTGAAGCAGACGTTGCGACCATTCAAGCGATTTATGCGCACCATGTGTTGCATGGCACTGCGTCGTTTGAACTGACACCGCCCACCCTTGAAGAAATGCGGCAGCGCCGTGCGGATGTTGTGGCCAAAGATTTGCCCTATCTGGTGGCTGAGCAAAATGGCGTTGTGGTGGGCTATGCCTACGTCACGCTTTATCGTCCGCGCCCGGCCTATCGGTTTACGGTTGAAGACTCTGTTTACGTGAAAGAGGGCTTAGCCGGGCAGGGGATCGGAAGCCTGCTTTTGGCTGAAATCATCAAGATTTGTACTGCGAAGGGATACCGACAGTTGATGGCGGTGGTGGGGGATGCAAGCCCGCCCTCGGTTCGTTTGCACGAGCGCCACGGTTTTACGCTTGCAGGCACTTTCAAGTCAGTTGGCTATAAGTTTGGCGCCTGGCGCGACACGGCGATGTTGCAACGAGAATTGGGCGAAGGCGATCAGACTGATCCAGTTTGATTTTAAGCGCTCTTGCTTCAATTGAGTTTTTCGCATGCAAAATAAATCGATCCGGTTTTCTTTATCAAAAGCGTACGATTTTCTTTGTTAAGTTATAATTAATATCCGGTTAATTATAATAAGCTGGCAATGAATAAGCCAAAGATTACCCCAGTTCCCCAGTCATTGTTTGGTGACTTAGATCTTGAGTTGCCTGAGTTGGTGTTGGCACCGCAGGTTGTTGCTGATGCCGCCCAAGCACATGTTGACACCGAACTGGCCTCAGCTTTACAGGCAAGCGAGCCAAAGCCAAAGAAGCGCCGGCTGAACAAAACTCAAGCGAGTAAAACTCAAGCGAATAAAACTCAACCTGCGCCAAGTGCCGCAGCGTTGGCTGGTCAGGCCTTTTTACCCGGCTTATCGAGGCGGGGGCGTCCGCGGCTACAGACGCCAATTTCGGCCGTTGAGCGTACCGCCGAGCATCGGCGTAAGCGCCTTGAAGCGGGCGCAAAGCGAGTTGAAATGATTTTGGATCGGGATGTGTCAAGCGCGCTTGATGCGTTGGCTGAGCATTTCAAAGAGCCCCGAAACGAGGTGATCTCAACCTTGATCTTAAAGGCGGCGTCGCGCGTTCTGAAGCGTTAGCCGCCTAGTGACCCAAGCGTGACAGAACCCCAGCGTGGCAAGACGATTCGCCTAAACCAAGTTGTCTACACGGCGTGCGTGACTTAGCGTGCGCCGCCACGGTTAACGGGGCCGCCGCGATTTGGGCCAGCGCCTGGGCCATCGGCGCCGTCACGGTCAACACCAACCCCACCGCGGCCAACGCCTGGGCGACCAGCGCCCGCACCTGGGGCTGCGCCAACCCCGGGCGCACCGACCCCTGCCGCCCCAGCGCCAACACCAGGCGCAACCCCAACTCCAGGCGCACCAACTCCAGGCGCAACCCCAACCCCTGGTGCGCCAACCCCAACACCAGGCGCAACGCCAACCCCCGGCGCACCAACGCCCGCGCCTGGCAGAACGCCAACGCCTGGTGCGCCAACATCAACAGGGCGCGCCACGCAACGAACTGGTATGCCTGGGCTTGTGCAATACACTACTTGAGCTTGAACGGTTTGGATATGCATGACTAAACCAAGGGCAGAAGTCAGCAGGGCGGTGGTAAGAGTGCTTTTCATGTTGTGCTCACAAAAAATAAAAAGATAGAAAATATAGGCAGGGCTTGCATAGACGCTTGGGTTACTTAAATACGTAGGTCTTGTCCATATGCCTAGCCTACTCCGTTCTTGGTCTTGTGTGTCTTAATCGCCATAATACGCAAACAAAGTCCGTCGGGTGCAAATAAGGGCTATTAGCGGTAAAAACAGCAGAAAATCTTGTTTCTGACTGCGTTTAGCGGCATTTGTGATCCACAATGTGATCTTGATTCAGAGCATCGCCGAGTTTGTTGCACGCTTTAGGTCGTGAATATCGTAGCAAGGCACTAATGGATACTGAGACCCGCAGTTGGTGGTATGTGATTCACACCAAGCCCAAGCAAGAGGCGCGGGCGCTGCTTAATCTTAGCAATCAGGGCTACGAGTGCTTTTTGCCGATGCATAAAAAGCAAGTCGTCAGGCGCGCTACTGTCGTGACGCAAGCCGAACCCTTGTTTTCTCGTTATCTCTTTATTCAGTTAGACACCAACTTGTCCGGTAAAAGCTGGGGGCCGATTCGTTCGACCTTAGGCGTTTCGAAATTAGTGGTGTTTGGTAATGAACCTGCGCGCGTTGATTCGGGTGTCATCCGCTTGTTTAAGCAGCGTGAATTGAGCATCGCGGATGAGGTGACGCCCTTATTTGAGCAGGGTGATCAGGTGATGATTACGCAAGGGCCCTTTGCCGGATTAAACGCTACCTTTCAAATGAACGATGGTGAAATGCGCGCGATGGTGTTGATCGAAGTCTTAAACCAGGTTAGCAAACTGAAGCTACCTTTAGCGGATTTACGTCGCGTCGCGTAAGCATGGGTGCACAGCCGCGCAGCTTTCTGTTTTTGCAGGGTGTGAGTTCACCGTTTTTTGCACGCTTGGCGACAGCGCTGATGCAACAAGGCCATCGGGTTCATAAAGTCAGTTTTAACGCCGGCGATGTCAGCTATTGGTTGCCGCGTCGGTCAAACTGGTTTCGGCAAGAGCTCGCCGACCTACCCAATTATCTAAATCAAATGTATGCGCAACACAGCATCACCGATCAGGTGGTGTTTGGTGATAGACGCCCGGTGCATATCGCAGCGCTTGAGCAAGGGCGGCTCAAGCAGGTGCGTAATCATGTTTTTGAAGAGGGCTATTTCAGACCAAATCTGATCACGCTCGAGCGCGAGGGTGTCAATGCCCGTTCGCAATTGCCGCGCTCGCCCGAGTGGTTTATGCGCGCTGGGCAGCACCTACCAGTCGCCGCGCCTTTGCAAAATTTTAATTCGCCTTTGTTTTTACGTGCGCTGCACGATATCGCGTATCAAGCCTCGGGTGTATTGAACCGAATCTTGTTTTCAAAATATCGAAGCCATCTCACCATGAGCCCAGCCGTTGAGTACGCTGGGTATCTGACGCGCAGCCGGTTGTTAAAGCGCGTTGCGCCTGCCAACACCGCGACCGTTCAAACACTGCTTGCGCAGGGTACGCCTTATTTTTTCGTACCCCTTCAGTTAAATAGTGATTGGCAGGTGCGTGATCACGAGCGTTTTCACACCATGCAGTTGATGCTCAAGCACGTGTTGCAGTCCTTTGCGCAACAGGCACCCGCGCACACGAAGTTAGTGATTAAAAATCATCCGCTTGATACCGGTTGGGAGCACTACGATCGCGTCATCTTAAACCTTGTGCATCAGTTTGCTCTGAAGGATCGCGTCATCTATTTAGAAGCAGGTGATCTAACAAGTTTGGTCAAACACGCGCAAGGTACGATCACGTTAAACAGCACGGTGGGCTATGTGGCGCTTGAACAGGGTTGCCCCACGCATTGCTTGGGTGATCCTCAATACAACCTGCCGGGGCTTACTGATCAACAAGATTTGTCTCAGTTTTGGGGGATGCCCGTTGCGCCCGAGGCCGAGTTGTTTGCCCGCTTTAAACGTGTGGTCATGCATACTACTCAGGTGTATGGTGGTTTTTATTGCCCCCCAAGCATTGCGCAAGCTGTTCAAGGTAGTTGCGAGCGACTCACCGCTGAATTCTCGCCTTTGCAGCATCTACTGAACTTAGTGCCACTATAAGATTACTCGCACTGAAAAAGCTAAGCGCCCCGATGAACGCAAGCCGGACTCTCAATCAAGCACCAATATGAAACCCCACACCGTGAAACCTCACACCGCACAAACCATCTTGATCACGGGTGCCTCAGGCAGCATCGGCAACGCCTTGGCAAAAGCCTATGCAGCGCCGGGCACCACGCTGATCTTGCACGGTCGTAACGAAAGCAAACTTGAGCAAACTGCGCAAGCCTGCAGGGCGCAAGGCGCGCAAGTGGTGAAGGGGGTTTTCGATATCACTGATACCAACGCGTTGCAAAACTGGGTACGCGAAATCGATGCCTTGCATCCGCTTGACATGTTGATTGCCAATCAAGGCATGAACATCAATATCGGCCCAGAGGGCAAGGGCGAGTCGTGGGAGCAAACCAATTTACTGATTGACGTAAACCTACGCGCCTCGATGGCCATGGTGCACGCGGCTTTAGCTGGCATGCGCAAGCGCGGTCGCGGGCAAGTCGTTTTGATCAGTTCATTAGCCGCGTATTTTGGCTTGCCACTGACCCCCGCCTATAGCGCCTCAAAAGCAGGCCTAAAAGCCTATGGCGAAGGCCTGCGCGGTTGGCTGGCCCCCGAAGGCGTGGGCGTGACCGTGATCATGCCCGGCTACGTTAAATCAGACATGTGCGACGCCATGCCCGGGCCTAAAACCTTGGTGTGGTCACCCGAAAAAGCGGCCAAGGTGATGAAGCAGGGCATTGATAAAAACAAAGCGCGTATTACTTTTCCATTTTTTGTGTCGTTTGAGACTTGGTTGTTGGCGGTGCTGCCAGCGTCGTGGTCACTGAAGATTTTGAAGATCGCTGGCTATCATGTTTAAGGTGATTGCGGTCATCGGCGCACTG
>CAIZGG010000129.1 GCA_903932425.1 uncultured beta proteobacterium | reverse complement strand
TGCCGCGTATACGGCTTCCCATAAACGTTGCCCCTCGTACGAGGCCACGTTGATTTCATAACTACGTTCACCAGAGAAGCTAATTCGCATGATGCGTGCAGAGAGGCCTGCGACGGTTCCGGTTCGATAAGACATAAACGGAAACGCTTGGTCATCAAAATCTACGTCTGAACAAAGAGCCTTCAAGACGTCTCTGCTTTTAGGTCCAGCCACCGCAGTGGTCGCCCAGTGGTCGGTCACGCTCGTCAGGTATACCTTCAGTTCGGGCCACTCTGTTTGTAACCACCGCTCCATCCACGCCAACACACGCGCCGCCCCGCCGGTCGTCGTGTACATCAGAAAATGATGCTCCGACAAGCGCACCGTTACACCATCGTCAAAGACCATACCGTTTTCATCAAGCATGAGGCCATAGCGGCACTTACCGATCTCAAGCTTAGACCAAGCGTTGCTGTACAGCCAATTCAAAAGCGTTGCGGCGTCAGGGCCTTGAATGTCAATTTTTCCAAGCGTTGAGGCATCAAGCATGCCAACTGAGTTTCTCAGCGCCAACACTTCGCGACTCACTGCCGCCTGAAGCGTCTCGTCATCTTTGGGGTAATACCAGGGACGCTTCCATTGACCGACGTCTTCAAACAAGGCGCCCTGGCGCACGTGCCATGCGTGCATCGCTGTCGTGCGAATCGGCTCAAAGGCGTCTGCGAGCTCTACGCCTGCCAAGGCACCAAAGGAGACGGGTGTGTAGTTCGGTCTAAACGTCGTGGTGCCGACTCGAGGGATACTCTTACCCAAGGCCTGGGCCGCAATCCCCATCCCATTGATATTTCCTGTTTTGCCTTGATCAGTACCAAACCCCATCGCGGTGTAGCGTTTGACATGTTCGATCGACTCAAAGCCCTCGCGTATTGCGAGCAAGATATCCGACGCGGCAACATCGTTTTGAAAATCGACGAACTGTTTCGGCGCGCGACTTGGTGTAAGCGAATGCGGAACTAACCATAGGGGACGCGCTGCATCGTGTTGGGTCGGTACGATATGCGCCAACGGCAGAAGTGAAGGAACCAGCCCTAACGCCCCTAGGGCGTTCGCTACGGCTTGTTGCCCACTTCGAGCGCTGGCTTGTAAGCCCTGAACCCCTAGACAAGAGCCCGCCGAATGCTCACGCTGCGCAGGCTTATCAGGAACAAACGCAAGACAAGCATCGTTCCAAACCGGTCTACTGCCCGCCTGACAATGCAAATGAATCACCGGACTAAAGCCTCCGGACATCACCACGAGATCGCAAGCGACCCGAGTCGCTGCACCGCTTAAACGTTCACTTTCGTCAATAGCTTGCAGCGTCACGCTGCTGACCTGCTTGCGACCATGGGCCTGAATGACCACGCTAGAGAGGCTAATCGAAATATTTAGTTCGCGGACTAGCGTGGCAAGCGAGCCCTTCGCTTGTGGGCGAGCATCCACCACAAGCACTTGCGCTCCCGCGTGATGGAGCGCTAACGCGGCATCATAGCCAAGATCGTTGTTCGTAAATACGATTGCATTTTTACCTGGTAAGACGCTATAGCGTCTGATATACGTGCTGACGGCCGAGGCCAACATAATTCCGGGTAGATCGTTATTAGCAAAGACCAAGGGACGTTCATGCGCGCCCGTCGCGAGGATGACTTCTTTTGCGCGAACCCGCCAAAGCCTTTCGCGATAGCTTGGTTGCGCCTGCACGGGCAAATGATCGGCGCGTCGCTCAAGCAAAGTTATAAACTTGTGATCATGAAAACCGAAGGCCGTCGTGCGCGTCATCAGTTGTATGTCGGGGACCGAACTGAGTTCGTTCACAACGTGATCGACCCACTGCGAAGCCGGCATGCCATCAATCAGTTCGTCGCTAGACCGCAACCAACCTCCTGCTTCGGCTTGCTCATCACAGACTATGACGCGCGCGCCGGCTTTCGCCGCAGCCAAGGCCGCGTTTAAGCCTGCGATCCCCATGCCAATCACAAGAATATCGCAGTGCGCGTACTGTTTATCGTAGTGCGCAAGGTCAGCGACGTCGGGTGACGAGCCCAAGCCGCTTGCTGCACGAATATGTTTTTCAAAAAAATGCCAGACTTTTTGAGAAGCCATAAAGGTTTTGTAATAAAACCCTGCCGGAAGCAATCGTGCGAACCAACCGTTGATCGCGCGTGTATCAAACTCTAAACTTCCCTGCGCGTGCACCGAGCGGGCGGTCAGCCCTTCGACAAGTTCGACTTCAGTCATCCGTGCATTTGGAATCGTCCTAGCACCCTCAAACAATTGAACGATGGCGTTAGGCTCTTCGACGCCACTTGCCAAAATACCTCGCGGTCGATGATATTTCCAACTTCTGGCTACAAAGTTCACGCCGTTCGCGAGCAAAGCAGAAGCAAGCGTATCTCCAGCGAACCCCTCGTACACGCGATCATTGAAGGTAAATTGAATCTTATGGTTTCGATCAATACGACCACCCGCAGCTAGCCGTTGTTTCATTTATTGAGCTCCGCAACCATTGTCGGGGGCGCTTCACCGATTTTCCAAGTGCCCTGAAACGCATAGGTGACGGTATGTCGTAGTGCGTTGAACCAACGACCACAGCCACTTGCGTGACGCCATTGCTCGTGGTGCAGCCCCTTCGGATTGCTGCGCATAAAGAGATAGTCGCCCCACTGCTCGTCAGTCAACTCCTCAGTGTTTAAAGGTCGCGCAAGCCCCCCCTCACCGCCATACACAAATTCTATTTCTGCTCGCGGACCACACCAGGGACAACGAATTTCAAGCATGCTTTCCCCTTAATGTGCGACGGCAGCTGCGCCGTGCTCGTCAATCAAATGACCGTTATAGAAGCGATCTAAGCTGAACGCCTCATTCAGCGCATGGGGCCGATCGTGCGCGACTGTGTGCGCCATGACCCAACCCGAACCAGGCGTTGCCTTAAAGCCTCCAGTGCCCCAACCACAGTTGATATAGAGCCCCTTAACGGGTGTCTTGCTGATAATAGGACTGGCATCGGGCGAGACATCAACGATGCCGCCCCATTGTCGATTCATACGAACACGTGAAAACAGTGGAAACATTTCTACGATCGCTTGCAGCGTATGCTCAATGGTCTGATAGCTACCTCTTTGCCCGTAGCCCGTGTAAGAATCGATCCCTGCGCCGATCACCAAATCCCCTTTATCAGACTGACTGATATAGGCATGAATCGCATTGCTCATCACAACGGTCGGAAAGATTGGTTTGAGTGGTTCACTCACGAGTGCCTGCAGTGGATGGCTTTCGATGGGTAACCGCACACCCGCCATTTGCGCGACAACACTGGCATGGCCCGCGGCAACGAGTGCGATTTTCTTGGCTTGAATAAACCCTTTGACAGTATCTACGCCCGTCACCGCACCGTTTTGGCGGCGGATCCCGGTTACCTCGCAGTTTTGAATGATATCGACCCCTAGAGCATCAGCCGCACGGGCAAAACCCCAAGCGACTGCGTCATGACGCGCCACGCCGCCACGTGGTTGAAACGAGGCCCCCAAAATGGGATAACGGGTTTTAAGATTGATAAAGGGAAGGCGCTCTTTAATCTCACTTGGAGATAACACGAGGGCATCGACTCCGTTGAGTCGATTAGCGCTGACGCGACGCTCGATATCTCGCATATCTTGCAACGTGTGTCCCAGATTCATCACGCCTCGCTGACTGAACATGACGTTGTAATTCAATTCTTGCGAGAGGCCTTCCCAGAGCTTCATCGATTTCTCGTAAAGCAGGGTCGCTTCATCCCAGAGATAATTAGATCGAACAATGGTCGTGTTGCGTGAAGTATTGCCCCCGCCCAACCAACCGCGTTCGATCACAGCAATGTTGCGCAAGCCATGCTCTTTTGCTAGGTAATAGGCGGTTGCCAGACCATGCCCGCCCGCACCAACCACCACCACATCATATTCAGCTTTGGGCTCGGGGGAACGCCATTGACGTTGCCACCCTTCGTGGTAGCTCAACGAGTTTTTCAATAGAGACCAAATTGAAAATTTTTGCACCGTCATTATCCTCAACAGTCGCCCAGGCT
Organism: uncultured beta proteobacterium; assembly: GCA_903932425.1. Lineage (GTDB taxonomy): Bacteria > Pseudomonadota > Gammaproteobacteria > Burkholderiales > Burkholderiaceae_B > Zwartia. The sequence continues at coordinate 1,061 of CAIZGG010000129.1, read as the reverse complement.
AATCAGTACTACAAAATAATGCTGCTCGCTTTGAACATACATAACTGGATAGTGGTTCGTGGGCGCGTTTGATGATCGAGAGGCCTGCGCCCTTGTGATCACCCCCGCTGCGGTTTTTTCACCCAGAACCAAAAAAGACTGCTCCATTGCAAAACCGCTAGGCAAATCAGTGCATAGGTCAAGGCCTGAGCATGTTGGTAGCCGTTTGCTTCAAAGAGATCGGTGAGTACGCCCAAGCCCCACTGCACGAAAAATGTTCCTGCGAAAATCATCAGATTAAGTGTCGTCAAGACACGGCCCGCGACTTCGCTAGGAAACTCTAATGTCGTTTGTGTTTGTAAAAGAAACATCGCCGGCACCGCAAGCCCCAGTGCGGGCCAAACCAGCCATGACGCTTCGCCCTGCCAAAAGGGGATAGCGGTAAAACATAGACACAGCCAGATCAGCGCTGTGGTGGACTGCTTGAGTAAAGACACGCCGCGTTTGATCAACCAGGGGCTAAACGCACCCATCACAAAATACGCCGCCAAGATCGCCGCGTTTAGATACACGATGATGACGCTCGCCCGTTCGGCGGTCATGTGCAGAATTTGCGTCAGCCACGGCCCCACCCAGAGGGTTTGCAACGCGACAAAGCCTCCGATAATAAAAATTGAGGGTGGAATCGCACGCTGTAATACGGGGTGCAGACACAAGGCAAGAAAACCGCCTGTATTTTGTGCGGCTAGCGCCTGACCCTTAGGCTGTCGGTCATAATCGCCGGCTAAAAAGAATACTAGCAAAGCAGATAAAAGCAGTAGTCCGGCTGCCAGGCTAAACACTTGGCGCCATCCCCACGCTTGCGCAAGCAGCAAGGCTGGTTGTGCCGCCATCAACGCACCACAGGTGCCCACCACTAACATGCACATCGCTAGACGCGCCTGCTGCTCGGGCGGATAGCAGCGTCGAAAATAAGAGTATGACGCCATCAGGCAAGCCGATACGCCAGCACCAATCAGGATACGCCCTAAGAACAACACCCAAAGAGACTGCCCGACGGCTATCAACAAGGCGCCTAAGGC
>CAIZGG010000128.1 GCA_903932425.1 uncultured beta proteobacterium | reverse complement strand
CGACTCGACAGAAAACCCTTGAACGCCAGCTTCGGCAAAGGTAGGCACGTCAGGCGCAAGTGGCGAGCGACGTGGAAGCGTGATCGCGAGCATCTTCAGTTTGCCATCAGCGACATGTAAGCCCGCGGTGAAGGGTGTTGAAATCATCAATTGCACGCGATTCGACACCAGATCAATGACACCGGCTGGTTCACCCTTGTATGGCACGTGCAGCATATTGAGATTGCCAGCAAGCGATAAAAACTGAGCCGTGGCCACAATGCCGGTGGTGTTGCCACTGGCATAGGCGAGCTTGCCCGGATTGGCCTTTGCGTACGTGATGAGCTCTTGTATGGTGTTAAAGGGCATCTGCGCATTGGCATATAAAAAGAAGGTATAGCGTCCGAGCATTGAAATAGGGGTGAAGTCGCGCACAGGGTCATAGGGTGGTTGTTTGCGTAAGGCTGGCGCGCCAGCCATTGGGCTGTTTGTCGCAACAAGTAAGGTGTAGCCATCAGGCGCAGCCTTGACGACCTCAGTCGCGGCAAGCGCACCATCGGCGCCGGCCTTGTTTTCAACGATCACTTGCTGCCCCAGGCTGGCGCTTAAGCCATTACCCAGAATGCGGGCCACGGTGTCGGTCGCAGAGCCCGCCGGGAACGGCACAACTAAGCGGATGGCTTTCGTCGGGTACTGCGCCGCTGCTGTCTGAGCAAGGGTCGCGAACATTAGTGAGGCGATTAGTCTGGATACAGCATTGCGCATGTCGATCTCCGAAGGGCATTTTTTGATGAACTTGAGGCTCAAGGCAAAGAAGAAGGAGCTCAAGCCATGCATCGTGTGAGGCGAAGTTTAAACCGAGCGTTTGAAAATACAAGGTATTGTTTGCTTTGTAGCAGACCGTTATGATTCGGTTGGAATGATTATTTTTATAAAAACAAAATAAAAGCAGTGCAAAACGCATCCGGAGACACTTTTGAAATCAGGCAAGCTAGGCGCCATTGCTTTATTTATCGCCCTTTTAGGTTCGCCGTCTTTAGGCTTTACAGCAGAATATCCCGCCGACAAGCCAATTAAGATGGTCGTGGGCTTCACTGCTGGTGGCGCAGCCGATAAGCTCGCGCGTCCTGTGGCTGATCGGATGGCAAAATTTTTAGGTCAAACGATCGTGATGGAATATCGCCCGGGAGTCGCTGGCGGCATTGCTCTTGAACTGGTCGCGCGTGCACCAGCCGATGGCTACACGATTCATCTAACCTCCCAGGGTCCAATGACCTTTGGCCCCTCGTTGCGCAAGTCGAGCTTCGACCCTGTTAAAGATTTCACTCCGATCGGGATGGTGTCAAGTGGGGGATCGCTGATTGCAGTGTTGCCGAACTCGCCAGCAAAGGATGTAAAAAGTTTTATTGCTTTGGCCAAAGCGAATCCTGCGCAATGGAGTTATGGCACGTCTGGAATCGGTGGTTCGGGGCATCTAGCCGCCGAGCAGTTCAAGATTGAAACCGGTTTGCAGATTGCGCATGTGCCCTACAAGGGTGGGGCTGGCGCATTAACCGATTTGTTGGGTGGTCATATTGCAGTGTTGTTCTCGTCAATTGGCTCAATCGCAACCAACGTCGAAGCGGGTCAAGTTAAAGCGCTGGCTGTGAGTTCGCTTGCACGTAGCAGCATGTTTCCCGATGTACCAACCATCGCTGAAAGTGGCTTTCCTGGGTTTGATTCACCGGTGTGGTTTGGTGTGGTCGGGCCTGCGGGTCTGCCCCCAGCCATTACAAGCAAACTTGTGGCGGCGCTCAACGCAACAATGGACGATCCCGAAGTGTTAAAGATCATCCGGCAGGATGGTTACGAGCCACTAAAAATGACCCCCGAGCAAATGAAGGCGGCTATTCAAAATGAGCTCAAGCAATGGGCCGAACTCATTAAAAAGACCGGGATGAAAGCTGACTGAGGTCTTTGCTTGAGCGCATTAGGCCTACAGTGCTGCAGTCAGCTTGCGTCGAGGGACTACTTTGTGGGACTCAATTCAAGCATGATTTCGTTACGTCGTAAAAACCAAAGCGTCCAGGGCGGATCATAGCGGGCAAGCGAGGGCGAGCCCACTGCGGTCAACTGTTGTTTGTCAACGAAGGTACGCAGGGCCGCGGTTTGTTCTTCGACATCCTTGTCGTCGACTAACCCCGAAAAGCGTATGACTGCAAACTGCCTAGGTGGCAACGGTACAAGCCTAACCTTTGGATCATTCGGTGTTGGCAGGGTCTCAAGCGTGTAGCTCGCCGGCATAATAAAGCGAATGACCCAGCCTGCTGGGTCGGGGCTTTGTATGACAGGTGCAGTCATCGCTATTTTTTCACTTGACGCTTCGTTTTGAATGACCGGCGCGGTCATGGCAATGCTTTGCTTTCGAGTGTTGCCACCAAAAATGTATCCCGCAAGCAAACGAAACCCAGCACTGACGGCCTCACTGCGATCGCCTTGCACGGTCACTTCGGCAGCGATGAGTGCGGGATATTCTCTAATTTCAAACGCAGCCTCTTGCAAGATGCTTTTGTATGAAGGTTCTTCAGTAGCCATTGCGACACCTGTTAACAAAGATATCAGACAGAAGAGGCACAATAAAAACTTTTGTGTCATGGTATGTTGTACTCAAAGTTTATTGACGAAGGAATACTATGCAGCCACTCAAGGGTATTAAAGTGGTCGATCTGAGCAAGGTGCTGGCGGGGCCACTTTGCACGCAATATCTTGGTGAATTAGGCGCTGAGATCATTAAAATTGAGCCTGTAGGTAAGGGGGATGATACTCGCGGCTGGCTCCCACAAACCAATGGTCAATCCGCAATATTTATGGCGGTGAATCACAATAAGCGCAGTTTGGCGCTCGATTTAAAAACTCAGGCAGGCCAACAGATCTTACACGACCTTGTAAAAAGCGCGGATATTGTTATGCAAGGCTTTGGGGGCGGCACCGCGGCCAAGCTCAAAGTCGACCATGCCACCCTCAGCGCGTTAAATCCTCAGCTCATCTATTGTGAAATTTCTGGCTATGGCCGCACAGGGCCGCTTGGCAACGAGCCAGGCTACGATGTCATGCTCCAAGCCTTTAGCGGCATGGTGAGCTCGATGGGGTCGCCAGACGGTAACCTGGCGAGGGCAAGCTTCTCGCCTGTCGACCTGGGCACGGGCATGTTTGGCCTGAGCGGAGTGCTTGCGGCGTTACTAGAGCGAGGGAGAACTGGGAAAGGCGTTTACCTTGAACTGTCGCTATTGGATACTTCGCTCGGTCTCATGACCTACATGGCGCAGAGCTATTGGCAAAGCGGAGCTGACCCCAAACCGATGGGTACCGGGCATCCATCAATGTGTCCCTATCAAGTCTTTGAAACGGCGGATCATCCAATTATGCTAGGCGCTGGTAACGATGCACAATGGCGCCGTTTTTGCGCGGTCGCAGATTTAGAAGAGTATGTTGATCGGCCAGACCTGGCAACGAATGCGTTGCGCGTAAAAAACATGAGTACTACCGTTGCGCTTGTACAGACGAAGATGAAAACTAAGACACTCTCGCAGTGGCTTGCGTGCTTAAGCCAAAGTGGTGTACCCGCAGCACCTATCCACAAACTCAGCGAAGCCTTGGCACATCCTCAGGTGGCCGCTCGAGGGTTGATCGTGCAAACTGAGCATCCAACAGTGGGGACACTGCAACAGATCGGCTTACCAATTAAATTTCAAGATCAAGATCGTCGCGCGCAGCGACCCCCGCCCTTGCTGGGTGAACATACTCAAGAAGTGTTAGCTGAACTGGGTTATTCGATCGTGGAGATCGACGCGTTGCGCAGTGCCGGCGTGGTTCAGTAGGGCAGTCAGTGCATTTTATGCAAACGATTAAAGGCTTCAGTCATAAATGAAATACATCAATTATTCGGTCAACGAGCAAGTCGCAGAAATTAGTCTTAATCATGGTCCGGTAAACGCCTTGAACATTCCCATGCTGGTTGAGATCGTCTCGGCGTTCAAGGCCGCACGCGATGACTCGCAGGTGCGCGCAGTGATTCTGACGAGCGCCTTACCCAAACGTTTTTGCGCAGGGCTGGATCTGGATATTTTGCTCGACGAAACAGGTAAGTCAGTACGCGAATTTTTAGATCAGTTGTATATCGAGCTTGCAGACGTACAGCACACACTTGGTAAGCCGTCGATCGCGGCGATCGATGGGGCTGCACGTGCCGGCGGGATGACCTTATCAATTTCTTGTAATGTGATCATTGCAAGTCGATCGGCAACGTTTGGCTATCCAGAAATTGATGTCGGTATGATCCCTGCGATCCATTTTATTCATCTGCCCTCGATCATTGGGCGCCACCGAGCCTTTGAAATTCTTTTTAGTGGCCGAGTATTTGATGCGCAAGAGGCCGCCGAACTTGGGTTGGTGAGTCAACTTGTTGAGCCGGGTACTGCTGCGCATGCTGCCCGTGCCATGGCTAAGATGTTCGCCGCTAAATCCCCCCTTGTCATGCAAATGGGACACAAGGCTTTTATGCGTATGAATGATGCTCAGTATCGCCGAGATATCGGTGGAATCGTCGATACGTTTTGTGCGGTCGCTGCAAGCGCGGACGCAAAAGAAGGCATTAGTGCCTTTCTCGAAAAGCGATCACCGAAGTGGTCGGCATGACACGAAGCACATAACCTAGACGCGGCCACCTCATGCAAAAGCGGCCACCGAAGTGGCCGCTGAGGCGCTTAGGACCTGACTATTATTTTTTGACTAAGGGGCAGACACTTTCAGACAAGGGTCTGAAAGCCTGATCGCCCGGAATGACTGCGTTAATTTTCAACAGATCCCAAGGGCCGGTTGACTCAGAGGGCTTTTTAGCTTCGGCCAAGTACATGTCGTGCACCATACGGCCATCGGCGCGAATTTTACCTTTGGTGGCGAAGAAGTCGTTAATTTCTAACTCTTTCATTTTTGCTGATATCGCATCAGCGTCATCGGTGCCAGCCGCTGCAACGGCTTTTAGATAATGCATGGTGGCTGAATAGGCGCCGGCCTGCACCATGGTTGGCATCGCACCGTTGTTACGTGCGCCCCAGCGCTTGGCAAAAGCGCGTGTGTCGTCAGTGCGGTCCCAATAAAATCCATCGGTAAACATCAAGCCCTGTGCGACAGGTAGCCCCATGCCTTTGATGTCTGTCAAGAACACTAGCAAAGTGGCCATCTTTTGACCCGCTTGAATAATGCCAAACTCAGACGCTTGACGCACAGAGTTCTGTGTGTCTGTGCCAGCGTTAGCCAGGCCAATGACCTTGGCTTTGGAGGTTTGCGCTTGCAAAAGGTAGGAAGAGAAGTCGGGCGAGTTCAATGGCGCACGCACGCTACCCAAGACCTTTCCGCCATTGGCGAGCACGACTTCGCTGGTGTCTTTTTCGAGTGCCTGACCAAACGCATAATCAGCCGTGATAAAAAATCAGCTATCGCCGCCAGCCTTGGTCACAGCGGCGCCAGTACCATGCGCCAATGCGTAGGTGTCATAGACGTAATGTACGCCGTAAGGTGAGCACTCAGCATTCGTTAATACTGAACTGGCTGAACCAGCAAAACTAGAGAAAACCCTTGCCCGAAGCATTTTTTTAATCGTATACACTCGTTCATGCCCGTGAAGTATTAGCGCTTGATACTTAAAAACTCAGGATTCACCTATGACGCAGAGTGCGAACAGCCTTAAACAGACTCTAGATGTG
>CAIZGG010000127.1 GCA_903932425.1 uncultured beta proteobacterium | reverse complement strand
TTAAGGAGTCACGATGGGTCAGAAAATTCACCCGATTGGGTTCCGCCTTGCGGTTACACGTAATTGGGGCTCGAAGTGGTACGCAGACGGTAAAGATTTCGGCAGCATGCTCGCTTCTGATATCCGCGTTCGCGAATACTTGAAAAAGAAACTGAAGCTTGCTTCAGTTGGGCGCGTGGTTATCGAGCGTCCCGCTAAAAATGCACGCATCACAATTTACTCGGCACGTCCGGGCGTTGTGATCGGCAAACGTGGCGAGGATATCGAAGGCCTCAAGTCTGATTTGCAACGTTTGATGGGTGTGCCAGTTCACGTCAATATCGAAGAAATTCGCAAGCCAGAAACCGACGCTCAACTGATTGCAGATTCAATCTCGCAACAACTTGAAAAGCGGATCATGTTTCGCCGTGCTATGAAGCGCGCTATGCAAAACGCCATGCGTCTGGGTGCCCAAGGCATCAAGATCATGAGTGCTGGTCGCTTGAATGGTATCGAGATCGCAAGAACAGAATGGTATCGCGAAGGTCGCGTGCCACTCCATACTTTGCGTGCGAACATCGATTATGGCACCTCTGAAGCTCACACTACCTATGGCGTAATCGGCATTAAGGTTTGGGTTTACAAAGGCGATATGTTGGCTAACGGTGAGACAGCCGTTGAAACCGCAGCGCCCCGCGAAGAAGAGCGTCGTCCGCGTCGCGCACCACGAGCTGACAAGCCCGAAGGTGCACGTCCAGCAGGCGCAGCTCGTCCCGCAGGTCGTGGACGTGCGCCGCGCAAGGCTGATGCCGCGCCTGCGCCAGAAGGAGAATAAGCATGCTGCAACCAGCGCGCAGGAAATATCGCAAAGAGCAGAAAGGCCGTAATACCGGCCTGGCTACGCGCGGTGCTCAGGTTTCATTTGGTGAGTTTGGTCTCAAAGCAACCGGTCGTGGTCGCTTAACCGCTCGTCAGATTGAATCAGCCCGTCGTGCCATTAACCGTCACATTAAGCGTGGTGGTCGTATCTGGATTCGCATCTTCCCCGATAAGCCGATTTCACAAAAACCGGCAGAAGTGCGGATGGGTAACGGTAAAGGTAACCCAGAGTATTGGGTTGCTGAAATTCAGCCCGGCAAAGTGCTGTACGAAATGGAAGGCGTTAGTGAAGAGTTGGCACGTGAGGCGTTTCGTCTTGCCGCCGCCAAGCTTCCTATCGCAACCACCTTCGTCTCGCGGCACATTGGTGCCTAAGGGTCAAAAGGAATCGATATGAAAGCAAGCGAACTTCGTGCTAAATCTGCTGCCGAACTCGGTCAAGAACTCGAGAGCCTGTTGAAGGCTCAGTTCGGACTGCGTATGCAGCGGGCAACTCAGCAGCTCACCAACCACAGCCAATTCCGTAAGGTTCGCCGCGATATCGCGCGTGTTCACACGTTATTGTCTGAGAAGGGCGGAAAATAATATGACCACCACTCCAGCAGCTAAGCCAAAGCGTCAACGTACGCTCGTTGGTAAAGTCGTTAGCAACAAGATGGATAAAACCATTGTCGTCATGGTTGAGCGTCGCGTTAAGCACCCAGTGCTTGGCAAGATCATCATGCGTTCTGCCAAATACAAGGCGCATGACGAAACCAACCAGTACAACGAAGGCGATACAGTAGAAATCGCTGAAGGTCGTCCAATCTCGCGCTCCAAATCTTGGACCGCAACGAAGTTGATTGAAGCGGCACGCGTGATCTAATTTCGATTTCGCGGTTAGCTAGGCAAATAAAAAGAGCAACGATTTAACTCGTTGCTCTTTTTTATGCCTGGCTAAGCCGTTAAACGTGAGTCACAAACTTTGTGACCAGGTAACCGTCAAACGTTTCGGTACCGCCTTCACTACCGATGCCGCTATCCTTGATTCCACCAAAGGGAGTTTCAGGCAACGCGCTACCAAAGTGATTGATGTTCACCATACCGGCTTCAATCGAATTTGATACTTTGGTTGCCGTTTGCAGCGAGTTGGTAAAGACATACGATGACAGACCGAAGGGCAGGCTGTTAGCGCGCGTAATGACCTCGTCGATGTCGCTAAAGGGCACGACCGGTGCGATCGGACCAAAGGGCTCTTCATTCATAAGAAGCGCGTCGTCCTTGAGGCCTGTGATCACTGTAGGAGGAAAGAAAAAACCTTTTCCTGCGACGGCATCGCCACCCATCACAACTTGGCCGCCGCGCTTACGTGCATCTTCGACAAAGCGCGCGATGGCTGGCACGCGGCGCTCGTGTGCGAGCGGGCCCATCTCAACGCCTTCGTCGAGCCCGTTACCCACTTTGATCGACTTCAGCACATCGGTAAACTTCGCCAAGAAATTATCGTAGACCTTCTTGTGCACATAGAATCGAGTGGGTGATACACACACTTGACCCGCGTTACGAATCTTGAATTTTGCCAACATGGTCGCTGCGCGGTCAATGTCAGCGTCTTCAAATACCAAGACGGGTGAGTGTCCGCCAAGTTCCATGGTTGCGCGCTTCATGTGCGCGCCAGCCAAGCCTGCCAACATTTTGCCAACCGGCACCGAACCTGTGAACGATACCTTGCGTGAAATAGGTGATCGAATCAGATAGTCAGACACTTTCGCAGGTTCGCCCCAGACGAGGTTGAGTACACCAGGTGGCAGGCCAGCGTCCTGAAACATCTGTGCGATTGCCATGACGGCGCTTGGAGAATCTTCCGGACCTTTGAGAATAATGGTGCAGCCGGCGCCGATCGCAGCGCAAATCTTGCGAATGGCCTGGTTGTATGGGAAGTTCCAGGGTGTAAAAGCAACGCACACCCCAATCGGCTCTTTTAGCACCAGTTGCCGAACGTCAGGGCTGCGTGGCAACACCACTCGGCCATAGATACGGCGGCATTCTTCGGCGTGCCAATCGCAATGATCGGCGCACCCAACGACCTCACCTAACGCTTCGGCCAAGGGCTTGCCCTGATCGAGGGTCATATTGCGAGCGATGTCTTTGGCGCGGTCACGTGTGAGCTGCCCAACTTTTCGCAAAATGGCCGAACGATCCATGGGCGAAGATTTCTTCCAGCTTGCAAATGCCTTTTCAGCGGCTTGCAGTGCTGCATCTAAGTCAGCCTGCGAGGCGTGAGGCAGCTTACCGAGCACCTCTTGGGTAGCTGGATTAATCACGTCTTGCATGGTGCGACCGTCTTCTGAGACGAACTGACCGTTGATATAAAGCGACAGTTTTGGGTACATAAGGGTTCCAATACAACAAAAGTTTCAAAAAACGAGCAAATAGTTAATATGACACAACTTGAATAGACTTGCACAAAAAAAATTCATGATATATACTAGACGACTTTCCTGCCTTTATGTATTCAAAACACATCCAGCGCAGATATTTAGGCAGTACGAGTACCGTATTTAAAGCAAGCAGTACCGGTAATTTTTTATTAGCAGATTCAGCCTAGGGTGCCCTGTGGCACCTAACGGGACCAAAACTGATCAATTTGGTTGCTGACCATCAGGTTAGCAAAAAAGTTGATTAAGTTGGAACAGGAAAAATCATTATCCAAATGCAGACCACGCTCGACGTGGCCGATAACACCGGCGCACGGTCAGTCATGTGCATCAAGGTGCTCGGCGGCTCGAAGCGCCGTTATGCCTCAATCGGTGATGTTATCAAGGTCACCGTAAAAGACGCAGCCCCTCGTGGCCGCGTGAAAAAAGGCGAAATTTATAATGCAGTAGTCGTACGCACCGCTAAAGGCGTTCGTCGTAAAGACGGTTCGCTGATTAAGTTCGGTGGCAACGCTGCTGTGCTGCTCAACGCCAAACTCGAGCCCATCGGCACGCGTATCTTCGGACCTGTCACACGCGAATTGCGCGGTGAGAAGTTCATGAAGATTGTGTCCCTGGCGCCCGAAGTCCTGTAAGGAGCCACAATGAACAAAATCCGTAAAGGCGACGAAGTCGTCATCTTGACTGGGCGCGATAAAAAGCGTCGTGGCACGGTGATCGATCGCGTTGATGCTGATCACGTACTGG
>CAIZGG010000126.1 GCA_903932425.1 uncultured beta proteobacterium | reverse complement strand
TCTTGAGCGATACAGTCTTCAAGTGAGAGCACTTTCCCCTTTTTTCGCATGCGATCTGACAGAGGATGACGGCGCCGTGATTCAGCATAACGCTGCAACAGGGTTCCATCGGTTGCCTCAAGAAAGACGACGCGCAACTGCGTATCGCTCGCACGCAGTGCTGCGATAATTTCGGGAAGTTCGCCAAGTTCATCGGCCGAACGGGCATCAATCGCAACGGCAATGCGTTCGCCTGCGTTGTCGCGACGCGAGGTAATAAACTCGTGCAGAAAGCGCACCGGCAGATTGTCGACACAGGTGTAGTCGGCGTCTTCAAGCATGCGTAGCGCCACCGACTTGCCAGAGCCAGAGATGCCGGTAATTAGAACGACGTTGAGCGAGCCCATTTAAGCGTTGCCCTGCGCAATGGCTGCAGCCTGGCGCTCCATGAACTCTGTCAGCGTGTCGATCCCACGGAGTTTTAAAATGGTGTTGCGTACTGCCGCCTCGACCAGTACGGCTAAATTGCGACCGGCTGCAACCTGCAGCATCACCTTACGAATTGGGCAGCCCAACAGCTCTTGGGTCATGTCTTGCAGCGGCAGGCGCTCAAATTTGTCTTGAGCCGTTGCGCGCACAAGGTGCACGATTAATTTGAGCTTCATTTTTCGACGCACCGAGGTTTCGCCAAAAATTGTTCGGATATTGAGTAGCCCTAAACCGCGTACTTCGAGCATGTTTTGCAGCAGCGCCGGGCAGTGCCCGTCAATCACATGGGGAGAGGTGCGCGAGAGCTCGACGGCGTCATCGGCAACTAAGCCGTGGCCGCGCGAGATTAACTCAAGCGCCAACTCGCTTTTGCCCAAGCCAGATTCGCCTGTAATCAGCACGCCTAAACCGAGTACGTCCATAAACACACCATGCACGGTCGTGACCGGTGCCAGGCGACGACTGAGGTAGATGCGCAGTAAATCGATGAGTTCGGCGGCCGGTACTGCGGTAATCAATAGGGGAACATGATTGCGTTCGCATTCTTGGATGAGGTCGTCGGTCGCGGTTAAGCCATCTGCAATGAGAATGGCAGGGACACCTCCGGCCAAGAGTTCTTCAAGGTGGTGTACGCGCCGACGCGAATCAAAGCGCGTGTAGTAAGCCATTTCTTCGCGCCCAAACACTTGGATGCGCGAGGGGTGAATCAAGTTAAGGTGGCCGATGAGATCCGCTGCGGCCATGCCGTTGTCTGGGATTCGACGGTCTGCTGCCGATTGACCCGCGACCCAATTAAATGGAATGTCTTCAAGATTGTCATTTACCAAATCTTGCACCGTGAGCATAGCGACTCCGTGGCGGGGGGTTAAGCGAGTGCGCGGTCGAGTATTTAAACTAAACCCGTCGTGAGCAAGCGATGCACTACGGTCGGATCGGTTTCGCGCGCTAAGGCCAGACGAAAGGTTTCGTCTGAAAATAATTGTGCAACCTCAGCTAGTATATCTAGATGTTGTTGCGCAGCGCCTTCGGGCGCTAACAGAAAAAGAAGTTGGTTGACGGGCAAACCGTCGGGCGCCTCAAAAGGGATCGGTTTAGCGAGCCTAAAAAACGCAGCCACCGAGGTTTTTAAACCTTTCACTCGGCCGTGTGGTACGGCGATGCCGGCCCCGAGCCCTGTCGAGCCTAGGCGCTCTCGCGAAAACAGACTTTCGTACACGGCAGCGCGTTCGAGTTCATGCTGGTTTTCAAATAAAAGACCAGCCTGTTCGAAAACGCGCTTTTTACTGGTCGCAGCCAGTTCAAGCAGAATGTTTTCAGCAGGCAAGATGCGTGACAAAAGTTTCATAAACTGATTATATGACGCAGTATTTGACGCGCAAAAAAGCGTGCCCCCAGCCAGTAAGACCTGGCATGGGGGCTGTTGGGCGCAATACCGCTAGAAACTAGCAATCAAGCCGTTTCAAATAGCTGGCGCTTGGCTGCGATGTGATGGTGGTTTTGGGTGCGATCTTTATGTTGAATAATCTTTCGATCAATCTTATCGATCAGTAGGTCGATCGCAGCATAAAGGTTATCGGCTGACGCTTCGCAATGAATGTCTTTACCTCGAACATGAAGAGTGATTTCAGCCCTGTGTTTTAAGGGCTCGACCGAGAGCATGACTTGAATGTCAATGACGTGGTCGAAATGACGCAGAACGCGTGCGGTTTTGCTGTGGATGTATTCACGTATTGCAGGGGTAACGTCTAAGTGGTGACCAATAATGCTTAGGTTCATAGCGTACTCTCCAAAAAAGTGAAGGGGTGCGCGAATGCGCGAAAAGGACGTCTAGGCTGACCTCGTTTTTAAGTGGATAACAGTTTTAGTGTAGTCAGTTCGCTCAAGAAATCAAGCGAAAAGGCGCATTTATGTCATTTTGAAGACATATTTTTTGAGCAAGCTTGAGCGAGGGCATGCCTAAGCCTTGATCAGGCACTTACATCTTGAAATGTTCGCCTAAGTAAACCTTGCGAACCGAGGCGTCATTGATGATGTCGTCGGGCTTACCAGTCGTGAGGACTTTACCTTCGCTGATGATGTACGCGCGATCACAAATACCCAAGGTTTCGCGCACATTGTGATCGGTAATTAAGACGCCAATACCTCGACTCTTTAAAAACCGCACGATCCGCTGGATTTCGATCACCGCGATTGGGTCGACGCCGGCAAAGGGCTCGTCTAGCAAAATAAAGCGCGGACGGGTGGCTAGCGCGCGCGAGATCTCGACGCGGCGGCGTTCTCCGCCCGAGAGCGAGAGCGCGCTGTTGCGTCGGATGTGTGTAATTTGCAGCTCTTCGAGCAGCGAGTCGAGTTGCTGTTCGATCATTGCTTTAGAAAACTTTTTACCATCCTGATCGATTTGTAGTTCAAGCACGGCACGAATGTTTTCTTCTACAGTGAGGCGCCTGAACACAGACGCGTCTTGTGGAAGGTAGGACACCCCACGGCGCGCACGCTGATGGATCGGCATGCTGCTGATAGGCGTATCGTCGATTTCGATGCGCCCGGCATCGGCTGGGACGAGCCCCACAATCATGTAAAAACTGGTGGTCTTGCCTGCGCCGTTCGGGCCAAGCAGGCCAACCACCTCGCCGCTGTTAACCGAGAGTGATACGTCTTGCACCACCATGCGTCCGCCATAAGACTTGCGCAAGCCTGTAGCGCTTAGCCGCCCGGGGGTCAGTTGTTCTGAGGGTGTTGCAGAGCCTGCATCGTAAGCTGTTTGCATGTGACCGAAACTTAAGGGCGAGGAGCGGGCGCGGGTTGACGTCGCGAGCCTGCTGCAGGTGTTATCACTGGTTTCACAGCTGTGGAGCTAGGGGGTGGAACTGGCAAGCCGGCTTCTTTTGCTTTGCACTCGGCAACGGCTGCATCGGCTCGTGCCCGAGGTTGTGCGACCGAGCGCACACGCCCACCCGAGTTGGCTGAGTCTGGTCCAGAAAATGCTTCGTAGACGTCAGTCTTTTGGCTGTATCGCACGCGCTCGCCACTGACGGTATCAAAGTGTTGACCGCAAATGTAACGCGTCACGACCGCCTGGCCAATCAGGTCAAAGGTCTCGGTTTTGCCGTTGTACTCAGCGCGCACGCCGACCCCTTCGAGCACCTCGTAGACTTCGGGGCGCGCCTGTCGAATAAAGACTCGCTTACCTGCTTTGACTGTTCCGGTGCCGTATTGAAAGCCCTCAGCATCTTCGCGCAGCTGAAGGGTATCTGCATTCATGGTCATGAAACCACGCGTCATTACAACGTTGCCAGCAAAGGTGCTTTCACGCTTGATGTCGTCAAAATGCAAGGTGTCTGACAAGATCATCGTGCTGGGTTCTTCTTGGGGCGCCAGCGCGGCGGTGGACGAGGGTTTTTTTTGCGCCTGAGCCTGGCCAAGCAGGGCGCACAAGCCTAACGCCAGCAACCAGCGAGTCGAGCGGTGAGAGTGCAGGTCAATCATCATCGTTTGGGCCGTGTAGCAGCGGGTTCAGTGGTGGCAGTTTTATCTTTTGGTGCGATTTCGACGTCAGTCGATTTAAACACGTCTAACTGCTGCGTGGCGTTGTTATAACGCATGCCGGTGCCGCTCATACGTGAACGCCCGCTCGTCGCGACGGCAGGCAGGTCAGTATAGGCAAGATCCTTTTTAATCAGCATGGTGACTTCATCGCTACGAAAGTTCAGCGGCTGGTGCTCGGGGTCAGCTAGCCTGAGTAATACGGCATCGCCCTTCATGACGATGCGATCACCCTCATCAAACACGGTGGCTGTGCGCGACGTTGCAATCGTCAGAGGGTTATTCGCTTTGAGGCCGAACGCCCGGGGCCGGATGACATCGTAGGATTTGTCGTCTGGGAAATGCTCCATCAAATCGCCTTCGAGCCGATGAATCACGAGACCTTTTTCATCGGTGCGTACCACCACGATCTTTTTGGCCCAGTGATCGCGCTCGTGGGTCAGCCTGACTGGAGGGTCGATTTCAACCGCGCGTTGAGAATAGTCGGCGGCCCACCAAGTGCCCATCACCAGCGAGGTGAGGATCACTAGCGAAACAATAATCGCAAAACGTTCTTTCATTCGGCGACCCTCACTGCACAGGCCCCGAGCCTAGCAACCCAGGCTGGAAGAAGGCTCCAAGACGTTGTTGGGCTGCCAAAATGAGATCGCAGCATTCGCGCGCAGCACCATGACCACCACGCCTTTCGGCGACCCAGTGGGCCGCCTGAGTGATGTAGGCGGGCGCATCGGGAACAGCGGCTGAAAACCCGGCGCGTTGCATGGCAGGCAGATCAATCAGATCGTCGCCCATAAAGCCTGTTTGCTCAAGCGTGACACCGTAACGCGTGGTGAGCTCGTTTAAAACAGCGCCCTTGTCACGCACGTTTTGCATGACCGCACCTAAACCGAGCTCGGCAGCGCGCCGGGCGATGATCGGGCTTTCGCGGCCAGTCACTAAGGCGACCTGAATCCCGCTGACCGTCAGCATCTTTAAACCGTGGCCATCTAAAGCGTTAAAGCGCTTGATGGTTTCGCCTTGTTCGGTATACCAAAGCCCTGCGTCGGTGAGTACCCCGTCGACGTCAAACACCATGAGTTTCAAGCGTGCTAAACGGGTGCGCACAGAGGCCTCAATGCGCGCCAAAATCAAGGCTTCAGCCGGGTGAGCAATCGTTAAAGGTCGTTTCATGTGCGTTGCAGCCTTAAATAACCTTAGCGGCCATCAGGTCGTGCATATGCACGGCACCCGATAAAACGCCATCGTCTTCGCAGACCAGCATATGGTTGAGTCGATGATTGTCCATAATCAGCGCAGCATCAACGGCCAGGGCGTCGGCGCGGATGCGACGGGGGTTTGGTGTCATGCCGGCCGTGACGGTGAGTCGTCGAATATCGCCCTCGCGCTCGATCAGACGGCGTAAGTCGCCGTCGGTAAAAATCCCCAACACTTTACCTTGGAGGTCAAGCACCGCGGTCATTCCCATGCCTTTGCGAGACATTTCATCAAGCGCCTCTGACATTGTCGCGGTAGCGGTTACCGTGGGCAAGGCGCTGCCGCTGCGCATCACATCGGCGACGCGGGTGAGAAGCTTTCGGCCAAGCGCGCCGCCTGGATGAGAGCGGGCAAAATCCTCAGGGCCAAAACCGCGTGATTGCAGGCAGGCCACTGCGAGTGCATCGCCCATGGCGAGCGAGGCTGTGGTGCTAGAGGTGGGCGCCAAGTTGAGCGGACAAGCCTCTTGAGCGACCCCGACATCGAGGTGGACTTCAACGAGGCGGGCGAGCTCGGATTGCGCGTTGCCCGTTAAGGCGATTACTTTGACCCCAAGGCGACGGGCGGCAGGCAAAATAGACAGAATTTCTTGACCTGAACCTGAATACGACAGCGCCATCAGAAGATCTTGTGCGCTAATCATACCAATGTCACCGTGCACGGCTTCAGCGGCGTGCAGGAAGAAAGACGGCGTACCCGTTGAGGCCAAGGTCGCAGCAATTTTGCGGCCAATGTGGCCGGTTTTGCCCAGGCCGCAAACAATGACGCGACCCCGGCAGGCAAGCATGAGTTCGACGGCCTGAACAAATTCGGTGCCCAAGCGTGACTTCAGTGCCAAGATCGACTGCGCCTCGAGATCAAGGGTTTGACGGGCAGAGGCCAAGGTCGCCGATTCAATTGGCGATTTTGCGGTGAGGCGTGATTCTGAACTTGTCATGGCTTGAGTTTAAACGGTTCGGCGCCCTGTTGGGGCGCCGCTAGCGTATTCTATGGGTCTGCGCCTTCGTTGCGAGCTACGTTTTTTACCGGTATTTCTACCGTTTTTTTACCGCGGAGTGCTGTTTGATGATTACGCCAAGCCCTTATCAAGACCCTAGAGAGCTAGTCCGCGGGCTCATTCGCACAGTGCCTGACTGGCCAAAACCGGGGGTGATGTTTCGCGACATCACACCTATGATGCAAGATCCGCGGGCCTTTCGTGCGTTGATTGACATGTTTGTGTACCGCCACATGCGAAATCGCCTCGATGCGGTGGTCGGGATTGATGCGCGCGGTTTCATTTTCGGAAGCGCCTTGGCTTATGCCTTAAATGTTGGTTTTGTGCCGGTTCGCAAACAGGGCAAACTGCCGTTTAGGACTGTGGCGCAACCGTATTCGCTTGAGTACGGCGACGCGACGGTCGAGGTGCATGAAGACGCGATCAAGCCCGGACAGCGCGTGCTATTGGTGGATGATTTGGTTGCAACCGGGGGGACGATGGTGGCGGCGATTAAGCTGTTGCAACAACTGGGTGGCAATGTTGCTGAGGCTGCAGCGGTGGTCAATCTTCCGGCACTGGGGGGCTCGACACTCATTACCCAAACTGACACGCCATTTTTTAGCGTGTGCGAGTTCGCTTAGTCAACGGGCGCAGACGATCGCTACAAATGATTGCAACAAATATTGTTCGCTGAACGCGAGGCCTGGGGGTTAGCAGTAAAAAAGTTCGCATCGCGCCAAGCTCAGCGCCAGGTTACAAGAATAATTTGTAGACAGGGTTTTCGGACTCATTAAAGTACGGATAGCCAACCTCGTCTAAAAAGGCCTTGAAAGCTTTTTTGCTGCCATGCGGCACTTGCATCCCAATCAAAACCTGCCCATAGGCTGCGCCTTGGTTACGGTAATGAAACAGGCTGATGTTCCAGTCGGGTTTCATGGATTGTAAAAAGCGCGTTAGGGCGCCCGGGCGTTCTGGAAACTCGAATCTGTAAAGCAGTTCATTGTCGGCAAGTGCTGACCGCCCGCCCACCATATGGCGCAGATGCGTTTTGGACATTTCGTCATGCGTGAGATCCAGTGTCGCAAAACCATGTTTACGGAAGTTTTTGGCGATTTTTCCAGGCTCGTCAGCATCCGCGACTTGAATCCCTACAAAGACATGAGCCAGGTGCGCATCTGAGATACGGTAGTTAAACTCGGTGACACTGCGATTGCCAATTAATTCGCAAAATTGGCGAAAGCTGCCGCGTTGTTCGGGCAGTGTGACCGCGAAAACCGCCTCTCGCGCCTCGCCTACTTCGGCGCGTTCGGCAACAAAGCGCAGGCGGTCAAAATTCATATTGGCCCCGCAGGCGATCGCCACCAAGGTCTTGCCTTGCAGTTTGTGTTCGAGGGCATATTGTTTGGCACCCGCCAAGGCCAAGGCCCCGGCGGGTTCGAGCACGCTGCGGGTATCTTGGAAGACGTCCTTGATCGCAGCGCAGATTGCGTCGGTGTCCACCACGACAAAGTCATCGACATACTCGCGCACCAGGCGAAACGTTTCGACGCCAACCTGCTTGACTGCGGTGCCATCTGAAAACAAGCCAACTTCAGGCAGGGTGATGCGTCGACCCGCGTGCACGCTTTTGACCATGGCGTCGGAGTCGACCGTTTGAACGCCAATGATCTTGATGTCGGGGCGTAGCTGCTTCACATAGGCAGCGATGCCACTGATGAGTCCACCGCCACCAATCGCCACAAAAATTGCATCAATCGGACCGGTGTGTTGCCGCAGGATTTCCATGCCAATCGTGCCTTGCCCGGCGATGACATCTGGATCATCAAACGGGTGCACGAAGGTCAGGTTATGTTTTTTTTCAAGCGTGACGGCGTGCGTATAGGCGTCACTAAAACTATTCCCGTGTAAAACGACTTGCGCGCCAAGCGCACGCACGGCGTCTATCTTGACGGCGGGGGTGGTGGTGGGCATGACAATCGTTGCTTTGCAGTTTAGGCGCTGTGCCGACAAGGCTACGCCTTGGGCATGGTTGCCCGCCGAAGCCGCGATCACGCCGCGCGCCAATGTGGCCTGAGGTAAATGCGCCATTTTGTTATACGCGCCTCGCAGCTTGAAGCTGAACACGGGTTGCGTGTCTTCACGCTTGAGCCAGACGCTATTGCCAATACGCGCAGACAGCTGTGGTGCCCGATCAAGCGGTGTCTCAATCGCCACGTCATACACTCTCGATGTCAAAATGCGTTTCAGATAGTCGATGTTCATGGGGCCCTTGGTCGCGCTTGAATGGTGCAGGAGTGTCGCGGCGACATGCCACGCACTCTGAAAGAGTCATTATCCCATGTGTCAAATAAGCGATTTACGCTACAGGAGTGTGCTCTGGATTCATTTTTTTCTACTGTGCTGGATCTGTTCGCCTTACCGTCGGTCGGTTTGGGGGCGATTTTTGTGATCAGTATGCTTGCCGCGACGATCTTGCCCGTTGGTTCCGAGCCGGTATTTTTAGGCTATCTGGCGGTACAGCCCGAGTTTTTTTGGACTGCTATTGCGGTGGCAACGGCGGGCAATAGCATCGGGGGCTTCATAACGTATTGGATGGGTGCGGGTGCGCAGCGTGCGTACCAGCGCTGGCAACGACCGCCACTTCAGGCCTCAGCCTTGTCAGAGCTTGAACGCACCAGTCAAGTGGGGGGCGGTATCCGCACGGTTGGCAGCGTCGCGCAGGAGTCTGCACAACAAACACGGGCTCAGGCCTGGTTACAGCGTTTTGGTGCACCGGCCCTTTTACTGTCTTGGTTGCCCGTCATTGGAGATCCGCTTTGCGGCGTGGCAGGGTGGTTGCGCCTGCCGTGGTTGCCCTGCCTGCTCTACATGATTCTTGGTAAGTTCGCCCGTTATTTGGTGCTTGGCGGCGCCTTGTCACTGTGGCTGTACTAGGGTCACCTGCGCAGCGGGGCTGGGCTTGGTGACGCGCGTCGGGTCGCCCGGGGCGTCAGCGCCCCTACCGTTAGCAAGGTTGTCCAACCCAGAGTTTTGGGGGTATTCCAAACACTTTTGTAGCATCGCTTAAAATAAGACTTTAAGGGCAACCCCCAAGATTTCTGACCTATGAACGCCCCGTTTGCTAGCCATTTATTAAACGCCCAGCCTCTGCCTGATTCACAGGCACGCTTGCGCGAAATCCCCTACAACTACACCTCTTTTTCAGATCGAGAAGTGGTCTGTCGTTTGTTGGGTGATGATGCTTGGTCCTTATTATTCGATTTGCGCGGCGAGCGTCGCACTGGTCGCTCGGCCAGGATGCTTTACGAGGTATTAGGCGATATTTGGGTTGTACGCCGTAACCCCTATTTGCAAGACGACCTGCTCGACAACCAGAAACGACGCAAATTACTGATCGAAGCTTTGCAGCACCGGCT
>CAIZGG010000125.1 GCA_903932425.1 uncultured beta proteobacterium | reverse complement strand
CCAATGGTCAGGCGCAGCGTGATATTTGTTTGATCCCTTCGTCGGCACACGGTACCAACCCCGCTTCGGCCAATATGGTGGGAATGCACGTGGTCGTTGTGAAGTCTGATGCACACGGCAACGTCGACCTTGAAGATTTGCAAGCCAAAATTGCTCAGGCGGGTGATCGCCTGGCTGCCTTGATGGTGACCTATCCTTCAACCCACGGTGTGTTTGAAGAAGCCATCACGGGGATCTGTGACATGATCCACGCGGCCGGCGGCCAAGTGTATATGGATGGCGCGAACATGAACGCCATGGTTGGGGTCGCGCAGCCAGGTAAGTTTGGCTCGGATGTGTCGCATCTAAATTTGCACAAAACGTTTTGTATTCCGCACGGCGGGGGTGGACCCGGTGTTGGGCCCGTCGGTGTTCGTGCGCATTTGGCACCGTTCTTGCCAGGAGTCGTCGGCGAAAACGGTACGCTGTCTGGCAATGTGCCCGTTGGCCCTGTGTCGGCAGCACCATTTGGTTCGGCTAGTATTTTGCCGATTCCGTTTGTGTACATTTCACTGATGGGTGCTGCGGGGTTACGTCGTGCCACAGAGGTTGCGATCTTAAGTGCCAACTACATTGCGCGTCGCTTAGCGGGACATTATCCCGTGCTGTACAGCGGCCGTAACGGGCGTGTGGCGCATGAATGCATTCTGGATATGCACGATATCAAAGAAGCCTCTGGTGTCTCAGCCGAAGATATCGCCAAGCGATTGATGGATTACGGTTTTCATGCACCAACCATGAGTTTTCCGGTGGCGGGTACGTTGATGGTTGAGCCAACCGAGTCTGAAGGCTTGGCTGAACTCGATCGCTTTATCGATGCCATGATTGCTATTCGTCAAGAAATTGCTCAAATCGAGCGAGGCGAGCGTGATCGCACGGATAATGTGCTCAAGAACGCGCCACACACCGCTCAGATGCTGCTTGCCGAAGAGTGGCATCATGATTATCCGCGCCAACAAGCTGCCTATCCTGTGGCCAGCCTGCGTGATAACAAGTATTGGCCACCAGTTGGTCGCGTCGATAATGCTTGGGGTGATCGCAATTTAGTGTGTGCTTGCTTGCCAACTGAGGCTTACGCATAGCTTAGTCTGGGTGACTATGTGAGGGCTGAGGCCCTTGCAAAAGAGCCTTGCCGTCAGGAGAAGAGCCGATGATTGTTGACCCAATCGTCGGCTCAGTTTTTTGATTGCTTAGGTTTTTATTGTTCAGTTTTTTATTCGATGAGCAGAAAAAAGTATCCGATGAAAAATATGATTAGTTCGGTGCGTCGAGTTCTTTAGAAAAATCCCGCACGATCTTAAAGAAGGTATTCACCATGCCTTCTACGGCATCGCGCCCGATGCCCCCGTAAGCGCTGATGTCCATTTCAATGACAGCTTCTCTTTTGTCATTCACATAGGCACGCGCCCAGCGATTGCGTAAATTCCAGTCGTTGGCTAGCTTGAGTGCCACCGGTTTATCCGGAGAGTACGTCGCGCGTAATAGCACGTCTTCGCAGCTTGGGTCGCTGCCGCACCCAACAAACAGCATATCGATTTTGGCCGCACCTGAGTCGCCGGGTGACACCTTCAGCAGTGGGTCGCCTTGCTCGTCTTTCACTTCTTCAAAAGAGAAGTCGGCAGCCGTCAAAATGCTCGCTAACACAGAGGGATCGAGGTGCCTTGTGGCAGCAGCCTCGTCGGGGCCATCCGTACTTGCGACGGGCTCTGTGGCAAGCCAACCGGCTGGTATCAGTGAAGACGCGAGTGTGAGCAAGGTCTCGGCTGAAACAGCTTGCCCGTTGACTTTAAAAACATCGTCTTTAAAGCTAAGTTGAGTGATCAGTCGATCGCCTTTTAGTGCGCCCAGCTTTAACTTGGTCGCAACATCAAGCGCAGCCGCGATTTCTTTATCGGCGGTGTTCTTTGCCTGAACCGGGTTGACTCCGCTTGCTTCAAGGCCTGTGGCAATGACTCCTGCAGCCATTGCGCGCGAGATTGCAATGGTGGCGTCAATCGTTTGAATCGGATTGCCGCTGATGCCCATGCCACTGTTGCGTAAATCGACCGGAGCCAGCACCGTGCTTAACGTGATCGAGCTTTGACCATTGGCCGTTTGCCAAATGAAGGGATCGAGTCTGAACGTTGGCCCATTTTTAACCAGCGTTTGCACATGCCCCCAAAACTGCTTGAGGTCTGAAGCAGTCATTAAGTCGGCTTCGGGCTCGTTGTTCAGCGAGCGTGTCAAGATCGTGCTGTAGAGATCAGTCAGCGATTTAACGGTGTTGCTGTTGAGCTTGTCATACGAAGCTGTCAGTTGTAACGTACCCCAGTCTTTTTTATCGATCGTCAAACGCTCGATATCGTAGTGAGACTGTCCGCTTAGCAGGTTGTCTTTTTCATTCAAGATCAAACGCGTATTGATTTGTTTGGCGGTCACGGTCGGAAAATTCAACGAAGTAAGCGTCAACTCGCCGATGTCTGCGCCGCTGACCCCGATACTTAAGCCAGACTGCCCTGGATGGGTGTCTGTATGAAGGCGGCTTGATTTGATTTCTAGTGTTGCCTTGCCATCGGTGATGCTTAGCCCTTCGACCTTGAGCTCGCCTTTCGTGTGACTGAAAGCGTGGCCGATCTCAGCGACAAGGGTGGCTCCGGCAAACCTCGAGCGCACAGTATCTTGTGTGTGATCGACCGGACGAATGACCCAGTTAATTTTGGCGACGCCTTTTGCGCTGAGTTGTGTGTGCCCATCAATCAGCGACTTTCCGCCTGTGGCTTTGAACAACGCTTCAGTGAAGGCGGTTGGCTCAAGGGCTGTATGAATTGACGCAGACAACCACTCGTAGTTGCCATGAGCGATTTGCGTTAAAGACAGGGCATCATGTGCGATATGGTTTACCACTAAAACGTCAGGGCGTAGCGTCGAGGTTTTAGGGGCAGGAAAACTCAGAAGGTATGAGGCCTTGCTAGAAAACACCCCACGCTGATAGTCGCGTAGCGTAACGCGCACTTGATCAGACCAATTTTTTGCGATGTAAGTGTTGAGCGAGTCGATGACGGTTTCGGACTCTGCCTGGACGCGCCCGCCGATGTACCAACTCGTGCCCGCATAGATTGCAAATAGCAGGGCGAGCGCACTGATGGCACTGATTAGTTTCTTGTTCATCGTTTAGCCTTTAAGGCGATGGTACTCGACCAGATCGTAGGCAAGCCCGTTTTCTGCGGGTTGGGGTAGACGCGAAGTCTCAACCCACACCGCTTTGTCAAGCGGTTCGAACACAGCGTCGCCTTCAATATCAGCCTGAATTTCAGTTGCGACAACGCGCTGGGCGAGGGGTAAAGCTTGTTGGTAAATTTGCGCACCTCCGATCACAAATACGTGTTCGGCATCGTTGACTGTTTCAAGTGCCTGAGACAAACTTGTAAAACACTCTGCTCCAGCGAAAGCCTTGCTGGCGTCGCGGGTGATCACGATATTGCGTCGACCTGGCAGCGGTCTACCCAGAGAATCCCAGGTTTTGCGCCCCATCACAATGGGGCATCCAAGCGTTGTACGCTTAAAGTGCGCTAAATCACCGGGCAGCTTCCAAGGCAGGGTGTTGTCCCGCCCGATGGTGCGGTTGCGGGCGTAGGCAACAATTAAATTTAGCTGCATCAGCCAAGTCTCTTAAACAAAATCAAACAGCAACGGGTGCCTTGATGTGTGGATGGTGCTCGTAATTTTCGATGACAAAGTCTTCGTAACGGTAATCGAATAAAGAGTCTGGCTTGCGTTGCAAGACGAGTGTTGGATAGGGATTAGGGGTGCGTGAGAGCTGCAATTCAACCTGCTCAAAATGGTTGCTATAAATATGGCAATCACCGCCAGTCCAGACAAAATCGCCCACTTCGAGGTTGCACTGTTGCGCCACCATATGGGTGAGTAGGGCGTAACTGGCGATGTTGAAGGGCACGCCTAAAAAGATATCTGCACTGCGCTGATAAAGCTGGCACGACAGCTTGCCCTCTGCAACATAGAACTGAAAAAAGGCGTGGCACGGTGGCAAGGCCATATTTTTAATTTCACCGACGTTCCAGGCCGAGACAATCAAACGGCGCGAATCGGGGGTTTTGCGAATCTGCTCAAGCACCTGACTAATCTGATCGATATGCTCACCGTCAGGTGTCGGCCACGAGCGCCATTGCACGCCATAGACGGGACCCAAGTCGCCGTCTGGTCTGGCCCACTCGTCCCAAATGCTGCAACCGTTATCTTGTAACCATTTGACGTTTGAATCACCACGTAAGAACCATAAGAGTTCAACAAAAATGCTGCGTGTGTGCAGTTTTTTTGTCGTGATCAACGGAAACCCTTTTGCGAGGTCAAATCGCATTTGATAACCAAAGACGGAGCGGGTTCCGGTTCCGGTTCGATCGGTTTTATTCACGCCGGTTGTGTAGACGTGACGCATGAAGGTTTCGTATTGGTTCATTGACTTGAATCCTGTCTTTAGGATTTTTCGGGGGCCACACCACCCGTATCGACAATTTCAGCGGCCCAAGTGATTGCTGCGGTGTGTGCAAGCATCGCTGAGGCCGAGCAGTATTTTTCGTGCGACAGCGCAATGGCGCGCTCGACAGCCGCGCGGGGCAGGTTATGCCCTGTAACCGTAAACACAAAGTGGATCTTGGTGAACACCTTTGGGTCAACGTCTGCGCGCTCTGCTATGAGTTTGACCGAGCAGCCAACGATGGCATGACGTCCACGCTTAAGAATTAGCACCACATCATAGGCAGTGCAACCGCCTGTACCGACAAGAAGGAGTTCCATTGGGCGCGGTGCAAGGTTATGGCCTCCCCCGTCGGGTGCGCCGTCCATGGCTGCAATGTGCCCCGTGCCTGTCTGGGCAACGAAAAGCATGCCATCAGGGCCGCCCCAATCGATTTTGACTTCCATGTGCAATCCTTATTAGTGAAGTTCGAATGATAATCAAGTTTCATGCAAAATCTTGCATACGGCTTAAAATTCAAGTTAAAGCTCGCTCTTCGCCCGAGCAAACCGAATATCACCCAGGGTCATGTATGGCAGCGCCTCAAGCGGTTGCAGTTGGTTCGTCGCACTTTGTTCGTCGTCAGCATTGGCTGGATCCCTTTATTGCTGAAGTCGATGTCGCGCTGCAGGTGTTGGCGGGGCAGGCTGGTGCTGCTCGGCCCAACCCAGCTGGTTCGGCGAAGCCGGGTGTCGCGGATGACCTCACTGCACCTGAAGCAAAACATGCGGCCGGTTTGATGCGTGTGAATCATGTCGGCGAGGTCTGTGCGCAGGCGCTTTATCGTGGCCAGGCTGCCGCGAGCAAAGACGCGGCCAGTGCTCAGCTGTTTCACCGGGCTGCAGCCGACGAAATCGATCACCTTGCCTGGTGTCAACAACGCCTGCGCGAGCTTGATAGCCGGCCTAGCTTGTTGAATCCTTTATGGTACGCCGGTTCATTTGCGCTTGGGCTGCTGGCGGCACGGGCCGGCGTGGCCCGTAACCTGGGATTTATGGCTGAAACTGAACGGCAGGTTGAGGCGCACTTGGAAGACCACTTGCAGCGCTTGCCCGCGGCCGATACCCGGTCACGAAGAATTGTCGAACAGATGAAACAAGACGAGATTGGCCACCGCGTGACGGCCGAACGGGCGGGTGCAGCCAGCATGCCCGCACCTGTACGAGGGGTGATGCGGATGATGTCTAAATTAATGACAGAAACGGCTTATCGCCTGTAAGCAAGGCGATGGTCGGCGTACGACGCGTCATCACTAAGCTTTTGTCGATCAGTTCTAGGCGCGGCGCTGGCCTGGTTGTTTGCGCTTGACCCAAAATATGCGGATATTCGATCGGTCGGTTGTCGCGAGTGTGAGATGTGGCACTGGCCAGACACTACATAAAGAGCTATCGGGGTACCATCGCAATAAATTTTATTGCGATGCACAAAAACAACACAATAAATATTTATTGTTATTTAGGTAGATCTTCTTGCATCGCACAAAAAAAAGGATTACTATTTGTTTATGGAAGTTGAGTCATAAGTGTTTTGACTGAATAACGAGTTATCAACGGATAGCTTTCAGGCAAAGCACGCAGAGTTAGTAAAGTGTCCAAGCAGTACCGTGATGCACTTACTTTCTCCTCTACTTGCCACGATTGTCTCCTCCACCCTCCTCCTTTGGTGGATTTAGGCCAAGACCGCAAGGTCTTGGCCTCTTTTTTGTCAAACGCAAATGCAGACTGTCTTTTGTTGTATCCAAAGGTAGGCGT
>CAIZGG010000124.1 GCA_903932425.1 uncultured beta proteobacterium | reverse complement strand
CTCGGCCACGCTGTACGTTGATCTACTGCCCGATCACACCGCTGAAAAAGTATTCACCGAAGTCTCGCACCCCCGAGGTACGCGCTCACTATCATCGCATCTGCGTTCGCGCTTGGGTATACACGGCGTAAAAGCCGCGTTACTGCGCGAGTGCTTATCCGCTGAAACGTTTAAAGACCCTTTGAAGTTAGCCGCCGGCCTCAAAGCCTTGCCAATTGTCTTAACCGCGTGCCGTCCAATCGACGAGGCCATCAGCACCGCTGGCGGTGTGCAATTTGAAGGCCTGACCAAGCAGTTGATGATCAAAAATTTACCGGGCGTGTTTTGCGCCGGTGAAATGCTTGACTGGGAAGCCCCTACTGGAGGCTATCTCATCAACGGCGCAATGGCCTCGGGTAAGGCGGCTGCGGTTGGCGTGAATGAGTGGTTGTCTGACTAGACGCTACTTTTTGTTTTGCGCTTTGATGCTGTAGCTAGATTCTGATTTGCCCACATGAGGTGTGGCGATTGAGCCTATATTTTTTGAGTGATTTGTGTAAAAGTAGCGACTTACGCTTGCCTCACAAACCTTCCTTGAGCCCATCCCATCATGAGCCTTCTCAGCCCTGACGAACTTGCTGCTTTGATCCCCGCCGAGTCATCGATTTTTCCGGCGCCGATCCCGGTTCAGTGCGTCTCGAGCGACGAGTTTTTGCCTGGCGTTCAAACACCTAAGCAAAAAGAATATGAGGCACGCGTCAAAGCATTGGGTGCCGAACTTGCAAAAAAGCAGGGCCTCACGCGTCGCAAGTTTTTTAAATCCGCGTCGGGGATGGCTGCTGCGTTTTTGGCGATGAATGATACCTATGGCCCTGTGTTTGGCGTGTCGCGTGCCGAGGCCGCAACGCCCGAGATGGCCAACGAACGTGCCGCGTCTTTATCTGGGCAGTTCATCATGGATATGCACACGCATTTCTTGCGTGACGACACCACCCTTGAAGGTTTTGCCCGTAGCCGTGAGGCGGTGGGCAAGGCAGGCTGGAATCCGGCCTTGGTAGGCAAACCTCAAACGCTTGAAGACCTTAAGTTTGCCAACTATTTAAAAGAAATATTTTTGGATAGCGATACCAAAGTGGCGTGCATTAGCGGTGCGCCTTCAGAAAAAGTGTCCGACTGGTTCTTAACCAACGATATGAAAATCCAGGCGCGCGCTACGATCAATTCAATCGCAGGCTCAAAGCGCGCCTTCGCCCACGCCATCTTTACCCCGGGCTACGCCGGGTGGATGGATGAAATCGATCGCGCCATTGAAGTGCTCAAGCCCGACTCTTTTAAAGGCTACACGATTGGCGACAACACCAATAAACAGTTGTCGGTACACCCTTGGCGGTTGGATGATGAAAAGCTTGTGTACCCCGCGTACGAAAAGTTTGTGAAAGCGGGGCTTAAAAATGTCTGTATACACAAGGGATTATTCCCGCCTTCGGTTGAAAAGAATTTTCCTAATCTGCTGCCATACGCCAAGGTTGATGACGTTGCCAAGGCAGCTAAAGATTGGCCACAATTAAACTTCATCATCTATCACGGCGGTTACCGCTACAGCGGCAATGGCGGCACTGAAGGTGCGTGGTCACAGTTTGAAAAAACGGGTCGCATTGACTGGGTCAGTGACTTGGCAGATATACCGGGCAAGTACGGCGTCAACAATGTGTATGCCGATGTTGGGCAGCTCTTTGCCCAATCGACGATTGCAGACCCGCGCGTCTCTGCGGTGATGATGGGGCAGTTGATTGCCGGGATGGGTGTCGAGCACGTTTGTTGGGGAACCGATGCGATCTGGACTGGTGCGCCACAGTGGCAAATTGAAGCATTGCGCCGCCTTGAGATCCCAGAAGACTTACAAAAACGCTATAGCTTAAAACCGCTGGGCCCGGCCGATGGGCCAATCAAGCGTGCAATTTTTGGTGATAACAACGCGCGGCTGTACAACTTTACGCCTGCTCAGCGTGCTGCTGTGGGTGCAGATAAGATCGCGAGCGGCAAAGCAATTTATGACAGGCATGGTGAAGGGCGCACCAATATGGCTTATGGCTATGTGAACCGCGGCGTTGTCTGACGATTTGAGGTAACTGCTTTCGCTGACCAGCAGCAGTAGGGCTCACTAGTCGGTTGAGTGGCGAGACGGTATTTTTTTGCGTTAGCGACAGTCTAGTGTTGTGTTTGCGACGAAATTAGTCAGGCTCGGCGGTCAGCAAGTGCTGCTGAATTTGCTCGATGGCCTTGGTGATCTGAGCAAGCGCGAGATCTGAGCGTGCCTTATCCATACGCGTGGTAAGTGTTGATACGCTGATACCCGCAATCGGCACATTGTTCTTGTCCATCAGCGGCACGGCAATCGAGCGCACACCCGGCAGTTCAATCACGTCACTAATCACAAAGCCACGCGCCCGCGCCCGCGCAATCGTTTTGCGTGCGTTGGCTTCTGAGTAGTTTGGATATTTTTCGCGACAGCGCTCGGCGTTGACTTTAAAGATACGCTCGATTTCGTTGCCATCCAAAAAGCTCATAATGGCTAACGCGCCACCGCCCACGTTCAGTGGCCGGCGCTTGCCTACTTCAAGCACAAACACCTTGATTGGAAACGCGCCTTCAGCGCGATCAATACACACCCCATCAAAGCCAGCGCGCACGGTCAGCGACACGGTGTCGCCCGTGGCTTGCGCAATTTGTTGAAGGTGGGGATGGCAGAGGTCGCGAATATTGGTACGCGGACTGGCGGCCAGGCCCATTTCGTAAATGGCGCTGCCTAAAAAATAGCGCTTGGTGCCTTCGTCTTGCCGGATCAACCCCTCAGAGACCAAACCCTGCAGAATACGGTGCGCCGTAGGACGCTCGATGGCGACCTCGGTGCACAGGTCAATAAGACGTGCGCCAATGCGATTACGCGCTGACACCCCACGCAGCAGCGCTGCAACACGCTGCACAACTTGGGTACCCGATTTGGTGGCGGCACTAGGGATTGTCATATCCCATTATTCCACATTTTGGTCGTGCTAACCACATAGTCGTACAAGATCCCCCATATCAGCCAGTTGGTCAAGCGCCCAGATTTGCTTGGCTACAACGGCAGCTTGAGTCGCGCCAAGCACAGGCTCTGCGTTGCCTAAGAACTTTTTCTCAAGGTCTTTATCCGAGATTGGGTTGGCGACCGTGCCCGTGGCGTGCTCGATCTTGACCTCAACGATCGCACCTGACTGTGTAGTGATCTTGGCAATGGCCTGATCAAGCCGCAGGCTGTCTGAGGCCTTAATTTGCACGCGTTTGCGCAGCGCTTGCACCGCAGGGTCGCGTGCGCGTTCGTTTGAAAACTGCGCGATGCCGCCTGCTTGGTCAATGAAGGCTACAGCGCCCGCATGGTTGGCACTGAACTTTGACATCAGCCCCGAGCCTGGCGCATCAACGCCCGTAATTCGGATGACATCTGGGTGCACGGTGATTTCAAGCGTGGCAACGTCAGAAGCAGTAATTTTTGCCTGACGTGACACGCCGATTGCAGCATCAATCAGTGGGTGAAGTACCACGCCACAGGCATAAGGCTTATAGCCATTGCCAGTGATTAGCCAGGCTTTACCGAGGTCGGCCGTTAAGGCGGTCAGGTTTTGCGTGCTGCTATAGATACGCACAAAACCCAGGCTACCATCCAAAATCTCAGCCGAGCTGTTAAAGCCATTTGAAGCAAGCATCGAGGCCAGCACGCCATGATAGGCAGACTTTCCAGCATGCAGCGACTTGCAGTCGCTTCCACGATTCTGTTGCATGCCAGCGGCCTGCGTACAGCCAATGCCAAGTGCGTAAATCGTTTGCTGAGCGTTAAGCCCAAGCAGTTTGGCTGAACCTGCGCTTGCGGCAACGGTACCGAGCGTGCCAGTCAAATGCCAGCCGCCATGGTGGTGTCTGGGCATGGCTTGCCCTGTACGGATGCCAGCCTCAAAGGCTGCAACCATCGCAAGCATCAAGGCTTTACCCGAAGCCTTGCGCGCCTCACCCAAGGCAAACAGCGCTGGCAAGGTTGCCGTACTGGTATGCAAAATCACACCCCCCAAATGGGTGTCGTCAAAATCAAGCACATGTCCCATTTGGCCATTGGCTACAGCCGCATCCAGCAAACTTAGCTTGAGGCCGCCTTTTTGCCCGAATACCGTTGCTGCGGCAAACGAACCCATCTGCTTAAACGTTGAAATCAAAATTTGAGGGGTCGGGTGCTGACTGCCTGCTAGCGCGCAGCCCATCCAGTCTAAGACGGCCCGCTTAGCTTCGTGTAACGCTGCCGCTGAAACATCTTCATACTTAAAGCCCGACAAGAATTCGCCAAGTTGCTTGGTGACGCCTAAGCCCAAATTAGCTGCACCATACGCGGCTGTGGAGGGCGCGTTTGTCGCGGCGGTGCCAGCGCGTGTTGCTTCGTTTGATCCAGCCGCAGAGGTGCCATGTTTAGCTCCGTCTGTTGAACCCGTACCGCTCACGCCCTGTGCTGCACTTTGCCCCTGCGCAAGAAGCCCTGCCGTCAGGGCGAAACCAGTTTGAAGTAATGCTCTGCGCTTGTTGCTCATGCTGAGTCCCCAGTGAATGATGCGCTTAGTGTAAGGCGTCGACGATATTGCCGATAGGGCGCTCGGCGTCGCTCGGTCGGTATCGTGTTGAGTGCTGCAGCGCAGCGTGAGTCGTGCGCTGTCAAGACGGGACAGAACTTCAGGGCATTACGATAGATCCGCGCAAAAAGTAGCGAAGCCATAAGGCTAAAATGATCAGATAGCAATCTTCTCGATGATCCAAGCCGCACTTAGCTTATATGTTTGATACCACCTCGTTAGCGCACCTCCCTAAGCCTGCTCAATACGAAGCGTTGGCCACGCAAGCGCACGCCTTGATGGCGGGCGAACATAATTTGATCGCTAACGCTGCGAATCTGTCGGCGCTAGTGATGAGTACTCTGCCTGACCTGAACTGGGCTGGTTTCTATTTGTTCGATGGTACCGAGCTTGTGCTTGGGCCGTTTCAGGGCAAGCCAGCTTGCCTGCGCATTGCATTGAATCGTGGCGTATGCGGCAAGGCGGCAACAACTGGGCTGACGCAATTAGTGCCTGATGTGCATGCGTTTCCGGGTCATATCGCGTGCGACGCTGCTTCGCGCTCTGAGATCGTTGTACCGTTATTGCGCGGCGGTAAGCTGCTTGGCGTGTGGGATGTCGATAGCCCTATGCTCAATCGTTTTGACGCCATCGACCAAAATGGCATGCAAGCCTTGTGTAAAATTTTTCTTTCTTCACTGTTGCCGGAATAGACTCACTCATGAGCACACCCAACGCATTAGACTTTGATTATGTCATCGTAGGTGCAGGCTCAGCCGGTTGCCTGCTGGCCAATCGCCTGTCGGCCGATCCTTCCAAGCGAGTCTTGTTGCTTGAGGCAGGCGGGCCTGACAACTGGCACTGGATACACATCCCTGTAGGCTACCTGTATTGCATCGGCAATCCACGCACTGACTGGTGTTACAAAACCAAGGCTGATCCAGGGTTGAATGGGCGGCAACTCGGTTACCCACGTGGTCGCGTGCTAGGTGGTTGTTCGTCGATTAACGGCATGATTTATATGCGCGGCCAACGCGGCGATTACGATGGCTGGGCCGCGCTGGGTAATGCAGGCTGGGGGTGGGACGACTTGTTGCCTTTGTATAAAGGCATGGAAAATCACCACGGTGGCGCCACCGAATTTCACGGTGCTGGCGGCGAATGGAATGTAGAACGCGTGCGCTTGTCGTGGGAGATTCTCGATTCGTTTCGCGAGGCGGCCGCGCAGGCGGGTATTGCGCCCGTCAACGATTTCAATACAGGTGACAACGAAGGCAGTGATTACTTTGAAGTCAATCAACGCCAAGGCTGGCGCTGGAACACGTCAAAAGCATTTTTGCGCCCGATCAAACATCGCCGCAACTTAACGGTCTTGACGCACGCGCACACGACGCGACTGGTGTTTGAAGGTAAGCGCGTGACGGGTGTTGAGTTTCTCAAAGACGGTCATAAGCAAATCGCGCGTGCACACACTGAAGTCGTCATGGCGGCCGGTTCAATCGGCACCCCTCAAATCATGCAGGCTTCGGGCTTGGGTGCCACAAGTTTGTTAGCGCCGCTTGGGATTCAAACTGTGCACGAGTTGCCAGGTGTAGGGCAAAATTTACAAGACCATTTGCAGTTGCGCATGATCTATCGCGTCGAGGGTACGCGCACCTTAAATACCATCGTGAATTCATTGTGGGGTAAAGCAATGATCGGGCTTGAGTACGCGCTGACACGGCGAGGCCCCATGAGTATGGCGCCTTCGCAATTAGGTGTGTTTGCCAAGTCAGACCCGCAACAAGCACGCGCGAACGTTGAATATCACGTGCAACCCTTGTCACTTGAAAAATTTGGCGAGCCACTGCATAGCTTTCCAGCCTTTACTGCATCAATTTGTAACGTGCGCCCAACGAGTCGTGGTCATGTCAATATCGTGTCGCCCGACACCGCGCAGTCGCCCGAGATTTTGTGTAACTACTTATCAACGGCCGAAGATCGTCGCGTGGCCGCTGACAGCATTCGTTTAACGCGCCGTATCGTTGGGCAGTCTGCTTTGGCCCGCTTTAACCCTCAAGAAATCAAGCCAGGCATCACGGATGATAGTGAAGAGTCGTTGGCGCGTGCGGCAGGCGAAATCGGTACAACGATTTTTCATCCGGTCGGCACCTGCAAAATGGGTCAAGATGCGATGGCTGTGGTCGATGCAAACTTGCGTGTGCATGGTGTGCAAGGCCTGCGCGTGGCTGACGCCTCAATCATGCCAACGATTACGTCGGGCAACACCAACTCGCCCACGCTGGTGATTGCAGAGAAGGCTGCAAAAATGATGTTGAGTGGTGCTTAGGGCGCCAAGAGTTGCTCCAACCCTAGCGCCTTACGCTTGGCATCGATGCTTAGATTTGTATAGGTACTTAGGGCTTTACGATTTGCACCGGTGTTTGCAGTGTTTTGATTTCGCAATCAACTTCAAGCGCCTTGCGCTCGAGCACCACAAAGTCACCTTGCTGTTGTGCCAACAGCGGGTGATGCCAAGTGCCTGGGTTAAAGCTCACGCCGCACGAACCATCCAGCCAAAAGGCGGCCAAGCTTGACTCAAGGGGTTGTGTCCCTTGAAAGGTCGGGTCGCCTAAGGCAACCACCACCACAAACGGCACACC
Organism: uncultured beta proteobacterium; assembly: GCA_903932425.1. GTDB lineage: Bacteria > Pseudomonadota > Gammaproteobacteria > Burkholderiales > Burkholderiaceae_B > Zwartia. The sequence goes on along the minus strand of CAIZGG010000124.1, from coordinate 9,758 downwards.
TGCAAGCGGGATAAATGACTGGCTGCCCAAGACGTGGCGCTCAAGCTCACGGGCGACAAACGGCAGAGGGTTGGCTTGCGCACGATACAGGTTCAAACTCGCCTGGCCACCCGCCTTTGAAAGATCGGGGTCGGGCAAGGCAATTTTTTCGCTCGTACCTGCATTGATGAACAGACCGCTCGACAGCGCACCACCCAACACGGCGCCGTACGGGGCAAACGCGGCAGCGGTTAGAGTTTGAGTTTGTAGAGTTCGCATAGTTGCTTAAGACCAAAATGACTGAAAGCTAGAATCATGGCTCCAGAGCAGAATCATGACTTCAGCTCAAGATCATTGCTACAGAGCAAGAGCATTGTTGGAGACCGGAATCATTCAGAAACTCTCAGGTAACAATTCTTACACATAATCAGCTGCAAAAGCTTTCACTCGGGCAATCCACTACGGTATAGTCCTTAGCATCAGTTGAACCAGTCTGCGCTCTAACGTAATAGGCAGAGTGGCTTTTCAGACACAGCTCGCCTGTCACGCTTTATATCTTTCTTTTATCTGCTCAACAAGGCACCGTATGAACATGCCTCACTCAATCCAAATCATCGCAACGGTCTTGTTTGCGGTAGCAATCGTGCATACGTTTTCTGTGCCGGTGTTTGCTCGCTTAGCGCACAAGCATGGCCCGCACGCTGGGCTGTGGCATTTTTTGTCAGAAGTTGAGGCGGTGTTTGGTGTGTGGGCGCTTGTGCTGCTAGTCGTGATGGCGCTGATTGCCGGTGTACCCACTGCGGTTGAGTACATGGATACGCGCAACTTTACCGAGCCACTCTTTGTGTTTGCGATTATGGTGGTGGCCGCAAGTCGACCCATCCTTGAACTTGTGGGTGGCTTTGTGCGAGCACTTGCGCGAATGATTCCCGTGCCGCGTCAGCTGGCCACGTATTTTGTCGTACTAACGTTTGTGCCGCTTTCAGGCTCATTGATCACTGAGCCCGCGGCCATGACTTTAGCGGCCCTCTTGCTGCGTGATGCTTACTTTAAGCGCCCAGGCCACAGCGCTTTTAAATACATGACGCTTGGCGTGTTGTTTGTGAATGTGTCGATTGGTGGGGTGTTAAGTGCTTACGCCGCACCGCCGGTGCTGATGGTCGCGCAAACGTTTGGTTGGGATTCTGCCTACATGTTGACGCACTTTGGTTGGCGCGCCGTCTTGGCTGTGTTGTTCAACGCTTTCGTTTTGACGCTTATCAATCGTAAAGCGTTGGCCAGCGGCGAGGTTGAAACCCACCGCGGTGTGACGCAAGATGCACCCGTACATGTTCCGCCCTTAACCATTTTGATTCATATCGTATTCTTGGTTGGCATTGTTGTCTTCGCTCATCACCCTGCGGTCTTTATGGGGCTGTTAGTGTTGTTCATTGGCTTTTGCCATGCCTATAAACGCTTTCAGTCGCCCTTGATGCTCAAAGAAGGCTTAATGGTTGGCTTCTTTTTAGCTGGGCTTGTGTTGCTAGGTGCTTTGCAAAAGTGGTGGCTGCAAGATTTATTAGGTAGCTTGTCGCCCACCGTCTTGTTTTGGGGGTCAACGGCGCTCACGGCCATCACGGATAATGCTGCGTTAACGTATTTGGGTTCGTTAGTCGACGGCACCGCTGAGGCCTGGCGCTATATGCTGGTTGCCGGTGCTGTCACGGGTGGCGGTCTGACGGTGATCGCTAACGCCCCCAACCCAGCTGGGTTTTCGATTTTGAAATCAAGCTTCGATAACGAAACGATTTCACCCGGTCGCTTATTTATTGCAGCCTTAGGCCCCACACTTGTAGCCGCCGCGTTGTTTTTGTATTAGTGTTGACTTTGTTCATGCGCTTAGCAATCGGTGCATTCTTAACCTCACGAATTTACGCCTGAAGACTTTCGATCCCTCTCCACCAGAATATTGTCAGAGCACCCTATCATGTCAGATCTCGCCTACTCTACCCTCACCGAACTCGCGCAGGGTTTGCGCAACAAACAATTCAGCTCCGAAGAGCTTGCAAAAGAATACTTGGCGCGAATCGATAAAGGCAATAAAGAGCTGCACGCCTACGTCAGCGTCGACTCAGACAGCGTCCTGGCACAAGCCCGCGCTGCTGATGCACGCCGCGCGTCTGGCTACAGCTTAAGTGTCTTAGATGGCGTGCCGATTGCGGCAAAAGATTTGTGCGACATCGAAGGTCAAATCACAACAGGTGGTTCGCAAGACTGGGTGACGCGTCGCAGCCCCACCACCTGTACGGCTGTCGAGCGTTTGCTGCGCGCCGGCATGATCAATCTGGGCAAAACTCATATGGTTGAGTTTGCCTTTGGTGGCTGGGGTACCAACCCAGTCATGGGCACCCCTAAAAATCCTTGGGATTTGACCACGCATCGCGTACCGGGTGGTTCTTCAAGTGGCTCAGGCGTGGCAGTTGCTGCAGCCTTGGCGCCGGCCGCGTTAGGGTCTGATACTGGCGGCTCTGTGCGTATCCCCGCCTCATTGAATGGCATCACCGGCCTAAAAACGACGCGTGGTTTGATTAGCTTGCATGGCGCCCTGGCATTGTCGGGTACGCTGGATTCTATCGGCCCGATGACGCGCGATATGCAAGATTCTGCCATCCTCACTGAACTGATGGCTGGCGCCGATCCGCTTGATCCAACCAGCTGTGGTCATCCCATGTTTCAGTGGCAGGCTCCGCCCGAGGGCGCCAAGCCGTTGCAAGGGATTCGTATTGCCATGTTTCCCGAGGCGCAATATCCGCTTCCGGTCGGTGCGGATATCAAGCGTATTCTTGAAGATACGCGCCGCGTGCTCGTTGAGCTTGGTGCGCAGATCATCGACAAACCATTTCCGTTCGACTTCAACGACATGATGGTACGCAATGGTTACATCACGGCCGCCGAGGCCTTTGCAATTCATCGCGCCTATATTGATGATGACACTCGTCCGTTTGGCGAGTTCGTGCGCAAGCGCGTGCAGTCAGGTCGCAAGATTTCGGCAGCTGATTACATCGATGCCATGGCCGATCACCGTCGCACCACGGCAGCCTGGACAAACTGGATGAGCAACGTTGACGCGCTGCTTTCGCCCTGTGTGCCGATGGGGGCGTGCCCCTTGACCGAGGTAGATGAGTCAAAAACCCCAACCTCTGCCTTCACGCGCGCAGGTAATTACATGGGCACTACGGGTGTTTCATTGCCCGCAGGGTTTGCCGACAACGGTATGCCTGTGGGTATGCAGCTGTTGGGCAAGCCTTTTGACGATGCCACCATGGTCAAGATCGGGATTGCGTTTCAGCGCGTCACCAAGTTTCACCTGGCTCGCCCTGATCTCAAAAAACTGGGTCTGTAGGCGCCGGTCGCTCAGGCCGATTTGCGGTTGAGCGCTGGCCGTTGAATTGGTTCGAGCTGGGCTATGGGCAAAAAGTTCGCCGCCCAGGCTTGGCACGGCCATAGAAACCATTACTTAGCAATTTGGTCAGAAACTGTCCAAAAAAGAGCCTCAGAGCCGGTTTATTCAGGCGTTTGAGGCTGCTTTGCCTTCAAGAGGGTCGAGTTTTGCCAAAAAACCGTTAAAATCAAAGGCTTTCCTTTCGGTTTCAGTACTTTTCCTCTTACCCAGTATTCAAGAAGTTAATCGTGCCAATCTACGCTTATAAATGCTCAGCCTGTGGTCACGCTGAAGACAAACTGCAAAAAATCTCTGACGCGCCCCTTACCGTGTGCCCACAGTGCGGCCAGTCGACGTATTCAAAACAGGTTACCGCTGCCGGCTTTCAATTAAAAGGCTCGGGGTGGTATGTCACCGATTTTCGTAGCAACGGCAGCGGCGGCGCTAAAACGAGCGAAGCGGCTGTGCCGGTCGCCGGTTCTGAGGCCGTGGCGGGCTCTTCGAGTGGTTCGAGTGGTGATGCCAAGTCTGCCTCAAGCGATTCGTCTGGCAGTCAGTCTGGCTCGTCGTCTGACAGTTCAGGCAGCAAGTCTGCGGGCGCTGCTTCAACGAGCACCTCCAATACGGGCTCAAGCAGCACCACTGGTGCAGCAAGCTCAGGTGGTAGCGCCTCGTCGTCCTCTTCGGGTGGGTCGTCGAGCAGCACGTCTGGTAACTCTTGATCCTAATTGATTACGTAACGGCCTTCGGGCCGTCCCTCGCTTAAATCTCAACCGCTTAAATTTCAACTGCATTAAGTATCGACCGCAATCGTTAACGCTTACGTCAACCGCTACGACTAGCGGCAACAAAGATGGCTTTTTAGAGCCCACTATGCGATTTTTAAAGAAGTATTTCATCACTGGTTTACTGATCTGGGTGCCCGTCGTGATTACGATCTGGGTGCTGGGGTTGGTGGTCAACACGCTTGAAAGCGTGGTGCCGGCGTTTTTGTCGCCTCAGGCCTTATTCGGTTTTGAAATCCCAGGCTTCAGGGTTGCCTTGGTGTTGGCTGTGTTGCTTGCGACAGGCATGTTTGCCGCTAATTTTTTAGGCCGTGGCATCTTAAAGTATTCAGAAAAAGTACTGGGTCGTATCCCATTAGTGCGGTCAATTTATCAGTCGGTCAAGCAAGTCAGCGATACCTTGCTCGCGCCTAATGGTCAGGCTTTCAGGCAGGCCGTGTTGGTTCAGTATCCGCGTGCTGGTTGCTACACCGTCGCTCTTCTGACGGGTGCACCCAGTGGTGAAGTGGCCGAGCATTTGCAGTCGGATTACGTTAGCGTGTATGTGCCTACAACGCCAAATCCAACGTCTGGTTTCTTTTTGATCATGTCGCGCAGCGAGGTCGTGCCGCTCAATATGTCGGTCGATTCGGCGCTGAAGTACATTGTGTCGATGGGTGTCGTAGCACCTGCTGCAGGTCCGATACTCAATGCCGTTGACGCTGGCGCTTTTTCTACTTTATCCAGTGAGGGTGCTAACGCGCCTGTCACGCCTTCTCGTTCGTCCGATTAATTTTTATTATCAGATCTATTTGTCAGATCTTTTGGAGTTTGCATGCGTACCTGCTACACCGGCCAGGTTTGTAAAGACCACTTAGGTCAAACCGTTACGTTGTTTGGTTGGGTACATCGCCGCCGCGACCACGGTGGGGTGATCTTTATTGATATGCGCGATCGCGCGGGCTTAGCCCAGATCGTGTTCGACCCAGATAACGTCGAAGGGTTCGCAATCGCCGAGCGCTTGCGTAACGAGTTTTGTATCCGCATTACGGGTTTAGTGCGCGAGCGCCCTGCTGGCACCACGAATAAAGATCTGGCCTCTGGCGAAATCGAAATCCTGTGCCGCGAAGTTGAGATCCTAAATCCTTCGGTCACACCACCGTTTCAGCTTGACGATGAAAACTTGTCTGAGACCACCCGCCTGACACATCGCGTGTTGGATTTGCGCCGCGGTCAAATGCAACGCAACATGATGTTGCGCTATCGCGTGTCGATCGAAGTACGTAAATTTTTAGATGGCTTGGGCTTTATCGATATCGAAACCCCGATGCTCACTAAGAGCACACCCGAAGGTGCGCGTGACTACCTGGTGCCTTCACGCGTGAACGCTGGCGAGTTCTTTGCCTTGCCGCAATCGCCACAGCTGTTTAAACAGATGTTGATGGTGTCGGGTTTTGATCGCTACTACCAAATCACCAAATGCTTTCGCGACGAAGATTTGCGCGCTGATCGTCAGCCCGAATTTACACAGATCGATTGCGAAACTTCGTTCCTGAACGAAACTGAAATCCGTGCAATTTTTGAAGACATGATCCGTCATGTTTTCAAAGCTGTGCAAAACGTTGAGTTGGCCAATCCGTTTCCGATCATGCCTTACAGCGAAGCGATGCGCTTGTACGGTTCAGACAAACCTGATCTGCGCGTGAAGCTCGAGTTCACCGATTTAACTGACGTCATGAAAGACGTTGACTTCAAAGTGTTTGCCCAAGCGGCCACCACCGAAGGCAGTCGCGTGGTTGGTTTGCGCGTGCCAAAAGGTGGCAGTATCTCGCGTAGCGAAATCGACAGCTACACCAAGTTTGTGTCGATTTATGGTGCAAAAGGCTTGGCTTGGATCAAAGTCAACGAAGTGGCCAAAGGCCGTGATGGCTTGCAGTCACCGATTGTTAAAAACTTGCACGACGCAGCACTTGCCGAGATGATCAAGCGCACAGGCGCGCAAGATGGCGATCTGATTTTCTTTGGCGCTGATCGTGCCAAGATTGTGAACGATGCCATCGGCGCGTTGCGCGTGAAAATCGGACACAGTGAGTTTGGTCGCACCAACGATTTGTTCGAAGCCGTCTGGAAGCCACTCTGGGTGGTTGATTTTCCGATGTTCGAATACGACGAAGAAGCTGATCGTTACGTGGCCGCACATCACCCCTTTACCAGCCCCAAAGATGGCCACGAAGATCTGCTCAGTACCGATCCCTCAAAGGCAACCGCTAAAGCCTACGACATGGTGCTCAATGGTTGGGAGATCGGTGGCGGTTCAGTGCGTATTCACCGCGAAGAAATCCAGAGCAAAGTGTTTAGGGCGTTGAAGATTGACGCCGAAGAAGCACAACTCAAGTTTGGCTTCTTGCTCGACGCCTTGCAGTATGGCGCGCCACCACACGGCGGCATCGCGTTTGGCTTGGATCGCATCGTCACCATGATGACTGGTGCCGAGTCGATTCGCGATGTGATTGCGTTTCCAAAAACACAGCGCGCGCAGTGCTTGCTTACGCAAGCACCGTCGCCTGTTGACGAAAAGCAATTGCGCGAACTGCATATCCGTTTGCGTCAGCCGGAAGTTAAAGCGTAATTATCTACGGCAGCCTGTAGTGAAAAGGCTGAAAAGTTCGGTTGTTGTTTAGTACGCTTTTGATGTTTAGTTCGTCATTTTTTATGACGAGTTATGCGCTTAATTACTAAATAGGCGATGTCTGCCGCACTCGGCAGCATCGACCACCATGTCGTTGCTTCGAGTCGTTAGCTATAACATCCATAAAGGTCGCTCTCTTGCAGGGCGCGACTCAATGGTGGATTTGCGACTCGGGTTGCACGGCCTGCTACCCGATCTATTGTTCTTGCAAGAAGTGCAGGGGCGCAACGACCGCCATGGTCGTTTGCATGCCCAGCACGAATCATTGGCCGCAGCCTTGCACATGGAGGTTGCCTACGGCTGCAACGCCATCAAAAGTCAAAGTGATCATGGCAACGCCTTGTTGTCGCGCCATTCAATCGTTAGTTTCGAAAATCAAGATATTTCAGATCATCGCTTAGAGCAGCGCGGCTTGTTGCACGGCGTAATCAAGGTGAACGAGCGCGAGGTACATTGCTTTGTCGTGCATTTAGGTTTGTTTGCTGGTGGGCGTGTGCGCCAGATCGAGGTGATGGCCGAGCGTATCAAACGGATGGTGCCAGACGATGCCCCAATACTGATCGCGGGCGACTTTAACGACTGGAACAATCGACTTGCACCTTTGTTTGTACAGCAACTTGGCGTCTACGAGGTGTTTGCGAACGCACCGCGTACTCAAGGCGTGATGCCCAAGCTGCGCGAATCGATGCATCAACTGCGCGGTGTTTGGCGTGGCGATACCCCGCTTGAGATTCGCGCTAGCCTGTTTCGCCGCGAGGCGCTGCGTAAAAACCAGTTGTCGATGGAGGGCGCCTATAGCCCGACACCACCGCCTCGTACGTTTCCAAGCGCGTTTCCGTGGTTGCGGCTCGATCGCATTTATCAACGTGGCTTCGCAGTGCGTAACGCCCGCGTGTTGCGTGGCCGGCCGTGGTCGAAGTTATCGGATCATGCCCCGATTTTTGCTGAGCTTGAGTTGCCGTAGATATTAGTAATCGCTGCTCTTACCCGTTAAGGCAACCCCGACTCTCAAGAGCAAGTACGCCAAACCGTCAGTCAGGCGCGTCAGCATAGGCCGCCGCGCGTACAGCGTGTGTTCAATCACTTTACTGCCGTGTACGATTGCCGCCTCAAGAGATTGGCGCAGCGTATGCGTAAAAGCGGCATCATCAATGACGACATTCGCTTCGCGCGCAAGCAATAAGCTAAAGGGATCGAGGTTTGAAGATCCAACGGTTGACACATCATCCAGCACAGCGACTTTGGCATGTAAAAAACTCGGTAGGTATTCATAGATTTCAATACCGGCCCGCAAAAACTGATCATAGATCCAGCGTGTGGCGTGATACTGCATGCGGTATTCAATTTTGCCCTGCAGAAGTAGCTTGACCTTGACGCCGCGCTGCGCCGCATCGATGAGGGCGTGACGTAGTTTTCGGCCAGGTAAAAAATACGCGTTGGCGATGATGATTGTTTCTTGTGCGTGTGTAATGCCCTCAAGGTAGACGGTCTCGATTGACGTGCGATAGCGCAGATTGTCACGCAACACCAACGCGGCGTGGGCGGTGCCCGCAGCGGGATGTAGCGCACCACGGTGGCGTTGATGTCTGAAGCGTAGATGGCGCCAAGTGCGTGGCGCCCTGAGTAAGAGCCGCCAGTTTAGGCGCAGCCAAAGGAGATCTTGCGCATGTACCGCTTCGGCAACCAGCGGCCCAGTGACTTGAACCGCGTAATCAAAGCGAGGGTCGCCCACGTGTTTAAGGGGCTCATGCGTCAAATAGTCGTCTTCAAAATTGATACCGCCGATAAAGGCTAAGCGCGAATCCACCACCACGATTTTTCGGTGTAGACGTCGCAGACGTTTAAAGTCAAAAGACTTAAGCGTAAATTCTCTGGGCTCTGGGCGATAAATGCGGCACTGCGCTCCGACCGACTGCAGCTCACTTTGAATGGCTTGTTCGTCTTGAGCACTTCCAAACCCATCTAGCATGACCCGTACCCTGACGCCGCGCAGCGCCGCCAACTTTAAATGGTGCAAAATCTTGGCACCAGCGGCATCCAACCGAAAGATATAGATTTCAACTTGAATACTGCGCGTGGCCTGGTCAAACGCTTCGCAAAGAGCCGGAAACAATTGCACGCCGTTTTCGAGCAAGGTGACGGCATTGCTAGTTTTAAAGCGTAGGTGCGGATGAGTTAAAGGCACGGCTTAACCTTGTCCAAGCACGAATTGTTTATACAAACCTTGCACCACTGGGATCAGCAGCGTCAGCGAAATTGGAATCATGATCCCAAAGCACCACTTAAAAATTTTGTTATCCGCGTAAAGTTTTGATATATCCTTTTCAATTGGTGCGATTGAGCGGTGAATCTCTTTTTCAAGCCGGGCTTCAGACTCAACAATTTTCTTTTCCAGAGTTGTCACAGCGCCCGAAAGATCGCACTTGGTTTCGTGGATTTTTCTTTCGAGGGTGATGACAGCGGTGGAAAGCTCACTTTTAGTTATGCGAATTTCTTTGTCTAAAGCGGCAAGTCCCTGGGCCAGATCAGCTTTAGTTGCAAAGTCATGAGCCGAGTGGTCGAGTGCTGCATTTAAAGCCAGAGCTTGCACCTCTGCGAGTTGCCTTGGCATACCGGCACGTTCAAGGTCTTGGCAGTAAGTTAGCGAATTAAAGCGGTGCATAGCGGTCATGCTCGGATGAGTGAGGCGCCCTCGGCGCCGATACAGAGAGTCTGCGGCATGCCTGCGCGCAATTCAATCCCTCGGCACCTCCAAAAGTCAAAAAACGACACAAGTCGAATTGTTAGTAGAAGTAACCAAGGACTTGACTACTTTGCGTTTACTAATAGAGCCTTGCGTCATATTGCGAGGCGCTATGCTTGTTATAACCGCTTTGGGGCGGTTAGTATGATGGCTTAAAGATTT
>CAIZGG010000123.1 GCA_903932425.1 uncultured beta proteobacterium | reverse complement strand
GGCACCAGCATGCCGTACCAACCGGTAAATTCAAAACCATTAACCCCGCCCTCGGTCATTGTCGGAATCTCTGGGGCTCCGGGATGACGCTCTTTATTCGCGATTCCAAGCGCCCTCAACTTGCCCTCTTTTATTTGCGGATACGCCACAGACAAGCTCATCCACAAAGCCGAGACTCGGCCTTCCATAACGTCAATCATGGCGGGTGCTTCGCCCTTATAGGGCACATGCAAGCCTTTGATGCCAGTATCGCGTTGAAAGAGCTCCATTGCCAGATGCCCGGTCGATCCAACGCCTGCCGACGCGTAGCTCACTTCGCCAGGTTTTGCCTTGGCCAGAGCAATGAATTCACCTAAGGTCTTTGCTTGATAATTGGCGCCCACCACAACAAGCAGAGGGAAACGAGCCACCAGGCTGACCGGAGCAAAATCACGCAACGTATCGTAAGGCGTCGCTTTGCTATTGAGCGCCTGACGAACAGCGGCAGGCCCCAGAAAGGTCATCAAGATTGTGTAGCCGTCAGCGGGCGCAGCCGCGGCAGCAATCGTACCGACCACACCGCCCGCCCCGCCCTTGTTTTCAACCACAACTGACTGCCCAAGCCGTTGCTCAAGCTTAAGGGCAAGTGTGCGTCCCAAACTATCGGTCAGGCCACCGGTAGCAACCGGCACGATTAAGCGAAGCGGTTTGCTAGGGAACTGCGCTTCTACCGATTGCTGCGCCAACACAGGGCTCATGCAAAAGGACAGTGCACACAAGGCGGATAAGATAAGAGTCTTCATTTAGAGCTCTGGGATGGGTATGGCGCCCTCTGGTAGTGGCGAACGATTTACGTTTAACGCCATCGCTACCATCACGTAATAGCCGCTTACCACCATCAAATCCACAACGCCTTGTTCACCAAAAAGCTTTAGCACGGCGTTGTAATTTGAGTCACTCACGCAGTGGCGGGTATGAAGCTCATGACAAAAATCATACACAGCCTCTTCGTCTGGTTTCATCTTTGAGGGACGCTGTCCTTGCGCAAGTTCTTCACCGATTAAAGGATCGAGCCCCTCTTTAAGAGCCAGACGTAAGTGTGCGTACCATTCGTATTGAGCGGTCCAAGTACGAGCGGTGATCAGAATCGCAAATTCGTTTAAACGTTTTGGGATAGTACTTTCAAAGCGGAGATACTCTCCAACTTTACGCATCCGCTCAGCCAAAACCGGGCTTCTTAAAAAAACGTTGAAAGGAGCCCCTAAGCTTGTTGCCCCCTGCACCACACCCTTGCTGCCTGTCCCAGAGATGGGACCAGCCATCAGCGAGTTGAAATAAATCTTTTGCTCGTCGGTCATTTGATCGACGTGAAGGCGAGCAAAACGTTGTTCGTCTGCCGAAGGATTTGTCATGTTTAGGGTTCCGAGGGTCAAAAATAGTTAAGTTCGAACAGACTATTCCCACTCAATCGTGGCAGGCGGCTTGCTCGACACGTCGTACACCACACGGTTAATGCCGCGTACTTCATTGATAATGCGCGACGACACTTTACCCAGCAATGGGTAAGGCAGTGGCGCCCAATCGGCAGTCATAAAATCAGACGTTTGCACGGCACGTAGCGCCACCACATAATCGTAGGTGCGCCCGTCACCCATCACACCGACTGACTTAACTGGCAAGAACACGGCAAACGCTTGCGAGGTTAAGTCGTACCAGCTTTGTTTGGTTTCTGGATCAATGGTGTTGCGCAATTCTTCAATAAAGATCGCATCAGCGCGGCGTAGCAGATCAGCAAATTCAGTGGTGACCGCACCCAAGATGCGCACACCTAAGCCCGGCCCTGGAAACGGATGGCGATACACCATGCCGTGTGGCAAGCCAAGGGCGACGCCGAGTTTTCGAACTTCATCTTTAAAGAGTTCACGCAAAGGCTCGAGCAATTTCAAGTTCAAGGTATCAGGCAAGCCACCAACGTTGTGATGCGACTTAATCGCAACCGCTTTGCCCGTTTTTGCACCGGCCGATTCAATCACATCAGGATAGATCGTGCCTTGTGCCAGCCACTTGGCTTGTTTAAGTTTGCCAGCTTCAACCTGAAACACTTCAACAAACTCACGACCAATAATCTTGCGCTTGGCTTCGGGATCAGACACCCCTGCAAGCTTACCCATAAATTGTTCAGTCGCATCAACATGAATGATGCGCACGCCCATGTTTTGAGCGAAGGTCTCCATCACCTGCTTGCCTTCGTCTAAGCGCAGCAAACCGTGATCAACAAACACGCAGGTCAGACGATCGCCAATAGCCTTGTGTATTAAGGCTGCAGCAACAGACGAATCTACACCGCCCGACAACCCCAAGATCACTTCATCCGTGCCGACTTGTTCACGAATTCGTGCAATCGCTTCGTCAGCGTAATTGGGCATCGTCCAATCACCCTGACACTCACAGATCTCGTGAACAAAGCGCTCGAGCAAGGCTTGGCCCTTAACCGTGTGCGTGACTTCAGGATGAAACTGTACTGCGTAAAACTTGCGGGCTTCGTCCGCCATGCCAGCAATCGGGCATGACGCGGTCGAAGCCATCACTTTGAAACCCTCAGGCAAACGCGTCACCTGATCGCCGTGACTCATCCATACTTTGAGCATGCCATGCCCTTCGGGCGTGATGAAG
>CAIZGG010000122.1 GCA_903932425.1 uncultured beta proteobacterium | reverse complement strand
CCGGCTTATCCACTCCAAATTTTTGGCTGGGGATCATGCTAATCCTGTTGTTTTCAGTTGAGCTCGGATGGCTACCTGCCTCGGGCTATGTCAGTCCGTTCGAGAACTTGCGCGCCAACCTCGCCTCGATGATCATGCCCGCCTTTGTCTTAGGCAACGCGATCGCTGCCTCTCTCATGCGTCATATGCGCAGTTCGATGCTGCAAGAGCTTGGTGCGGATTACGTTCGAACAGCACGAGCCAAAGGCTTAAGCGAGCGCGTGGTGGTGCTCAAACATGCGTTGCGCAATGCCTTGACGCCCGTCATCACTTTAGGCGCGCTTGAACTTGGCACCTTATTATCAGGAGCTGTACTGACCGAGCAGGTCTTCACGATTCCAGGTTTTGGAAAGCTCATCATCGATGCTGTCTTTAATCGAGATTATGCAGTAGTGCAAGGCGTCGTACTGGTGACCGCCACCACGTACATCATGCTCAACTTATTTGCCGATATGGCCTATTTTGTTTTGAATCCCCGGCTGCGTAAATAATGAATCCCGTCACAATAACAAGCCCAACGCTAACGCCTCTTGCCCTCAACAAAGAGCCGGGCCCTTGGCTGCGCGCCTGGCGCAAACTCAGGCGTAATCGTAAAGGCATGTTTGGGTTTTACGTGGTGCTTCTTTTTATTGCCATGGCAATTTTTGCGCCGCTGATTTCGCCGTTTGATCCGATCGAAGCAAGCTGGAGCGCGATTCGCAAAGCCCCCACGGGTACGCATTGGTTTGGTACCGATGAGCTCGGTCGTGATGTGTTGGCGCGGGTCATTTGGGGTGCACGTGCGTCTCTCTTGGCGGGCGTAGTCTCTGTGGCGATTTCGCTGCTAACAGGCGTCACTATTGGTATGTTGGCCGGTTTTTTGGGCGGCACAGTTGATAGCCTCATCTCGCGCGCAACCGATGCGTTTTTAGCGTGTCCTTTTTTGATTCTTGCGATTGCGCTCGCCGCCTTTTTAGGGCCTAGCCTCACCAACGCCATGATTGCAATTGGCGTATCCGCCTCACCGATTTTTGTTCGCTTAACGCGCGCGCAAGTCTTACAGATAAAAGTTGAAGATTATGTTGAAGCGGCGCGCGCAGTGGGTTGCCATCCGTTTCGAATCGCCGTATCACATATCTTGCCTAACGTGACTGCACCCTTAATCGTGCAAGCGTCTTTAGCGATCGCGTCAGCAGTGATCGCAGAAGCCAGCTTGTCATTTTTAGGTCTCGGCCAGCAGCCGCCTGATCCGAGCTGGGGCAGCATGCTCAATACTGCGAAAAACTTCATGGATACCGCCCCGTGGATGGCCGTATGGCCGGGCCTGGCAATTTTTGTTTTGGTACTGTCGTTTAATTTATTGGGCGATGGCTTGCGCGATGCGCTTGATCCGAAACATCGGTAAGCTCGTCACGTAAGAATTAGGTATTTGATGGCCGCGTACGTTGTGCCTTGTGCGTTGTGCGCGTTATTTACCCAAACACTCGAGCAGACAATTTCTGCAGATTTCCTCAGTCGGTCAATTACTGAGAATTGAGCCGCTGGCTGACCTTTTGCTCTTGAGCATCAAGCCGCTCTGAAATTCTATCGAGTCGATCGGCCGTCTTAGCAAATTGTGTCGCCATGGCTTTACCCGAATCATAAGCGGCTAACAGAGCTTGCATCGTCGCCACATTTGCCGAGTAAAGCCCAATCACAGACGCCACACCCGTGGTGACAACGATATATTTTAAGTTTGTGATCTGCTTAGTGAATTGCACTTTGAAGTCACCCAAATCTTGCCTTATTCTGGAAAACTCTTCTTTGGTTTGTGCGGTCCGCTCATCCATGCGGGCGTCCATACCAGCCACTTTCTCTGAAAGAGCATTGATTTCCCCTTTAAGATCAGCCACGCGAGCATCTGTGCGCGCCTCAGCCGCCTCCAACCTTGCGTTCAACACTGTATTCACCGTTCGAAAAGACATTTTTACCTCTACAAGTTTCGCATAGTGAGCACTCTACCGAGTCACAGACTGGCTAACAAGTAGAAAATGGTAAGCAAATGTAATACTCTTTCAGTATCAAACAAAAATTAACGAGACATCATTTATGAACCTTGGTAAACCACCAATCGTTGCCGCGCCGAGCACCCCAGACCACACTCTTGCAAACAACTGGCTGAATCAATTTGGCGCGGCTTTGGCGGGCCACAACAAGTCGGGCATTGCTGCCCTGTTTGACGCCGACTGTCACTGGCGCGACTTGTTTGCCTTCACCTGGTCCATTACACCTGTTGAAGGCATCGACAATATTGCAAGCTTGATCTTGATCAAGCAGGCAAGCGTCAAAGCACGCGACTTTAAGCTTGCCGAAGGTCGTCAAGGCCCTCGCCGAATCAAGCGGATCGGCGTGGATGTCATTGAGGTGTTGTTTCAGTTTGAAACCGACATCGGCCACTGCTACGGCGTACTGCGCTTGCTGGCAAGCGATCCGTCAAAGGCGTTTCAGCTGCTCACGAGCCTAAATGAGCTGACCGGCTTTGAAGAAAAAACCGGTAAGCGCCGCCCTACCGGCGCCGCCTATTCGCGCAACTTTGGTGGCACCAACTGGCAAGATCAGCGCATGGCCAGCCAAGCCTATGAAGACCGCGAACCGACCGTGCTAATCGTAGGCGGTGGGCAGGCGGGCCTGAGTGTGGCGGCGTCGCTGGTATTGCTTGGCGTTGACACGCTGCTGATCGACAAATATCCACGCATTGGTGATAGCTGGCGCAAACGCTATCACTCGCTGGCCTTGCATAACATCACTGACCTCAATAACTTGCCGCACTTGCCGTTTCCACCGCACTGGCCTTCGTACTTGCCCAAAGACATGCTGGGCAACTGGCTCGAAGTCTATGCGCAAACGATGGAAATTAATAACTGGACAAATACAGAGCTTGGTAGCGCCACGTACGATCAGAGCGAGGCTCGCTGGACTGCTGTGCTAAGAAACAATGACGGCACCGAGCGTACCGTACGACCGCGCCACATTATTTTTGCAAATGGTTTGGTCGGCTTGCCGCGCATCCCTGATTTGCCAGGGCTCAAAGACTTCAAAGGCGAGGTCATGCACACCAGCGCGTTTACAAGCGGCGCCGCTTGGAATGGCAAAAAGGCGCTCGTCTTAGGCACCGGTACAAGCGCGCACGATGTTGCGCAGGATCTGCATAGCAACGGAGCAGACACCACGATTATTCAACGCGGCTCAACAACCGTCGTGAGTATCGATCCGAGCTTACACCTCACCTATGGCTTATATGACGGTATCACCATTGATGATGGCGATCTGCTTTCAAGCATCAACACCTTGCCTGTTGCCAAGCGCAATTTCAAGCAAGTCACGGCCCGCATGGTCGACCTAGATAAAAAGCTGATCGACGGTCTGATCGCCCGAGGCTTTAAATGGGATAAAGGCGATGAAGACACCGGCTATCAAATGAAGATCCGTACGCGTTACGGTGGCTATTATCTGAATGCGGGCTGTTCGGATTTGATTGTCAGTGGCGACATTGGCTTAGTGCAATTTGATCAAATCGAACGCTTCGCGCCTGAAGGTGCGCTCATGAAGGATGGCACCATCAAGCCAGCAGATCTACTGATCATGGGCACAGGCTATATCCCACAAGAGGTCGTCGTCAAACAATTGCTCGGCGAAGAGATTGCGAACAAGATCGGTCCAGTGTGGGGCATCGCACCAGACGGCGAAATGAACAACATGTGGCGTCGCACCGCGCAAGAAGGCTTATGGTTTGTAGGCGGCAGCTTCACAAACTGCAGAATCTATTCGCGCTACGTGGCGATGCAAATTAAAGCCATTGAGGAAGGGTTAATACCGCGCAGCTGAACCCCTCTGGCGACAGGTACGACTCGTCGTGCCTCTGGTCAGGAACGGGTGTGCGACCAGTTCTCTACACTTAAACCTGGGACAAAGCGAAACGCCTTATCGTTTGACACTAATGTGCAACCGGTGCTCAGCGCGTGGCTCGCAATTAACAGGTCGAACGGTGACAACGTCTGACCTTTAGTCTCGACTTTCACCTTCGCGATCGCATAGCGCTCTGCTGCCTGCCGATCCCAGGCTAAAACATCAACACGCTGCAAAAACTCATTCACGATTTTACTCAGCTTCTTTGCTGCGGGGCGTTTGCCAACTCCATAAAGCAATTCTGCCTCAGTAATGGACGAAATGCATAAAGATCGCATCGGCACTGCCAACAACCTGCGCGTAACAGCTGGCTGATTTTTTATAAAATCACTGACTGTATTTGTATCGAGCATGTACTGGATCATTCAGTCCAGCCTTCGAAGGGATCCCTCGGCTTTTCAACTTGTGGGCGCTCTGCTTTAGAAAGAAAACTTTGGGGAGCCTCCGCGGCGGCTTGAGCCACAAAGAATGTATCCCACGAATCTGGTTTTGCAGAAAGAATAATGTCCCCTGTGTCTGGATCCTTGCGAATGAATACTTCTTTTGTATCAAAGCGATAGGCCAACGGTAACCGGACGGCCTGACTACGCCCGTTGATAAAAATTTTGGCAATATCGCTCATGATCTCTGGCCCCAAGTGTCGAGTCATCAGTGTACGGTTCACATTGGTATATATCAAGATATATTCCTTTTACAAAGTAAGCGCCTATAATGCCTGAATTCATCCGGCACATGTGTTTCTGGATGTAACAAACAGGCTTTGTCATGCTCACTCTCAGAAAATCTCAAGACCGCGGCTATGCCGATCACGGCTGGCTGAAAAGCTTTCACTCTTTTTCGTTTGCGGGTTACCGCGATGCCGAATTTATGGGCTGGGGTAATCTGCGCGTCATCAACGAAGATCGTATTGAGGCGGGCAAAGGTTTTGGCGAACACGGTCACCAAAATATGGAGATCATTAGCTACGTGCTTGCAGGTGAATTGGCGCATCGTGACAGCTTAGGCAATGTCAAGGGCATCCCACCAGGCGATGTGCAGCGCATGAGTGCTGGCACCGGTGTGCGGCATAGTGAATTCAATCACGCGGCAGGGCAACAGACGCACTTTTTGCAGATTTGGATTATGCCAAATCTGCAAAATGTGAAGCCGAGCTACGAGCAAAAGACCGTGCCGGCGCAAAAAAAACAAGGGGCACTCGTATTGATTGCTTCTGAAGAAGGTCAGGACGATGCAGTCAAGATTTACGCTGATGCCAAACTTTATGCGGGCTTATTTGATCAGGTCCAAAGCGCGAACCTTACGCTTAACTCAAGCCGTAAAGCCTACGTTCACCTGATCAAGGGCGAACTTAAGGTCAACGCTATCAGCCTAAGCGCGGGCGATGCCTTGTTTGTTTCGGACGAAACCGTACTAACCTTAACAGATGGTCACAATGCTGAAGTTCTGATTTTTGATTTGGCGGCTTGAGCCAGCCGCCTAAGACAGACAACTTTCAAAATCGTCAGCTCTGCACTCTCACGCCTTGACGTCTCGGTCACGCACGCGATCACAGGCCTCGCGGCCCGCGTGCGATATATCGCTGGACCTCACACTCGAAAATCGCGCACGATTTTTCCGTGCGCAATGGCAGCCTGCTCGTACTCTGGCTTGCGCCAAGTTTCAGCTAAAGCTTCTGCGTACCAGCGCTGCATGCTTGGCAGACTGAGCATCCTGTCAACATAAGACTGTGCGAGCGGACTAAGCTGCAAGCCATAACTCTGCACTCTGAAAATGACGGGTGCAAAAAATGCGTCAACAATGCCATATTCTTTGCCTGCAAGATAAGGGCCGCCAAACTTGGCGAGCCCCTCAAGCCACAACGTGTCGATACGGTCAAGGTCTGATCGCATCCCTTCGTCGATTTTCTCAAGCGCCACTCGAGTACCGCAATTCATCGGGCAGAGGCTACGAAGCGTCTGAAACCCGGAATGCATTTCGGCCGTGGCACTACGCGCCCAAGCACGCGCTGTCACATCGGTGGGCCAACAGCCCGGATATTGCTCGGCTAGATACTCACAGATTGCCAGTGAATCCCATATCAACATGCCATTCGCTTTAAGACACGGCACTTTAGCAGTAGGCGAGAACTCTTTGAAAGCCGACGGTTGCGGCCCAATGGAAAAAGGCACCAACACTTCATCAAAGTCAATGCCACGTGCTTGGCACAAAGCCCATGGCCTAAGCGACCAGGATGAATAGTTTTTATTGGCGATATATAACTTCAACTTGAATCCTTTTTCAAGATAACTTGGGCGATTGGCATCAAGAATTTAGTTTATATTGATATGAGAAAAGAATCATTCAGTTTGTACCGACTTGTCTACGAATAGGCCAAGTGTGTGCGTTTCGATCAACCTAAAGGTTTCGGCAATGACCCTTATTAAATGGCTGGCATTCTCATTCGTACTTTGTTTAGCGGGTAAGGCCTCAGCACAAAACTACCCGACCAAGCCGATCAAACTCGTTGTCCCTTACGCAGCTGGCGGTGGTTCTGATTTTGTTGCGCGCTTACTCGGCTTAAAACTCACTGAATTTCTTGAGCAGTCGGTCATTATCGAAAACCGCCCTGGAGCCGGCGGCTTGATTGGCGCCGAACTCGTCGCTCGCGCGCCAGCAGATGGCTATACGCTTCTATTAGCAGATGCCTCGTTCACGATTAGTCCTGTCATCAATAAAAAATCTAGGTATAGTGCCACTCAAGATTTTGCGCCCATTGCTCTGATCGCCGACACACCTTATGTTTTTATTACACCTGCGACCGAGTCAGCCAACACTCTTTTAGACTATATCGCTCAAGCGCGTGCGCAACCTAATAAAATCAGCATAGGCTCAGCCGGTAACGGTAGCGGTAGCCATTTGGCAGGCGAACTATTTCAACTGAATGCTCATCTCAAACTCATTCATATTCCCTACAAAAGCTCAGGGCAAGTCACCGTTGATACCATGTCCGGACAAGTACAGTCCTCATTTGCAACGGCTCCCAGCGTTGTCCAAAATTACAAAAGCGGCAAGCTAAAAATTTTGGCAGCCGCCTCACCTAAACGAAGCGCCGCGTTGCCCGACGTTCCAGTCTTTGCTGAACTTGGCTTTAAAGATGTTGTCATTACAAACTGGTACGGAGTCCTTGCGCCTAACGCAACCTCACCGCAGATTATTGAGCGACTGAGTCGCGAACTTGCGCGAATCATGCAGTTGCCCGATATGCACGAACGCTTGAATAGTGCGGCTCTTGAGCCTATGACGTCAACGCCCCAATCTTTTTCCGAACATATCGCAACCGAGCTCTCAAAGTGGAAATACGTCGTACGCGAAGCCAAAATTCAAATAGAGTAAACATGACAACAATCGACGATGCACGGCTATTATTCACAGGATCTTTGGGCTGTATTTATCTCGAAAATTCGGCGCGCGGTTTATTGCCCACTACCGCACGCGACGCGGCTCTGCGCTATTACGATGCCCGTATCGCTGGCGTGGCAAAAGAAACAGACCCAGTTTTTGATGCTGAGACGCAAGCGTGCGAAAGCTTCGCCTCGCTTGTGGGTGCGACTCAAGATGAAATTACACTTACCCGTAACGTGACCGATGGGCTAAATATATTTGTGACAGCCCTTCCCTGGAAAACCGGCGATAACGCGATTGTCTCAAAAGAGGTCGAGCATCCGAACGGTGTGTACGCGCTTTACAACATGAGGCAGCGTCACGGCATTGAAGTGAGAATGGTAGATGCAGGACCTGATCTCTCGATCTCTGTTGATGCGATTGCTCGGGCGATTGATTCGCGCACACGCCTGGTCATCGTCTCTTCGGTCACGTTTTCTACCGGAGCCCGTACAGACTTAGCTGCCCTAGGACAACTCTGCCAGGCGCGCGGCGTCACCTTACTCGTCGATGCCGCACAATCGGTGGGCGCACTCGATATCGATGTTCGCGCATTCCATATCGATGGCTTAGTCGTCGGAGCAAGCAAGTATCTCTGTGGCCCCTACGGGCTTGGTTTTCTGTATATCCGCCGTGCCCTTGCCGACAGTCTGCATCCAACTTATTTGGGGCGCTACAGCATTGACCTGGGTAACGCCCACGAAGGAGACCAAGGAGGCAATACTTACCAACTCATGCCCGGCGCTAAAAGATTTGATTCGGGCAGCTATAACTATAGTTCGGCCAGTGCCGCAGTGGCTTCAATTGGTATCTTAAAAGCGATTACTGTTCCGGTGATTGAGCAGCACGTGCTACAACTCGCAAAGTTGCTCGATGAGGGCTTACGCGCCATAGGACTACCCATCTTAAGTGGCGGCAACGAGCGCCATCGCTCTCATCTCGTCTTGATGGGGCTGCGACAGCCTACGACTGAGCAACGACAATTGTTTATTGCGCTGTCTGATTTTTTAATGACAAAAAATATCCGCGTGTCGCAGCGTCAAGCACGTCTTCGCTTTTCTTTTCATTTATATAACACTAGTGATGAAGTTCAGGCCGTACTTGCAGCGGCCCGCGAATGGATGCAGGCGCAGTATATTTCTGCATCGCATTTTAAATAACAGAGCGATTGTTTGATCATCCCTAAATACTGATTCATGCAATTCTCTTTTTATCTCTAGCGAACTTTAAAAGAATAAGAAACCGTTCATGCGCCTCATTCTAGCCGCCACCTTTGCGAACCTACCCTTTGGCACGATCTACGCCTTCAGCGTATTTTTAAAATCCATGGAGGCCATGCTGTCGCTGACGCGCTCTGATATGGGGATGGTGTTTGGCCTGTCGACCATCATGTTTGCGACTGGGATGAATATTGCACCTGTGCTGTATACCCGCTTGTCGACCGGGGCCGTATTGATTGTCACCTGTGTCACGGGTGCTCTAGGTCTCACGCTTGCCTCTCAAGCGCAAGGCTTTTGGTCGCTCATGTTTGGGTATGGAATCCTCTTTGGTCTGGGTGGTGGCACGGCGTTTACAACGGCGCAACAGATTGTCAATCTTGCGCCAACCAAGCGTCGCGGCTTAGTCAATGGCTATGTTGTTGGGCTATATCCTTTGGGCGCGATGATTGGTGCACCCTTGCTGGGCTGGTCTGTTGAGGTAATGGGTTTGCGCCAGACTTTGTTAAATCTAGCGCTCGTGGTTTTTTTAAGTGGCCTTGTCGCGGTATGGCTGACCGGCTTACGAAGCCACATCCCCAAAGTAT
>CAIZGG010000121.1 GCA_903932425.1 uncultured beta proteobacterium | reverse complement strand
GCCCACACACCTCACGGCAGAGCTGTTTCGCACCGCTGCGCAAATCGACTTCTTGCATGTTCCGTATAAAGGGGCTGCGCCCGCAACCAATGATCTTCTCGCTGGTCAGGGTCAGTTAATGTTTAATAACCCGGTATCAGCGTTGCCACATGTCACGGCGGGTAAGCTCAAAGCGTTGGCCGTCACAGGTACACAAAGATCTGCCCTTGCTCCAGACATCCCAACGATCGCTGAATCGGGCTACCCCGGCTTTGAAGCGGGTACTTGGTACGCGTTCTTAGCGCCGGCTGGACTACCGCCCGAGATTTTAAAGAAATTATCTATGGACATCGTAGCAATCACAAAGCAGGACGATCTCAAGGCTCGGTTCGCAAAGATGGGGATTGAAGCCTTGGGCAGCACGCCCGAGCAGTTAAGTGAGGTCATGCAAGCCGACTTGATCAAATGGTCGGCTGTGATTCGCAACGCAAATATTAAGCCCGACTAAGTCGCGGCTAGCTGTACTCAATAAAGTTTTCACATTTATCACGCAAGGACTGTCATGCCATTTTTAAAACGCGCTGGTCACCCCGCCATTCACTATGCACTCGATGATTTTACCGACCCATGGCGTCAAGCGCCTTACTTAATTTTGCAGCATGGCTATGGTCGCTCAAGCGAATTTTGGAGGCCATGGGTACCGTACCTAGCGCGTTTTTTTAAGGTTGTACGCCCCGATCTGCGTGGCCTGGGCCAGTCTGAAATCCCTAGCGATTTAGATGCAGACATCACACCTCAACACTACGTAGGCGACCTCGTCGCGCTCATACAAAGTCTAGGTGGCGCCCCTGTGCACTACTGCGGCGAATCGGTCGCCGGCATTATTGGCATGGCACTTGCGGCCGAACATCCCGCTCTGCTTCGCACGCTCTCGTTAGTGGCAGCACCCACACACATTAATCCTGATACGCAAAAGGCCTTCGCCTTTGGTTACCCAACCTGGCAAGAAGCTTTGAGCACCCTAGGTTCGCGTGGTTGGGCCGATGCTGCAAACAGCGCAACTCGGTTTGGGCCGGGTACCGACGTCGGCTTGTTAAAGTGGTATGCCGATGAGATGGGAAAATCAAACGTTGACGTGTTGATCCGCATGTCACGTATCGCATCGGTCATTGATGCGACGCCTTATCTGAGTCGCATCAGCACTCCGACACTTGGCTTGTACCCTGCGCAGGCGCCCGTGACAATCCAAACACAAGAGCAGGTCATCCGCCAGCACATCAAGAACTTAACGATCGTGCATGTGCCTTCGAGTCATCATGCCATCATGAACATCATGCCAGCGATGCTTGCCCGCCAAGTGCTGTACTTTGCAGCACAGCATGACGGCACTGTGTGCGACGAGGCTTGACAAAACTAACTCAGCGACGCAGCAGTAACGCATCCTCAGCTATACGCTGTGTCAGATAGTGGTGAGTTTTCAGACCGAGTTCAAGTCTCTCCACCTAGCGCGACAGGCTACCGACTGCCTCGGCTGAAGTCCCCATATTAAAAGGATTGATACTCTTTAGTTCTTTCAATGAATACTAGCGCCTGTCCGCGATTTATCGGATTGGCGCGTAAAACCTCGCCGTTCAGGGCGGGGAGGATGTCAATTGGACCTCAGTTCTGGTCTGTCAGTAGGGGAGTTGCTGGCACTTTGGATTGGGAAACTGGGGGGCGACGATAGACGATACTCGCATATCCACCAAAGTTTTCTGAGATGGAGTGAGCGTTTTATACAAACGTTTGAATGAGGTTTCAACGTTTTCAAGTAAGGTGTAACGATTGCGGCTTCGGTCGACCGCGAGTATGATGTACTTGATGCCATCAACGGCCTGGTATGACGTAGCGTTGTCGCGATTGCGTGAGGAGTGCTGTCGATCAATTTCGATAGCATAGGCCCGAATGTGCTTCGTCAAATCTTGCCAGAGGGGTTGTTGCTCTTTTGTTGGTTGTAAGTCGGCTTCAAGCATCATTAAACGACTATCAACTAAATCAAATGGTACCGCGTCAGCGTTGACCTGGCCAAGCGTGCATAAGTTTTGAGCCTCATTGCTTGGCGGACGCTGGTTTGACTGCATGCCGCCTCGCCGGCCTCCCGCCCCACCACCCATACCACCGCCGTACTGAGCGACACTTAGGCAAGCCGTCAGTGACAATGTCACGAGCACCAAAACAAGATGGAGGTTTTTAAGTTTTATACTTTTCATCGATATATCTTTATCTCAATTAGCTTCAGAGGCGCCAGCGTCAGAAAAGGTGAATCAGCTCCTCAACGGTGGGTATGACAAGAGGGCAAAGTTAGCACGTTTGATGCGTTAGCATAAAAACCCTATGTTTCGAAACTTGTCCGTCTAACCTGATGCAGTGTTGCGAACATACGAATCCCTCGCCGATTTCGCGGGCGGAGTATCGTAGATTACTCTCTCAATCACCGATCGGGGAAAGAACGATCAAAGACTTTGCGAAGCAACTAGGTTGCTGGTGCGCGCAACCGAGTTGGGAAAGTTGATCGTGGCAGATGGCTACCACCGGTTATGCGCGGTATATAGCATTGATGAGGATGCACTGATTCCTTGCCAAATTTTTTTACTGGATAGCGTTATGAACGAATTATTAGAGATCTCACTGAGATTGGGCTTGGCTGCGATAACTGGGATAGTGTTAGGTGCCAACCGGTGGCTTCATCACAAATCTGCTGGCGTGAAAACCCATGCCTTGGTTTCTATCGGCGCTGCTGTGGCCATGCTGATCGTCGTGCCTTTCGACCAAGTCAGTAGTCATATTCAAAGTATTCCATCCAATGCTGCCAGCAGGGTACTTCAAGGCCTTATCACTGGAATTGGCTTTCTAGGAGCCGGCGTCATCATCCACAACGCCAAGGGTAAGCGCATTCAAGGTCTCACTACTGCGGCCAGCATTTGGATCACCATGCTGATTGGTGCTGCGATAGGTATGGGTCAAATAATGCTCGGCACGATGGCTGTCGTTGCTACAGGCTTGGTATTGGTGGTGGGCAACGCAATAGAGCGTCTCGTTGATAGACAATTTGGGGGGCAGTCTGAGCCCGCCAAGGATGAGGACTTACCTTAGTTTGGCCTCGTGCACCCGCGAATTCACAATAAACCAGCCCAACTTTTTAGCCCCACCACCAAGGGACTGGGTGTCAAACACTGTCCCCAATGTACATTTACAAAATTACAGCACGGCGATTCTGTGATTAGTTGACAAGGCTATGATTGACTGGATTTTTTTACACCCTGCCAACATGAGCATAAAAACAAAAACCGGGCTTGAAGGCATCTGCCTGTCGGCCCATGGCTAATTGAACCTGAGCTTGCAAAGAATCAAAATGGTAGCGGTTCGCAAAAAAACCGTGACGCATTAGAAATGTTTTTGGAGCCCTTTGAAATTTTGCCGTTTGACGAGAAGTGCGTCTGGTCCTATGGTGAATTGCGTAGCCACCTAGAAAAAGGTGGCGAACCAATCGGCCCTCTTGACACACTCATTGCTGCGCACGCTTTAAGTATGGACGCTCTTTTAATTACCAACAACATAAAAGCGTTTGCCAAAGTCCCGAAACTTAGACTTGGTAACTGGATTGCATAGGCTGCTGGCTTTAACTTTTTGCGAACCGTGGCAATAAAAGACGGATCAACATAAGTCGCGTTGACCTGACGTTGAAATTGCCTGATAAATTCACCATAACGGTCGCCAGGTATTGGCGAGGATGCCCTCAACCAGCGCTCGCTGGCGGTGGCCAGCCGTGCGAATTTTCGGAGCCCGGCCGGTTCTTTAGCCACCACGACCAGTCACGCGGCAGCAGCGAGAAAGGGTCTTCATGAGCAAGCTCACGCGCCGCCCAGATTGGCCAATGCGGGTTAGCAAGTGCTGGTCGCCCGAGAAACACTAAGTCGACAAGTTCTTCGCGTATCACCTGGTTCGCCACTGCAGG
>CAIZGG010000120.1 GCA_903932425.1 uncultured beta proteobacterium | reverse complement strand
TCGCGCGGCGATGCCGTCAAAAAAATGGCCGATGCAGGTTGGGCGCACGCCGAGTTTGAGGCGCCGCATGGTCCGCTCGTACCCACCTTATATGCACTGGCCGCTCAACGTCACATGCATGAGTACGGCACAACACCCGAGCAACTCGCGCAGGTCGCTGTCACGATGCGTGCCAACGCCGCACTTAACCCCGCCGCGCATAAACAAGAACTTATTTCGCTCACTGAGGTGATGAACTCTCGCATGATTACCTCGCCGCTGCGACTGTTGGATTGTGCGCTCGTATCTGACGGAGCCGTGGCCTTTATTGTGACGACACCTGAACGTGCGAAAGATTTGCGGCAACGGCCGGTTAAGTTGCTGGGCCATGGTTATGGTCACTCTCACACCTACATTGGCGACTATAAAAATGTGACGACGACTGGTGCTGTGCAGTCTGGACGCGAAGCCTTCGCGATGGCAGGCTTAACGCCACGTGATATCGATGTAGCTGAGTTATATGATTGCTTCACGATTACGGTGTTAATCGAGCTTGAAGATCTTGGTTTTTGTGCAAAGGGAGAAGGTGGTCCTTTTGTAACGAGTCAAGGTATCGGCTTGACCAGCAACATGCCAGTCACGACCCACGGTGGCTTGCTTTCAGCCGGACACCCAGGGCTCGCGGGGGGGATGCTCCACTTAACTGAAGCCGTCAGGCAACTACGCGGGCAAGCGCTTGCGCGACAGGTACCCAAGGCTGAGACCGTATTGGTTCACGGCAATGGTGGAATTATTGGTTTGCACAGCACGTTGATTCTTGGGCAAGGGTGAACCGGTATGACAGAAAAAAGTAAACCAACGGATGGGCAGCACTACTGGGAAAGCGTACGCACCCTAGGGTTTGCGCTGCCCAAATGTATGGATTGCGAACACTTTCATTTTTATTTGCGCCCTGCCTGCCCAAGCTGTGGCGGTCTAAACCTCGTACCAACCATCACAAGCGGTCGAGGTCAGGTATATAGCTTTTCGATCGTCCATCGGGCGCCCAGTGCGTCATTCGCACAAGAGGTTCCTTATGTCGTCGCGATTATTGCGACGAACGAAGGGCCGCATCTCATGACGCGTCTTGTGAACGTTGCTCCGGATAAAGTAACGATCGGTATGCCTGTCGTTGTCAAAGATTGGCGTACGCAAGGCGATCCTCCTACGCACTTATCCAACGGGATTGCACCACCCCTCTTTGAACCCGCCGCGGTTTAACTCTTTGACAAGGCCCTACCATGCATACACTGTCGCTTGACTCAAGACTTTCGCTCAGACGTGTGACATCGTGGCTGAGTTTGCTCGGGTTAGTTCTTTGGGTCGGCACCGCGTCCGCCGCTGATTATCCGACCCGCACGATCACTGTCATTAATCCCTGGACTGCGGGTGGTCCAGCCGATACGGTTGCCAGGCCGATTTTACAAAAGCTGTCAGAACGCCTCAAGCAATCGGTCGTGCTAGAAAACAAGGCTGGGGCGAATGGTGTGATTGGCGCAAACTACGTTGCACGCGCAACCCCGGATGGCTACACGCTTTTGTT
>CAIZGG010000119.1 GCA_903932425.1 uncultured beta proteobacterium | reverse complement strand
TATGCTCGCTTTCATGGTCGAGAGGTCGCTAACGTCGATATTTGTAAAGACGCACTGAAGGACTTATTGTCTGCCTCAAGTGGTCAGGTTACCGTCGAGAATATTCAAAAAACGGTGGCTGACTATTACAAAATGAAGGTCGCCGATATGTATTCGAAGCGACGACCTGCCAACATCGCTATGCCGCGTCAGGTAGCCATGTATTTAGCCAAAGAACTGACGCAAAAGAGCTTGCCAGAAATTGGTGATTTGTTTGGTGGGCGTGATCATACTACCGTGTTACATGCGGTCAGAAAAATTTCTGAGTTACGTTCAAAACAAACAGATTTCAACCATACGCTGCATGTGCTTGAACAAACTTTAAAGGGATAATCCATGCAACTTGTCCAGACCCCTCGCGATGCCTTGTTAAAACCGTTAGCAACGGTGGCCGGAATCGTCGAACGGCGCCATACCTTGCCAATCCTTGCCAATATTTTGGTGCGTAAACAAGCTGAACGGGTATCGTTTATTGCGACGGACCTTGAGGTGCAGATCACCACACACGCAGACTTTGGAGTAGGCGCAGAAAGCGAAGCGCTCACCGTGGCAGCGCGCAAACTTTTAGATATTCTGCGCGCGTTACCCGATACCGGCGACGTGAAGCTTTCGACGATGGGCGGCAAACTGGCGGTGCAAACGGGTAAAAGCCGCTTCTCGTTGCAAACACTTGCGGCGACCGAGTTTCCGACCATGACACAGCCCGAGCGTTGGGACGTCTCGTTGACCTTGCCGCGCAAAACGCTTAAACACCTGTTTAACATGGCTCACTTTGCCATGGCACAACAAGACATCCGCTATTACTTGAATGGCATGCTGATGGTGTTTGAGCCAGGCTTGTTGCGCGTGGTGGCGACCGATGGCCATCGGTTGGCGCACAGCTCGACACCGGTGGATGGCGTGGCAGCCAAACATGAAGTGATCGTGCCGCGAAAAACAGTTCTTGAAATGCAGCGCTTACTGGATGACTCTGATGACGCGGTCACGATTGATGTGGCGCCAGGTCAGATCCGCTTTTCTTTTGGGCACGTAGAGTTGGTGTCTAAATTGGTCGAGGGTAAGTTTCCTGATTTTAATCGCGTCATTCCCTCAAACTACACACGTCATTTTGATGTGTCGCGTGAAACGCTACAAGGTTGTTTGCAGCGCGCGGCAATTCTGACAACCGATAAGTTTCGCAGCGTCCGTCTACAGCTGGGACAACACTTGTTAAAAATTTCTTCGACCAATGCCGAGCAAGAAGAGGCACAGGAAGAGATTGATGTCGATTATGCACATGAGGCTTTAGACGTTGGATTTAACGTCAGCTACCTGCTGGACTTTCTAGCCAACGTCAAAGCTGAAACGATTCGCTGGTCTGTCATGCCCGATGCGAACGCTTCGGCCCTTATTACTTTGCTCGATGACGAATCCTTCAAGTACGTCGTCATGCCCATGCGGATCTAAATATGTCTGAAAATACTCAAGTACCCGGCCACGTACCAGAAGATATGGATGCTTACGGTGCCGACTCGATCAAAATGCTTAAAGGCCTCGAGGCTGTGCGTAAGCGGCCAGGCATGTACATTGGCGACACCTCAGACGGAACCGGTTTGCACCATATGGTTTTCGAGGTTGTTGACAATGCGATTGATGAGTCACTGGCGGGGCATTGTGACGATATCGTAGTCACGATCCACGGGGATAATTCGATTTCGGTTACGGATAACGGTCGAGGGATTCCGACCGACATTCATAAGGACGACGAGTTTGCGCGCAGTGCCGCAGAGATTGTATTAACGGAACTACACGCAGGCGGCAAGTTTGACCAAAACTCGTATAAAGTTTCTGGTGGTTTGCACGGTGTGGGGGTATCTTGCGTGAATGCTTTGTCGTCGTGGTTGCGTTTGACGATTCGGCGTAATGGACAAGTGCATCAGATGGAGTTTCGCAAAGGTGAGCGTCTTGCGCCCTTGGCGATCACGGGTCAGACTGAAAAGCGCGGTACCGAAGTGCACTTTTTAGCGGATACGGACATTTTTAATAACGTCGAGTATCACTACGAAATTCTATCTAAGCGCTTGCGTGAATTATCGTTTTTGAATAATGGCGTGAAGATACGTCTGGTGGATCAGCGCAATGGTAAAGAAGAAAATTTTGCGTTTTCGGGTGGCGTAAAAGGCTTCGTCGAATATATCAATCGCGGTAAAACAGTGTTGCATCCGAATGTGTTTTCTGTCAGCACAGAGTCTAACGCT
>CAIZGG010000118.1 GCA_903932425.1 uncultured beta proteobacterium | reverse complement strand
GAACCCGGGGATAATTGTGTGGAAGGGCCGTTTGCGCCCTGCCACCACATTCGGTGAGTTTGGATCCATCGAGAAGCCGACACCTCGATTCTGCAAACTGACGCCCGTACCAGGCACCACCACCCCCGAACCAAAACCCATGTAGTTGGATTGGATGAACGAAATCATCATGCCGCTTTCGTCCGCAGCCGTCAGGTAGATGGTGCCTCCTGAAGCCGGCAAACCAGGGGCAAAATGCGTTGCTTTCTTTGGATCGATCAGCTTGGCACGGGCGGCCAGATAGGCGTCATCCAGCATCTGCGCAGGCGTCACCTCCATCGTGCGATGATCAGACACATAACGATACAAATCAGCCATTGCGAGCTTCATCGCTTCGATCTGAAGATGCTGCGACTCGACAGAATCCACTTTTAAACTCGCCAAATCAAAGTGTTCGAGAATCCCCAAGGTCATCAAAGCAGAAATACCCTGCCCGTTCGGCGGAATTTCATGTAGCGTATAGCCGCGATAATCTTTAGAAATCGGCGTCACCCAATCGGGTTTGTAACTGCGTAAATCATCCAGGGTGTGAACACCACCATTCTCTTGGATGAACGCGATGATCTTCTCGGCAGTCTCGCCCTCGTACAGATCGCGACCCTTTGTTGCGCCGATCAAACGCAAGGTGTTCGCCACGTCTTTAAATACAAAACGCTCACCGACATGAGGCGCACGACCATGGGGCATAAAGGTATGGGCGAAGCCTGGTTGGTCTTTGAGTTCAGGCACTGCTGCGGCCCACTTTTGAGCAACAACGGGCGGCACTGCATAGCCTCGCTCAGCGATTTCGATGGCGGGTTCCATCAAGTCAGCAAAAGGCAATTTGCCATAGCGCTCGTGCAAGGCCGCCCAACCGGCAACGACCCCTGGGATCGTGATGGCATCCACACCCCGTTTAGGTGCTTGAGCCAGCCCCTTTTCGTTGAGGCCGTACTTGTTTTTAAAGTAGTCGACGTTCCAAGCTTGCGGCGCATACCCTGAAGAGTTCAGCCCTTGCAAGGTCTTTCCATCCCAGACGATGGCAAAAGCGTCTCCACCCAAACCGCAAGACACCGGTTCGACCAACGCGATCGTTGCCGCCGCAGCGATTGCCGCATCAACCGCTGATCCCCCTTTTAACAACATTCGTAAGCCAGCCTGTGCGGCAAGGGGATGCGAAGTGGACACGACATTGCGTGCAAAAACGGGGATGCGAATGGAGGGATAGGGGTTAGACCAATCAAACTGTTTCATGCAAGGGGCTCATTTAAAGGACTATAGTCGTCGACGCAAAGCATAGCGAGACCACTCGCGAAAAACCGTCACCCAACTTGTCAGAAGTCAGGTTTACAGCGCAGAGTCACCGCTTTCACTGGTACGAATACGAATCGCTTGTTCGACTGGCATCACAAAAATCTTACCGTCGCCGATCTTGCCAGTGCGCCCCGCCTTAACAATGGCTTCGATTACCTCATCGACCATTGCATCCGGGATGACCATTTCGATACGAATTTTGGGTAAAAAATCAACGACGTATTCTGCGCCTCGATACAGTTCTGTGTGGCCTTTTTGACGGCCGAAACCTTTGACTTCAGTCACGGTTAAGCCATTGACACCAACTTCGGCGAGAGCCTCGCGGACTTCATCGAGCTTAAAGGGTTTAATGATGGCGGTAACTTGCTTCAAGATAGATCCTGTGCAAAAAGGTTTTGGAATGTCACGATAACCGTTAGAGAGAGGATAACGCCAATCGCGCCCGTATGCGCGATGAGTGATGCGCGGGCCGGGTG
>CAIZGG010000117.1 GCA_903932425.1 uncultured beta proteobacterium | reverse complement strand
CAGATACGTTTGAACCGGGCTCGATCATGAAGCCCTTTACGGTAGGCCTTGCACTTGATCTCAAGCGTATTACGCCGGCCACTTTATTCAACACGGGTAACGGTAAATTTAGTTATCAAGGGGCAACGATCAGTGACGTGAGTGCCAACGGTACGCTCGACCCAGCAGGTGTGTTGCTTAAGTCCAGCAATATTGGGATGACTTTAATTTCAGAAAAGCTTCAGGCACGTGAAATGTGGACTCGGTTCAATGAGCTTGGTCTAGGGCAAGTGCCTCAGACTGGTTTTCCGGGCGCTGCAGCAGGAAGACTTCGGCCGCACGAGCGTTGGCGGTTGATTGAAAAAGCGACGATGTCATACGGATACGGGCTATCCGTTTCGCTTTTGCAAATGGCACGCGCCTACACCGTATTTGCACGCGACGGCGACATGGTTGGACTCACGCTGGTCAAGCGCGAAGACCAGCCTACTACCACTCAAATCTACCCGCCCGACGTCGTACAAAAAATTCGCTTATGGCTTGAAGCCGCAGCCGGGCCCGAAGGGGCGAAGGCTGCGCAGGTGCAGGGCTATCGGGTAGCGGGTAAGAGCGGTACGGCCCGTAAGATTGTTGATGGCAAATACAGCACAAGCCGTTATCGAGGCTCGTTTGTTGGCTTTGCTCCGGTATCAGATCCGCGCATCGTCGTGGCAGTCACGATTGATGAACCTCAAGCTGGTGTTTACTACGGCGGTAAGGTCGCGGCACCGGTGTTTGCTGCGATTGTGGGCGGCACCTTGCGCACGATGAATGTGCAGCCCGATACTGCGCTCGAATCGGCTGTCGTGGCTGTCGGGGGGGGCTCGCGATGATACGCGCGGTTCTACTTGACACGCAGTTGTCGAATGCGAACATTATTGCGCTGCTACGCAGCAAAATTGAGTGCGGCGCGCACATGCATCTCGACTCGCGGGCCGTGCGTGCTGGTGACGTGTTTGTGGCGCGCCCAGGCTTGACCGCAGACGGTAGGGCTTTCGTCCTGGCCGCGATTGAGCAGGGCGCAGGCGCGGTGCTCATGCATGTTGACTCGGCGGTTCAATGGCAGGCGACTGATTTCAGTGTGCCTGTGTTGGGGCTGACAGACTTGAACGAGCGACTCGGTGAATTGGCTGATCTTTGGTATGGCCAGCCTTCTGCGCATATGAAAGTGATGGCGGTGACCGGTACCAACGGCAAAACCAGTTGCGTGCAATGGTTGACCGATGCGCTTCAAGGGGCTGGGTATGCGGCAGGGGCGCTTGGCACACTTGGCGCGCGGTTTCCGGATGGGTCGGTTCGTACAGGCTCGCTCACAACCCCCGATGTGCTCTCGATGCACCGAAGCCTGGCAGCTTTGCGAGAGGCTGGTGCAGAGTATGTTGCACTTGAGGCCTCATCGATCGGTTTAGAGCAAGGTCGTCTTTCCGGAGTGCGAATATTTGCAGCGGGGTTTACGAACCTTTCGCGCGATCATCTCGACTATCACCACAGCATGCAGGCGTATGCCGAGGCTAAGGCGCGTCTGTTTGTATGGCCTGGATTGCACGTCGGCGTTCTCAATGCGGATGATGCGCTGAGCGCCAGCTTTATCTCAAGCGCAACCTGCCCCATCGTGACGTATGGCATCACGTCTGAGTCAGGCTCACCGGCTGTCGCGCTTGGTGCCGAGCTCTTGGCTGACACCTTGAGCACTGGGCATTGGGTCTTGCATGCAAAGAACGAGCGGATTGACGTGCAAACGCACGTGTATGGCCGCCACAATATTTCAAATCTTTTATGTGTCGCGGGTTTACTTAAGGCGCTTGATTGGCCGTTGGCGAACATCGCCGCCAGCTTCGCCAAACTCGAGCCCGTTGACGGACGACTGCAAACGGTAGAACCCCTTGTCACTGACCACGCGGTGCCCACGGTGATGGTTGACTATGCGCATACCCCAGATGCGCTTGCTCGCGCGTTAGAAGTTGCGCGAGAGTTGGCGCAAGCGCGCCGCGCAAAAGTTTGGTGCGTCTTCGGCTGCGGCGGCAATCGCGACGCTGGTAAGCGCCCGATCATGGGTGAGGTCGCACAACGACTCGCCGATCGCTTGATTGTGACAAGCGACAACCCGCGCGATGAAAATCCACAGGCAATCATTGCTGAGATCGTTGCTGGGTTACTTGGTACGTGTGCAAAGGTGGCGATCGAGCCAGACCGGGCTCAGGCAATTTTGGCTGCCATCTTTGGTGCGGCGCCCGAGGATGTCGTACTGATTGCAGGAAAAGGTCACGAGACCTATCAAGAAGTTGCTGGCAAGCGCACTCCTTTTGATGATCGTCAATGGGCGCAGGCAGCCCTCTTGCTTAAGCAACACAGAGCGATTCAAACTGATTCGCGGCGTCTGGACGCGGGATCGATATTTTTGGCACTCAAGGGCGATAACTTTGACGGCCACGACTACCTTGAGCAAATTCAGAAGGCGGGCGCCTGCGCCGCAATCGTAGACACCTTGCGACCAGTGCACGACTTGGCTCAAGTAGCGTTAGGCGACACGCGTGCCGCGTTGCTACAACTCGGACGAGCCTGGCGTCGTCAATTTGCCATTCCATTGATTGCCGTGACAGGTAGTAACGGGAAAACGACCACCAAAGAGATGATTTCCTCTATCTTGGCTGCCTGGCTGGGCGAGGCTCATCGTTTGGCTACTGTTGGTAATCTGAATAATGAATTGGGTGTTCCGTTGACCTTGTTACGCTTGCGCCACGAGCATCAAGCGGCGGTGATCGAGTTAGGCATGAATCACCCAGGAGAAATCGCAATCTTGGCCCAGGCGGCAGAGCCAACGGTGGCGTTAGTCAATAACGCACAACGTGAGCACCAAGAGTTTATGGTGAATGTTGAGGCGGTCGCGCGTGAAAATGCGGCGGTTTACGCTTCATTGATGCCCGAGGGCATTAAAGTGTTTCCGAGTGCGGATACTTTTTCTCAGCTGTGGCTTGAGCTTGCAAGCGAGCGCTCTAGCCTGCGCTTTGGCACGACCTCTCAGGCCGAGATTTGGGCCAGTGATATTCAAGCCGACGCCTTAGGAACAAGCTGCATTGTTCACACGCCGCTAGGCGAAGGTCGCTTGGTGTTGGCCGTGCCGGGCAAGCACAATCTGATGAATGCTTTGGCTGCCACAACCTGCGCTTTTGCGGCGGGTGTTCCGCTATCGGCGATCGAGCAAGGGCTTGCAACGTTTCACGCTGTGTCGGGTCGCATGCAGCCGCATCGCCTCGCCAATGGCGTCATGCTCATTGATGACTCGTACAACGCAAATCCGGATTCGGTGCGTGCAGCGATTGATGTGCTCGCTTCGCTGCCGACACCCCGTGTGCTGGTGTTGGGCGACATGGGCGAGGTGGGAGACAACGGGCCCGCGATGCATGAAGAGGTCGGAGCCTATGCCCGTGAGTGCGGTATCGAGCACTTATTAACGCTTGGACAAGCAACACAGTTCACCGCAGCCGCCTTTGGCTCGAAAGCAGTGGTATGTGATATGCCTGAAGATGCAAGTGACTGGATCGTGCGACATTTGCCGAAAAGTATCTTGATCAAAGGGTCGCGCTTTATGCGCATGGAAAAAATTGTGCGCACTTGCCTAGAGCGCCTTGAGGCAACAGATACAGACCGGGTGAAACATGCTGTTTGAACTATTCGGTTGGTTGGCAGATAACTACGCGCGTGGATTTTCTGTCTTTGAATACATCACACTGCGAGCTGTGCTGGCGTGTGCGACGTCGCTGTTAATCGGTTTGGTAGCTGGGCCGCGAGTCATCCGCAAGCTCACCGCTCTAAAAATTGGTCAAACTGTTCGCAGCTATGGACCTGAGACTCATTTGGTCAAAACGGGTACGCCAACGATGGGTGGCGCGCTGATTCTTATTTCGATTGCCGTCAGCACACTTCTTTGGGCGGATTGGCGCAACCGCTATGTATGGGTGGTGTTGTTGGTGACGCTTGGCTTAGGCTGGGTGGGCTGGGTTGATGATTATCGTAAAGTGGTGCATCGCGACCCAGAAGGGATGCCTGCTCGGCAAAAATTCTTTTGGCAGGCTTTAATCGGTGGGGTCGCGTCGCTCTATCTGATGTTTGCGATCTCGGCGCCCAGTTCTGCCAATTTGTGGTCAGTGATGACAGACTGGGCCACAGGTGGCTTTGCGGTCACATTGCCTGCGCGTGCCGATCTCATCGTTCCATTTTTTAAAACCTTCAGCTATCCATTGGGTGCACTTGGCTTTGTGGCGGTGAGCTGGTGTGTGATTGTTGGAACAAGTAATGCAGTGAACCTGACCGACGGCCTGGACGGTTTGGCGATTATGCCAACCGTGATGGTTGGCTCGGCTTTGGGCGTCTTTGCCTATGTCGTGGGCCGCGTCGACTATTCGCGCTATTTATTGTTTCCGTATGTGCCGGGCGCCGGAGAGTTAATGGTGTTGTGTGCAGCACTTGCAGGAGCTGGTTTGGCATTTTTATGGTTCAACGCGTACCCCGCTCAGGTCTTTATGGGTGACGTGGGCGCTTTGGCACTAGGTGGCATGTTAGGCACGATTGCCATTATCGTTCGGCAAGAAATCGTTTTGTTCATCATGGGTGGCGTCTTTGTCGTTGAAACGTTATCGGTGATGTTGCAGGTGTCATGGTTTAAATACACCCGCTATCGGTACGGAACGGGGCAACGTATTTTGAAAATGGCACCACTTCATCATCACTTTGAAGTGGGTGGCTGGAAAGAAACTCAAGTCGTCGTGCGCTTTTGGATCATCAGCATGATGCTGGTGTTGGTAGGTTTAGCTTCACTGAAGATTCGATGAACGAAACTGTTTTGTCCTCTGCGCTGCCATCCCGCGTCCTAGTTGTCGGGCTCGGAGAGACCGGTGTTGCTGCCGCGCGCTGGTGTGTGCGCAACGGCGTGGCCGTGCGTGTGGCCGATACGCGCCAGGCGCCAGCTGGGCTTGACGCCTTGACAACTTCAGTCGATGTTGCGGCCTTAGACTTGCATCTCGGTTGCGTTGTGTTTGACGCCTCACTGCTCGACGGGGTGGGCTTGCTTGTCTTGAGCCCTGGACTGGCGCCAGGCATGTCGCCCGTCAAAGAGTTGCTTGAACAGGCCGATGCCGCTGGTATCGAAGTGATTGGTGAAATTGAATTGTTCGCGCGTGCTTTACAGCAGCTGCAGCTGACGCAGCAGTATGCACCACGCGTTGTGGGTGTCACGGGTACAAACGGCAAGACAACCGTCACGGCATTGACGCGCCACATGTTGACAGCGTCGGGTATTCGCGCTCGCGCCGCTGGAAATATCAGCCCAGCTGCGCTTGAGTCGTTGATCGACGCCTTAGATACCGATATGTTGCCCGACGTTTGGGTACTTGAATTGTCGAGTTTTCAACTTGAAACAACCACTAGTCTGCGGATGACCGCAGCGGTCGTGCTCAATGTCACGCAGGACCACCTCGACTGGCACGGCAATATGCAGGCGTATGCGCAAGCAAAAGCCCGCATTTATGGCATGACGGATTTGTTGATTGTCAATCGCGATGACTCATCGGTGATGGCAATGTGTGAGTCACTCGCGGCCATGAATGTGCGAAGCTTTGGTCGTGACACGCCGATGTTTACGGGCGATGTCGGGCTTGAAAGCAGTCACGATGTTTTGTGGCTGACAACCTCAGAGGCAACCGAGTTTGAAGATGACCTGCCAACTCCGGTTAAGCGCAAAAAGAATGCGCCACCCCCCGAGCGCGGGTCGGGTCGTTTGGTGCGTTTGATGC
This sequence comes from uncultured beta proteobacterium, assembly GCA_903932425.1. GTDB lineage: Bacteria > Pseudomonadota > Gammaproteobacteria > Burkholderiales > Burkholderiaceae_B > Zwartia. Next base: position 14,508 of record CAIZGG010000117.1, on the reverse strand, counting down.
CAATCGATGCCTTAGGGTTACATGGCCTGCATAACGCGCTCAATACTCAAGCAGCGCTGCTGTTAGCCCGCTCGGTGGGCGCGGGCCTGGGGCCAATGCTGCGTGCCGCCGGCGACTACGTGGGCGAGCCGCATCGCATGGAATTTGTCCGAACGATCCGCGGCGTTGATTTCTTTAACGATAGTAAAGGCACTAACGTCGGTGCGACGGTCGCTGGTTTAGAAGGGTTGGGACGGCGCTCGGTGTTGATCGCTGGTGGCGCCGGAAAAGGGCAGGATTTTTCGCCCTTGGTTCCGGTCGTCGCACGCCATACGCGCGCCGTCGTTTTAATCGGGCAAGATGCGCCTTTATTGTTAGATACGCTTGCTCGAACCGGAGTGCCATGCCTGCTTGCTGAAACTTTGCCGCAGGCCGTTGAGCTAGCCTTCGCGCAGGCCCAAGAGGGTGATGCGGTCGTGCTGTCACCCGCTTGCGCCAGTTTGGATATGTTTCGCAACTACGGACACCGCGGTTTAGTTTTCGTTGACGCAGCACATGAACTTGCGCTGAGTCAGGGGGAGGTGGCATGAGCCTGTTTGCTGAGTTAACGAACAGTGTGAATGCGGTACGCCCAACCCGCACCACCATGCGTAATTATGATTTGCCGCTGGTTGTCGCGACGAGCCTGTTAGTCGCGATCGGCATTTTGATGGTGTATTCGGCTGCGATCGCTTTGGCGGATGGCCCACGCTTTACAAATTATGGGCGCTATTACTTCGTGATGCGTCAAACGCTCTATGTTGGCGCTGGTCTGTTTGTTGCCGCCTTTGTCTTGACCGTGCCAATTGAGGCTTGGCAACGCGCGACCGTCTGGATTTTTATCATCACGATGCTGCTATTGGTGGCGGTGCTGATTCCCGGAATCGGTCGGCGTGTCAATGGTGCCATGCGATGGCTGCCAATTGGGCCTATTACTTTTCAGCCCTCTGAGTTGATGAAAATTGCCGCCTTGCTATTTACAGCGGACTACACCATACGCAAGCAAGACCAAATGCACAGTACTCTGCGCGGTTTTTTACCAATTGCTGTGGCATTGGCTCTTGTGGCTGGGCTTTTGCTCAAAGAGCCTGATTTGGGCGCCGTGATCGTGGTCGTCGCGATTTCAATGGGCATCCTGTTCTTAGGGGGTATCAATGCGCATATTTTTTCAGGAATTGCTCTGCTCTTGACCTCAGCTTTTGCACTAATTATTTGGTTATCCCCGTTTAGAACACGGCGCATCTTCGCTTACCTGGATCCTTGGAACCCAGAAAATGTACGGAAGGACTCTTATCAGCTTTCTCATTCGCTGGTGGCGATTGGTCGAGGGCAGTGGACCGGGGTTGGGTTAGGCGGGAGTGTCGAAAAGCTGCACTATCTGCCAGAGGCCCATACCGATTTCATCATGGCAGTTATTGGCGAAGAGCTTGGCTTTGTCGGCATCTTGTTGATGATTTCCTTGTTCGGCGTATTGGTTCATCGTTGTATTGAAATCGGCCGTCAAGCGATTGCCATGGAACGCCCGTATGGCGGACTGGTGGCGCAAGGTGTCGGGATCTGGTTTGGTGTTCAGTCGTTTATCAATATCGGTGTGTGCTTGGGCCTGCTGCCGACCAAAGGCTTGACTCTGCCGCTGGTGAGTTACGGTGGCACTGGAATCGTCATGAATTTGTGTGCCATCGCCTTAGTGTTAAGAGTCGATTTTGAAAATCGCAACATGATGCGAGGTGTTCGCTCATGAGTACGCGTTCGCCCGTTGTGTTGATTATGGCTGGTGGCACTGGCGGACACATCATGCCTGGTCTAGCCGTCGCTGAGGTCTTGCGGGCACGTGGCTGGACGGTTCGCTGGTTGGGTAATCCCGACAAAATGGAAGGCAAGCTCGTGCCGGCGGCTGGGTACACGTTGTCAGCCCTAAGGTTTGCGGGTTTTCGTGGCAAAGGCCTTTTGGCTAAGCTGCAAGCTCCTTTCTTGCTGCTGGCCGCGTTGGTTCAGGCATGGCAACAGTTCTCAACGATTCGTCCGAATGTTGTACTTGGAATGGGCGGGTATGTCGCGTTTCCAGGTGGGGTTGTGAGCGCCTTGCGTGCCACGCCGTTGGTGCTACACGAACAAAATGCGATTGCTGGGATGGCGAATCGCTGGCTGGCGCGTATCGCGCAGCGCGTCTTAGCGGGCTTTCCAAAGGCCTTAGAACAGGCCGAAGTGGTGGGTAATCCAGTGAGGCAAGATGTCGCCGCGTTGGCAGAGCCCGAAATCCGCTACGCCCATCGGTCGGGGCCCTTGCAGGTGTTGGTGCTTGGAGGCAGTTTAGGAGCGACAGCTTTGAATGAGCTCATGCCGCAGGCTTTGGCCAAGATTCCGCTCGCGCAGCGCCCCAGCGTTACCCACCAAGCCGGTGCGCAACATCTGGATTCTCTACTTTCAGCCTACGCGCAGGCCGGCGTGAGCGCGCGCTGTGTACCCTTTATAGAGAATATTGCAGAGGCACTTTCTCAAGCTGATTTGTTAATTTGTCGAGCAGGTGCGATGACGGTGGCCGAAGTTGCAGCTGCCGGTGTTGCTGCCTTGTTCGTTCCCTATCCGCATGCAGTGGACGATCACCAGTCGGCCAACGCTCGTTTTTTGAGTCACGATATGGCCGCCTGGCTGCTTCAGCAAAAAGAGTTAACACCCGACACACTCAGCCAGTGGATGCTTGCGCGTAGCCGTCAAGAGCTCAGTGGCGTGGCACAGCGTGCAAGAGCACACGCAAGCCCTCGGGCGGCGCAGCGAATCGCCGATATTTGCGAAGAACTTGCGGGGGTCTCTGCATGAAGCACCGCATTGAACATATCCACTTTGTGGGCATTGGTGGCTCGGGGATGAGCGGTATCGCTGAGGTGTTGTTAAACCTCGGTTATCGCATCTCAGGGTCAGATCTCGCAGACTCGGCTGCGACGCAGCGCCTGGCGAGTTTGGGCGCACGTATTGCGCTTGGGCATCAGGCCGAGAACATTGCCGGAGCCGATGCGCTGGTCACCTCGACGGCTGTTGCGAACAATAATCCCGAAGTGATCGCCGCACGTCAGGCGCGAATCCCTGTGGTGCCTCGTGCTGTGATGTTGGCCGAATTGATGCGACTCAAGCGAGGCATCGCCGTAGCGGGGACTCATGGCAAAACGACCACTACGAGTCTGGTCGCTAGCGTGTTGGCAGCGGGCGGACTCGATCCAACCTTTGTCATTGGCGGCCGACTGACCGCGGCCGGCGCTAACGCTGGGCTGGGACAGGGTGACTTTATCGTCGTCGAGGCAGACGAGTCAGACGCGTCGTTTTTGAATTTGCTTCCAGTGATGGCGATCATTACAAATATTGATGCCGATCACATGGATACGTATGGGCATGATTTAGCGAAACTGAAAGGTGCTTTCGTCGAATTTACGCAACGCTTGCCTTTTTATGGCAGTGCGATCGTCTGCGCCGACGACGCTAATGTGCGTGAAATTATTCCGTTCATTTCGCGCCCCGTTACAACCTATGGCTTGTCGCCTGACGCTCAAGTCGTAGCGACCGCTGTGAAGGCGCTCGGTACACGCATGCAATTTGATGTGCGACGTCAAACGCGCGAGGGCGAGCTCAGTCCACTCTCGATTAGTCTGAATCTTCCGGGCGTCCATAACGTCTTGAACGCCTTGGCCGCGATCGCGGTGGCAACAGAGCTTGGCGTAAGTGATGCAGCGATTGCCAAAGGCCTGTCTGAGTTTAGGGGCGTTGGACGTCGCTTTACCCAAATTGGCGATTTCAAGGCCGCCAAGGGGGGCACCTTCAGGGTTGTGGATGACTATGGTCACCATCCTGTCGAGATGGCTGCTACCTTAGCCGCCGCGCGCGGTGCCTGGCCTGATCGCAGAGTGGTACTCGCGTTTCAGCCGCACCGTTACACCAGAACGCGTGATTGCTTTGAAGACTTTGTCAGCGTCCTGGGTTCTGCGGATGCAGTGCTTTTGACCGAGGTGTACTCCGCCGGCGAGCCGCCGTTGGTTGCTGCAGATGGGCGTGCACTGGCGCGTGGCGTGCGTGTTGCGGGTAAAGTCGAGCCACTATTTGTCGAAGACGTTGCAGCCATGCCCGAGGCGATTTTAAACTTTGCGCAAGATGGCGACGTTGTCATCGTGATGGGCGCAGGCTCGATTAGCAAAGTGCCCTATCAACTAGGAGTGCCAGCATGACACAGGCTTTGGGTAAAGTCGGCGTGTTGTACGGTGGCCGTTCGGCAGAGCGCGAGGTATCGCTGATGTCCGGGGCGGGCGTGCATGCAGCCCTGTGTGGCCAAGGCGTGAACGCTCATTTGTTTGACACGGGCCAAAGCAGTTTGGCCGAGCTTGCCGCGCAGCAGTTCGATCGTGTATTCATCGCCTTGCATGGGCGCTATGGCGAAGACGGAACGTTGCAGGGCGCACTTGAATTACTGGGGATTCCGTACACCGGCAGCGGTCCGATGGCATCGAGCCTTGCGATGGATAAGGTGATGACAAAGCGAGTGTGGTTAGAGGCCGGCTTGCCAACGCCAGGGTATCGCGCGCTAACGGATGCCAGCGAGGTGGCTGCAGCGGCGGCGGCCTTGGGCTTGCCGTTGATGATGAAAGCCCCGCACGAGGGATCGACGCTGGGGATTGTAAAAGCGACTGCAGCCTCTGAGCTTGTTCAAGCCTATCAAATGGCCGCCCAGTTCGACGAGGTGGTGTTAGCCGAGCAATTCGTGGCCGGACGCGAACTGACCGTTGCGATTTTGGGCCGAGGTCAGGGCGCACGTGCGCTGCCGGTGATCGAAATCGTGGCCCCACAAGGCAACTACGATTATCAGCATAAATATTTTTCAGACGATACCCAATACCTCTGTCCTGCTCCGCTGGATCAGGCACTGGCAACTGAAATTGCAGATATTGCCGTGCAGGCCTATCGTGCCGTGGGTTGCGAGGGTTGGGGGCGTGCTGATTTGATGCTAGACCAAAATAATCGACCCTGGCTGCTTGAGATAAATACCTCGCCAGGAATGACTGGGCATTCTTTAGTGCCGATGGCTGCTAAAGCGATCGGTATGAGTTACCCTGAGTTGTGTATGCAAATTCTGACCGGTGCCCGCTGCAAGATTGGGCACCTCGATGATGATAAGAAAGAGCGAGGCTGATTGTGTGGAATGAAGCTCGTACGATCAACAGACTTGCCAACACACTTGCGGTGATGGCAGTGTTGGCCGTGCTTGCTGGGTGCCTGCACTGGGTGATGCAGCGTCCGATGTTTAGTTTGCAGGCGATCGAACTCGAGCCGACGCGCAACACCAACCTGCGCTATGTCACGCCTGAAAACGTTCAAGCTTCCATCGCAACTAAGCTGACGGGCAATTTTTTTACAATCCGCTTATCCGAAGCGCAGGCGGTCTTTGAGGCAGTACCTTGGGTTAGAACCGCATCAGTGCGGCGGATTTGGCCCAACACCTTGCGCGTAACAGTTGAAGAGCATCAGCCTCTTGCACTGTGGAACGAAAATCAGATGATTAACACTTGGGCGCAGGTGTTTACCGCCAATCAAGGCGAGCTCGACGACGATGTGAGCCTGCCCCAGTTCGAGGGGCCCGAGGGCAAAGAAGGCTTGGTCGTGTCTCGCTATGCCGAGCTAGAGCGCTGGTTTGCGCCGCTTGGGCTAACAGTTAAAGAACTGTCCCTGAACAATCGTCTGGCCTGGCAAGTCAAACTCTCGAATGGAATGACTCTGGCGCTGGCGCGAGATCCCGGTGCAGAGGCTGCTGACTCGCAAGGTGGAATCCCTGGGGCTTTGCCCTTTTCAGAAGGGATTGAGCGTTTTGTGCAGGCGATGCCTCAGATCAATCAACGAACGGGTGGGCGTGCATTGACGCATGCCGACCTACGCTATCCCAACGGCTTTGCGATTACGCTGGCCGCTCTTCCCGAACCTACTCAACCGAAAAAGAAACGATAACGCTATGACCCGTGACATCAAGGATCTGATCGTCGCTCTCGATATTGGCACCAGCAAAGTTGTTGCTGTGGTGGCCGAGATACTGCCAGAGGGCCGTTTTGAAGTGCTAGGCTTGGGCCAGCATGAATCAAGCGGCATGCGAAAAGGTGTTGTCGTGAACATCGAAGCCACGGTGACGGCAATCCAACGCGCTCTCGAAGAAGCCGAACTGATGGCGGATTGCAAAATTCGTGATGTGTATACCGGAATTGCCGGCAGCCATATTCGAAGCTTTAACTCGAGTGGGATGGTCGCGGTCAAGGACAAAGAGGTGACGGCGACCGACGTCGCCCGAGTCATTGAGACTGCAAAAGCGGTGAACATCCCGACCGATCAGCAGGTTTTACATATTTTGACTCAAGAATTTATTGTCGACGGACAAGAGGATATTCGCGAGCCAATCGGGATGAGTGGTTTGCGGCTTGAGGTCAAGGTGCATATTGTGACGGGCTCTGTCAGTGCGGCACAAAATATTGTGAAGTGTGTCCGCCGCTGCGGGCTAGAGGTGCAAGATTTGATTTTGCAGCCCTTGGCGTCAAGTCAAACGTGTTTGACCGCAGACGAAAAAGACCTTGGTGTAGTGCTGGTTGACATCGGCGGAGGAACGACCGACGTCGCAATCTATACCGGAGGCGCGATTCGTCATACCGCAGTGCTGCCCATCGCGGGCGATCAAATTACAAACGACATTGCGCAAGGGTTGCGTACGCCCACGCCCGATGCCGAAGAAATCAAATTGCGTTATGGCGTTGCGAAAGAAGTACTGGCAAACCCTGATGATACGGTCGAGGTGCCTGGCTTAGGGGATCGCGCTCCACGCCTGGTCAAGCGCCAGACGCTCGGTGCGATTATCGAGCCAAGAGTTGCAGAATTGTTCGATTTGGTTCAAGGTGTGGTTCGTGATTCGGGTTACGAAGATTTGTTGTCGTCGGGCGTCGTTCTGACCGGTGGCTCGGCCTTGCTGCCTGGTATTGTTGAACTGGCCGAAGATATCTTTTTAAAGCCTGTGCGCGTCGCGGTGCCTGAATATCAGGGTAGTTTGGCGGATGTCATGCGCAATCCGCGTTTTTCGACTGTGATGGGCCTGCTGAGCGAGGCGCGTATGCAACGTTTGCGCGGCCGTAAAGCGACCCAGCAGTCTGGCAGTTTTAAAGCGGTATTGATTAGAATGAAAGAGTGGTTTATGCATTGAATTGGCGTCATCCGACGCCAAACAGATGGGCAGTGAACATGCTGCCGGTCTGCTAGAGAGGCGTTTCAAACTCGGTGCGGATACGATCGGCATCGCGTTTGAAACGATTTCTAAAACATGTAGTTGGGGACTTTTAGAAACGTTTTGTAGTTACGACTTGAGGGAGTCAATCATGATGTTTGAAATGTTAGATAACGCAAAAAAATCCACTGTTATTAAAGTGGTGGGTGTGGGCGGCGCGGGGGGCAATGCCGTCTCGCACATGATCCGTTCGGGCGTGCAAGGGGTCGATTTCATTTGCTGCAATACCGATGCGCAAGCGTTGGCTGCAACCAATGCGCCCGTGCAGATTCGCTTGGGTAATTCGGGGTTGGGTGCAGGCGCTAAGCCTGATCAAGGCCGTGCAGCCGCTGAATCGGCACGCGAAGAAATTCGCTCGGCCTTGGCTGGTGCGCACATGGTGTTTATTACTGCGGGTATGGGTGGTGGCACAGGTACAGGGGCAGGTCCGATTGTTGCCGAAGTTGCAAAAGATCTTGGTATCTTGACCGTCGGCGTGGTCACCAAGCCTTTTTCGTTCGAGGGTAATCGGCGCATGAAAATGTCTGAAGAAGGCATCGACGAACTCTCAAAACATGTGCATTCGCTCATCGTAGTGCTGAATGAAAATCTGTACGAATTAATGGACGAAGATGCCACTCAGGCCGACTGCTTCAAAGCAGCCGATGATGTCTTGCATAACGCATGTGCGGGCATCGCTGAGATCATTAACGTCGAAGGCAATGTCAACGTCGACTTCCAGGACGTTAAAACCATTATGGGCGAGCAAGGCCAAGCCATGATGGGCACAGCGATTGCTAGCGGACCTGATCGCGCCAAGATTGCAGCTGAGCAAGCGGTTGCTTGCCCGCTGCTTGAAGGCGTGGATTTGAACGGTGTGCGTGGCGTGCTGGTGAATATCACCGCAAGCAGTTCGCTGAAGATGAAAGAGACACGCACGGTGATGGATCATATCCAGAGCTTTGCGTCGGCCGATGCGACCGTTATTTTTGGTACAGCCTACGATGAATCGATGGGCGACAACCTGCGAGTCACGGTCGTTGCAACCGGTTTAGGCCGTGCTAAGCCTAAATTGGTCCAAGTGCCTGAGGCTGCAGTTGGCTTGCGTAACGGAACAGACGGTCTGACCATGGCCAATGGCGCTGAAATCAGTGCCCCGACCGTGATTCGTGGCCGTGGCGCGCATGCCCAGGCTCAGGTTCGTGCGCTTGAAACTTCAGGTATGGAGCACTACGACATACCGGCATTTTTGCGTCGACAGGCTGATTAAGTCAGGATTGACGCGGGCTAAAGGCTGTCATTAAAAAGTTTTATTTAGCTCGCTGAGATCACTCCCTCTGCCAGTTGCCCTGATAGGGTGGCTGGACACACACCCGAGTTCCCCGACTCGGGTGTGCTGTCGTCTTTTATTTGCACCGCAGCAATGGCTAAAAGCGTTACAATCGTATAAGTTTTATTAAGAGTTTTTGGGCCCTATGTTTCGTCAACGCACCATCAAGCAACTTGTTAAAACCACCGGGGTTGGCCTGCATTCAGGCCGACGGGTTGAGTTGACCTTGCGCCCGGCGGCACCCGATACCGGAATCGTCTTCCATCGAATCGATTTGCCCGAGGTCGTTGATTTGCCTGCTCAGGCTGCGATGGTTAAAGACACGCGCATGGCATCGGTGCTGTCCAACGGGCAAGCAAGAGTCTCTACGGTCGAGCATTTGATGTCTGCTCTTGCCGGTTTGGGCATCGATAATCTGCATGTTGACCTCACTGCCGAAGAAGTGCCCATCATGGATGGCAGCGCCGCGACCTTTGTTTATTTATTGCGTTCCGCAGGGATCCAAGAGCAAGCAAGCCCTAAGCAATTTTTACGAGTTTTAAAGCCTATCGAAGTGCGTGAAGGTGAGGGAAACGAGGCTAAGTGGGCTCGCCTTGAGCCACACGAGGGTTTTGCAGTCGCATTTTCAATCGACTTTCGCCACCCAGCAATCGACTCGACGGCAAGCTTTGCCGAAATCGATTTCGCAACGGATTCTTACGTCAAGCAAATCGCTCGGGCGCGTACGTTTGGCTTTGTCAATGAGGTCGAGGCCTTGCGTTCGGCCGGCCTGGCGCGTGGTGGTAGCTTTGATAACGCCATTGTGATGGACGAGTATCGTGTCTTAAATTCAGACGGCTTGCGGTACGACGACGAGTTCGTCAAACACAAGATTCTTGATGCGGTGGGCGACCTGTACTTGATCGGTAAGCCCCTGGTGGCACGCTATGTCGCCTGCAAGTCGGGCCATGCGTTAAACAATCAACTGGCGCTCAAGCTGTTAGCTCAGCCCGATGCCTTTGAAATCATCACTTATGAGTCTGCCGCGCAGGCACCTCAGGCGTTTCGCCGCGAGTGGAAGCTGGCCTAGGCTCTTGCCCCTGGCTGGGCTGGTGATGCGCTAATAACCTGGCAACGGCGTCGGCTAATGGTCCGGGCCGTAACTGGTGGGTTAACGCCTCAAACGTTTTCAAATCCTGTTGATCGAGCGCACGGGCTTCTCTTGGGGGCTGAGCTGCCACAGGAATTCCAAGCCCTCCTTGCACTCGTAATTTGATTTCTAGCAAATTCCAGCCGGCCGCCTGTATCTGTGTAATTACTCTTGGCGCTAATTGGCGAAATTTCGCGGCAAAGGCTGCGCTTGACACCATCAGGGTCAGCGTACTTTGTTCGATTTTTAAAACATCAAAGGCTCCGCGCATGGCCGCTGGCAAGGCTTGCTCAACGACCCCGCGCAACTTGAGGTGCAGTTGAGCGGTTGCAAGCACGCTTGCTGTTTGCGTGTCGTGACCAAGCCATCCGATCAAGTGAGCCCCTTTCGTGGGGTTGCCAAGGGGCCTGCGTGGAGTCGTAGCCATAAATGGGAAGGAATCGTATGAAGGTAATCATTATGCCTCGCGAGCGGGCTGTTCACGGCATCTTGACGCTGAGTATTCGCCAATGCGTGTTGATTGGGGTTGCCTTGCTGGGCGCAGCACTGTGCGCGGGAGGTGCCCTCCAGCGCAGCGTTGATTCTGCTTTTGCCGAGCGTTCAGGCGTTATTGGGGAACGTGCGCCTAGCGCTCGTGAAATATTGAGCGCAGACAGAGAGGCGCTCGATGCGTTGCTGACGCAGGTTGGGGTTTTGCAGGCAAATTATCAACGCCTTGACGTGCTGAGCCAGCGAGTCGCTGGTTTGGCGGGTTTGCCACTCGCTCAACTGCAGATCGTGCCCGAAAAAGCGTATCTGAGCCTGTCAAAGACTGTTGCCGACAAAGCGCTGTTGGCCCGAATGGGCCAACAACTACGCGACTTTAAGTCAGATTTCGCCAACCAGACAGAACAGTTTCGGCTGCTGGATGTAGTGTTGACCAAGCGTTTCGCCACGCTAGCCCGCCAGCCAACCGCCATGCCGGTCGGCACCTTGTCACAGCTAAGTTCCTCCTATGGGTGGCGCAAGCATCCATTTAGCGCCGAGCCCAGTGTGCATGAGGGTCTAGACTTCGCGGCGCCCTCAGGAACCCCAATACTGGCGGCAGCTGGGGGTGTCGTACGCACGGCTGCCAGGCAAAGTGGCTTTGGAAACCTCGTCGAAATTGATCACGGTGACGGCTTGCTGACCCGCTACGCTCATGCCGAGGTGCTCTTGGTTAAAAAAGGGGACGTGGTGAGCCGGGGTCAAATGATTGCGCGCGTAGGTTCGACCGGGCTGTCGACTGGGCCCCATCTGCACTTTGAGGTTCGCCAGCATGATAAATCGTTAGATCCGAGGGCCTATCTGACCGGCAGCCCACTTGCGCCCGATTTAGTCAGAATTGACACTATCCGGCTGCCCAAAGGCGCTTGGTAGCGTCGGCGCCCCTCGCTTGAGTGCGGTTAACGCCTCACCCTGACGGGAAAGCCCCGCCTGCGTTAAACTGCGAGGCTTACTGGCAGCAAGCTGCTTTAACTCTTTTTGGCGCTGACAGGTGCGCAGTTTGCACGGGTCTGTGTGGGTCTGACGCGTATGTTTTCACTACTTAAAAAAATCTTTGGTAGTAGCAATGATCGGTTGCTCAAGCAGCTACGCCGTCATGTGGCGCAGATTAATGCCCTCGAGCCTCAAATGCAGGCCTTGTCTGACGAACAGTTACAGGCTAAGACCGTTTCTTTCAGAGAGCGCCTTGCAGCGGGTGAAACTCTAGATCAGTTACTGCCCGAGGCGTTTGCCGTTGTGCGCGAAGCCGGTGTGCGTGTCTTTGGGATGCGACATTTTGATGTGCAGCTTTTAGGCGGCATGGTTTTGCATCATGGCCAAATCGCCGAAATGCGCACAGGCGAAGGCAAGACCCTGATGGCGACCTTGCCGGTGTATCTCAATGCTCTGCAAGGGCGTGGGGTGCATGTTGTAACAGTCAATGATTATCTGGCAAGACGCGATGCCCAGTGGATGGGGCGCTTATACGGATTTCTAGGTTTGACTGTGGGCGTCGTCGTGCCTCAGCAAGATAATGCCGAAAAAATCCAAGCCTACCGCGCCGACATCACGTACGGTACAAACAACGAGTTCGGTTTTGATTACCTTCGCGACAATATGGAACATCGCGTTGAAGACCGACGTCAGCGGTCGCTTGTTTTTGCGATTGTCGATGAGGTTGATTCGATTTTGATCGACGAGGCGCGCACACCTCTGATCATTTCAGGGCAGGCTGAAGATCACACCGAATTGTACGTACGCATGAATGCGGTCCCCGCGTTGCTGACAAGGATGGTTGCAGAGCCAAAGCCGACCGAGCCCGAGCCAGAAGGCGATTACTGGGTGGATGAAAAAAATCACACGGTTTATTTGTCAGAGGCTGGGCACGAAAAATCTGAAAATATCCTCACGCGCTTGCAGTTATTGCCCGAAGGGCAATCGTTATACGAGCCGCGCAATATTGCCCTGATGCATCACCTGATGGCTGCCTTACGTGGCCACACCTTGTTTCATCGCGACCAGCACTATGTGGTGCAAGACGGCGAAGTTGTGATTGTCGATGAGTTCACGGGCCGCATGATGGTTGGGCGTCGTTGGTCAGACGGGCTGCATCAAGCGGTCGAGGCCAAAGAGGGCGTCAAGATTCAGCTCGAAAATCAGACGCTGGCATCGATTACGTTTCAAAATTTCTTTCGGATGTATGAAAAGCTTGCGGGCATGACCGGCACGGCCGATACCGAGGCCTACGAGTTTCAAGAGATTTATGGCTTGCAAACGGTCATTGTGCCCACGAACCGTCCCATGGTTCGCGCGGATCAAAACGATCAGATCTTCAAGTCAGCGCCTGAAAAGTTCAATGCCATTTTGGCTGATATTCGCGACTGCCAAGAGCGCGGGCAACCCGTTTTGGTGGGCACCACAAGTATCGAGAACTCTGAGTTATTGTCGGGCATGCTTGACAAGGCGAAACTGGTGCACGAAGTGCTCAATGCCAAGCAGCACGCTCGCGAAGCCGAAATCGTGGCGCAGGCAGGCCAACCAGGTCATATCACGATCGCCACTAACATGGCCGGACGTGGTACCGACATCGTGTTGGGCGGTAGTATCGAAAAACAAGTTGAACTGATTCGCGCAAAAACCGAGCTTTCAGAAGCTGAAAAACTATCTCAGATCGAAAAAATTCGCCAAGAATGGCAGCCTTTAAACGATCGCGTCAAAGCAGCCGGTGGTTTACGAATCATCGGTACCGAGCGGCATGAGTCGCGCCGTATTGATAATCAGTTGCGTGGCCGTGCCGGTCGGCAGGGTGATCCTGGCTCGTCAAGATTCTATTTGTCGCTTGAAGATCCGCTAATGCGTATTTTTGCCGGCGACCGTGTCCGCGCGATCATGGAAAGGCTCAAGCTGCCCGAGGGCGAACCGATTGAGGCGGGTATGGTGTCGCGCTCAATCGAGTCGGCACAACGTAAAGTTGAAGGCCGTAACTTTGACGTGCGCAAGCAGTTGCTTGAGTACGACGATGTGGCCAACGATCAGCGCAAGGTGTTGTATGCCCAGCGTAATGAGGTTCTTGAGTCAGCGTCGATCACGGATACGATTCATAGCCTGCGTGATGGCACGTTTAGCGATTTGGTGCATAAATTTGTGCCACAAGATTCGGTTGAAGAGCAGTGGGATATCGATGCGCTGCAACTCTCCCTTGAGTCTGACTGGCAACTAAGCGTGCCGCTGGCCGAGCTTGTTAAGCAGTCAAAGAGCTTTACAGACGAAGACGTCTTAGAGCGGGTGTTGCTTGCAGCACGCCAAGCCTACGAACAAAAAATTGAAACGGTTGGCGCAGAATCTTGGGCCAATTTTGAGCGTTCGATTATGTTGCAGGTCATTGACTCGCAGTGGCGCGAGCACTTGTCAGCACTTGATCATCTACGTCAGGGTATTCATCTGCGTGGCTATGCGCAAAAAAATCCTAAGCAAGAGTACAAGCGCGAGGCCTTTGAACTCTTCTCAGACATGCTTGACCGCGTGCGTGATGATGCGATCAAGGTGTTGATGACCGTGCGAATTCAGTCCGCTGAAGAGGTGCAGCAGGCTGAGCAGGACGCTGCGCAAGCCGCGCAAAATCAGCAGGTTGAATATCAGCACTCAGAGTATCAAGAGGGCGGTGAGCAGCCAGCGGCAGTCCCTGCGTCCGCCTCAGACCACCCCGGTACAGTTCGCAATATGATGCCTAAGGTGGGACGTAACGAACCTTGTCCCTGCGGCAGCGGAAAAAAATACAAACAGTGTCACGGCCAACTTAAATAGTGCTGTTCACAGAGATCGTTTAAGAAAGAAGAAAGGGGGCGCGATGTTTAAGGCCTTTTTTTCATCCAAGAGATATCTGCTATGGGCTTGGCCGGGCGTGATAATCATTGTGTCCGGCATCGCCCTTCAGGTGCAAATCGATGTTGCCCTAAATTCTGCGATTGGTGATCTGTTTGACTTGATGCAAAAAAGCTTGATGCAGCCCGGCTCGGTTGAGTTGGCCGCCTTTGACGAAACTGTTTGGGCGGCAACTAAGCTCATACTGTTATATGTGATGCTGGTTGTGGTGCTGGGTTTTTACATCAAGCACTGGGTGTTCAGGTGGAGGCAAGCCTTGAACGACTATTACATGGTGTACTGGCCAGCGCTCCGAGCGATTGAAGGTGCCAGTCAACGTGTTCAAGAAGATACTAAGCGTTTTGCAGCTACGGTTGAATTGATTGGCGCAAGCGT
>CAIZGG010000116.1 GCA_903932425.1 uncultured beta proteobacterium | reverse complement strand
GATGCAATTCTGTACATGAAGACGCTCAAGAGCCTTGACTATCGACCACAGTTGATCATTGGCGATAACTCAGGGTTTTCTGATCCGGCATTTATCAAGGCGGTCGGTGAGTTGGCCGAAGGTGCGATCAATCGTAGTGCCTGGAGCATTGGCGCGAAAGACAGCGTAACTTGGCGCATCAACGAGATGTACAAGGCTAAAACTGGCATTGACATGGACGACACGAGTGGTCGCGACATGCAAGCGTTCTTTGTGTTGGCCGAGGCGATCAATCGCGCCGGTTCAACAAAACCCGAGGCGATTCAGGCTGCGCTGCAAAAAACCGATCTGAAGGCAAATCAGTTAATGATGGGTTACAACGGCGTAAAGTTTGTTGCGAAAGGTCAAAATGTGTTGGCCTCTGCATATTTGATTCAGCTGATCAATAGCCAGTATGTGTCAATTTGGCCAGCAGCAGCAGCCGAAAAACCCTTGGTCTACCCTTTTAAAGGCTGGAAATAAATCCTGTCCGATTAGTTTAATTTTTTTGCGAAAGGTCAGGTAAATGGTTTTGATGCAAGTGATCGAGGCCGGCCTGTTGATCGGGGCGGTCTACGCTCTGTTTTCTTCAGGCTTGTCGCTAGTGTGGGGCATGATGAACGTCATTAACTTCGCCCATGGCGAGTTTGTGATGCTAGGCATGTACGTCAGTTTCTGGGCTTTCACGCTGCTGCACTTTGGCGTCGCAAGTTTTAGTTTGGCAGCGGCCGTGATGCTCTTTATTCTTGGGGTATTGGTCTACGTTTGCCTGATTAAGCGCGTCATGCGTGGCCCAATGCTGGCCCAAATCCTTTCAACCTTCGGGCTTGTTTTGGTGCTGCGCTATTCGGCTTTTTGGGCCTTCGGCTCAAGTTTCGTAAGCCTGCCAGAAGACATCCTTGGCCCCAGCCTGAACGTTGGTGGGATCTTGCTCAGTGCGCCCAAGCTTGTGGCGGGTTGCGTGGCCTTGGTGATTACGATTGGCATGCATTTGTTGCTCACACGCACGATGCTAGGCAGTCAAATTTTGGCGGTCGCTGAAAATCGTAATGCGGCGATGCTGATGGGTATTCGTCCTGATCGCATGCAGGCGATTGCTTGGGGTTTATCGGGCGCCAGTGCAGGTATCGCTGGCGCGTTGATTGCGACGTTTTTTCCGATCTCTGCAACAGTCGGTGAATCGCTAGGGTTAATCGCGTTTGTGGTGGTGACGTTTGGCGGCTTTGGCAGCGTGCCGGGTGCGATGCTGGCGGGATTAATCATCGGCTTGATTGAGTCGTTATCTGCCTTTTATTTTGGGCCGATCTATCAAGACGTGTTTGTCTACGCGCTCTTTGTATTGGTACTTTGGGTTCGCCCTCGCGGACTGATGGGGAAAGCATGATGATGCGTCGCAGCGGTTGGATAGCTCTGGCCTTAGTTTTACTCCTGTTTCCTCTGAGCTTCGATAACCCCTACTACGAACAACTTGGTTCGTTGGTGCTGCTCGCAGCGATCTCTGCGTCCGCCTGGAATCTGATTGGTGGGTATGCGGGTCAGGTGTCAGTGGGTAACGCAGTGTTTTTTGGCGCAGGCGCTTATATGCCCTTGCTGTTTTACAAACTCTGGGAGGTCAGCCCGCTGTATGGTTTCCCGGCAGGCATTGCCGTCAGTGTGGCGATTGCCGTGGTGATCGGGATTCCGACCTTTCGCTTAAGCGGTCACTACTTCAGCATGGCGACAATTGCGGTGGCTGAATTGATTCGAATTGTGGTGAGTAATTGGGACTTTGTCGGGGCTTCAATTGGTTTGACCGGGCCTGCGGTGGCGCGTGATTGGTCTGATCTGGTGTTTCGTAGCTCGATCCCTTATTACTACATGTTCTTGACAGTGCTCACGGTATTACTCGTGATGACCTACTGTATCGAACGTAGTCGCTTTGGTTATTATTTACGGGCGCTTCGCTCGGGCGAGCGCGCGGCCCGCAGTTTGGGCGTGCCAGTCAGTCGGTGCAAACTGTATATCTTTATCTTGAGCGCGGTGTTTACTTCGCTTGCAGGTTCTCTGTACGCCATTAAATTCGGCTTTGCCGATCCGGCAAGCGGCTTTGGTATTTTGGTGTCGGTCAATATGGTGATCGTGGCTGCTTTAGGTGGTGCAGGGCGCTTGCTCGGGCCCTTGCTGGGCGCAGTGATCTTGATCCCATTGCAATCTGAAACCAATACGCTGTTCGGTGGCGGTGGAACGGGCTTCACCTACATCTTATATGGCGGCATCATTATGTTGATCGCTCGCTTCGAGCCGGGTGGTTTGTTAGAGCTGTGGGAGCGCGTACGTGATCGCCGTGCCTCTCGTCGTGCCGCGGCGCTTAAAGAGGCCCTCGCTCTTTCGTCGTCTCAAGTTCAGGCGGGGCGTTGATATGTTGCTTCAGGCTGAAGATGTTGGCATGTACTTTGGTGGGTTTCGTGCTGTCGATGGTGCGTCGCTCGCGATTGAGCAGGGCGAAATTATTGGATTGATCGGACCAAATGGCGCCGGAAAATCAACCTTTTTTAACTGTCTGGTCGGTGACCTAAAGCCCTCAAAAGGTCGAGTGCTGTTCGATGGGCATGATGTCACCAATGCCTCGCCCGAAGAGCACGCCAAACTCGGCATTGGGCGCACGTTTCAGTTACCGGCGACTTTTGAAGAATTAACCATTCTTGAAAATGTCATGGTGGGTGCATTCTTGCGGCATCCCCGCGTCAAAGATGCGCGTGAAAATGCGCAGCGAGTCCTTGAGTTAACCGGGCTGACTACGCTTGCGGATCAAAAGGCCAAGAGCCTGGGCACACCTGGTCGAAAGCGACTGGAGATTGCTAGGGTGTTAGCCACTGAGCCGAAGCTGATGCTACTTGACGAGGCGTTGGCGGGTTTGACCCCCTCAGAGGTGCAGTTGGCGATTGAGTTAGTGCGTCAGATTCACCAGTCGGGGATCACGCTTGTGATCGTTGAGCACATCATGGAAGTCATCTTGTCTTTAACGGACCGCGTGTTGGTATTTAATCAAGGCAAAGTCATTGCCAGTGGTGCACCGACCGATGTGGTAAACGACCCCGCAGTGATTGAGGCGTATCTTGGCCGGTCGCTCAATAAAAAACGTGAACAAAATACATGAATGTTAAAAATCCTCAGTTAACAGTCAAGCACCTTGAGGTCCGTTACGGCGATCTGGTAGGGATTGCTGATGTGTCGATCGAAGTGCCCGCAGGATCCATCGTGGCCTTACTTGGTTCAAACGGCGCGGGTAAGACCACCACCTTGAATGCGATAGCCGGGCTTGTGCCGTCTAGCGGTGGGTCGATCCACTGGGGTGATGAGAGCATTGGTGGTGAACCGGCTTACGCTGTCGTGCGTAAGGGGGTCGCCTTATCTCCCGAAGGCTGGCATTTATTTACCCAACAAACAGTCGAGCAAAATTTGATGCTTGGCACGACACCTTTGAGCGATAAGAAGGAAATTCCTGAGTTGCTCGATAAAGTGTTCGAGTTTTTTCCGCGTTTGAAAGAACGACGTAAGCAGCGCGCTGGTACGCTTTCGGGTGGAGAGCGTCAGATGTTGGCGGTAGGCCGTGCGCTGATGAGTGCACCTAAAATTTTATTGCTCGATGAGCCGAGTCTTGGTTTAGCGCCGGCGATCGTTGAAACACTCTACGAGACCCTGTCACGCTTGCACCGTGCTGGCCTGACGCTATTGATTGCAGAGCAGTCGGTGCAGCTCGCACTTGAAGTGGCAGATTATGCCTACGTGCTGCAAACCGGAAAAACCGTGCTCGAAGGCACTGCCCAAGCGCTTGCAACAGACCCTCAGGTGCGTAAAATTTATTTAGGTTTAACGGACGCAACGTAGTTTTTTGCGTCTGATTTTCAGTGGGCTGTTTTTCTTCCTCGCAAGACCTTACCCGGCAAGTTTCCTGTTGCTTGAGCATTTTCAAAAATAGGCTCGCCCCGCACAATCGTTGCGAGGTAGCCGTCCGCCCGCTGCACTAAGCGCCTGCCCCCAGCAGGTAGATCATGTACAAACTCGGGACGATGCAGTGCGAGCGCCTCAGGATCAATCACATTGATATCGGCCTTGTAGCCGACTTTTAATAAGCCACGATCGTGTAAGCCATACACCTGTGCGGTGTCGAGGGTTTGGCGCTTCACGATATGTTCAAGCGGTAGCAAGGGGCCGCGTGTGCGGGCTTTGGTCCAGTGCGTGAGCATGAAGGTAGGTAAGCTCACGTCGCAAATGTAATTACAGTGTGCACCGCCATCTGACAAGCTGTTGACGGTATGGCAATGCTGCATCAGTTGATGGATATGATCGAGATTCTCGTAAGAATAATTAAAACTTGGATAATAAATAATTGCACGACCTTCTTGCTCGAGCATGATGTCGTACACCACTTCGAGTGGCGCTTTGTTTGCGTGTTTTGCCATTGCGGCGACGCTTTGGCTAGGGTCTGGTTCGTAATCTGGCCGCTCGGCCATGCGATACATTTTGTGAAAGCTACCAAACAGTGTTTCAGCACGACGATCGACCAGATCGCGTTGCTCGGTCAAAATGCGTTGGCGAATCGCAGGGTCTTGTAATTGTTTAACCCGTTGCTCAAAGGGTAGCGAAGCAATGCCTTGATAAGTTGGGTGTGCAATAAAAGGGTGTAGTGAACTCTGAAACGAAAATAAAAGCCCAACTGGCCGACCGCAGATCGCGGCAAACAGTGGCACACCCTCAGTTTGTGCGGTGTCTAGTGTCTTGACGATATCTTTCCAGAGATCGGGTGCTGGGTCGGTTTGTTGCAAATTGAACATGACCGGCAGCTTGTTTAAGCGAGCCAACTGCATCAACCACGGGATCTCGCCCTGTAGGCCGGCATGGTTGGTGGTCATTTGAAACACGCCGTGTCCGACCTCGCCCAAGATACTTCCCAGCCCGGTGATCTCATCCGCGGTCGCAAAGGTGCCCGGCGGATACTTGCGCTCGTCGTATTTGTGAATAAAGGTGCGACTAGTCGAAAATCCCATCGCACCTGCTTGCATGCCTTCGCGTACTAAGTTGCGCATCGCAAACAGATCTTTTGGCGTTGCTTCGTCGTGATGAATGGCACGGTCACCCATTACGTAGGCGCGCACAGCTGAGTGCGGAATTTGAGCCCCGACATCGAGCGCAAAGCTGCGTCGCTCGAGAGCGTCAAGATACTCTGGAAACGTCTCCCAATCCCACTGCAAGCCCTCATGCAAGACACTGCCTGGAATGTCTTCCACGCCTTCCATGACCTTAATTAACCAATCGCGGCGCTCAGCATGAACCGGTGCAAACCCCATCCCGCAGTTGCCCATGATGGCGGTTGTGACACCATGCCAGGTTGAGGGGCTGAGGTAAGGATCCCAAGTGGCTTGACCATCGTAATGGGTGTGGATGTCAATCCAGCCCGGTGTGACTAAACCACCTTGTGCTTGAATCTCGCGTTTCGCGATCCCCGCTTTGCCACCGACTTGCGTGATCACGCCATCTTTGACAGCGATGTCACCTGTCTGAGCAGCGGCACCAGAGCCATCCACAATTGTTGCGCCACGAATAATGAGGTCTTGCATAGAATCTTCTTTATGAAAATTTTAAAGATGGTCCTGAGCGTGCAACGAGCGACGATCAGGTGCCTTTGACGGGCCCTATTTAGTCTAGCGATAAACCGATGTGTTTGATGACATCACCCCAGCGCTTGTAATCG
>CAIZGG010000115.1 GCA_903932425.1 uncultured beta proteobacterium | reverse complement strand
GCTCACCTTTGCGGCAGCCATCCCCGCGATTGTGTCGGGCGGCATTGCCGAACGCGCAAAATTCAATCCTCAGCTCTTAGCAACGTTTTTGTTGGTGGGTTTTGTCTACCCACTCTTTGAGGGCATGATCTGGAACCCCGAGCATCCCTTCGGCTTTCAAGCCTGGCTAAAAGGTTTTAGCGGCGAAGAGTTTCACGACTTTGCAGGCTCAGTGGTCGTACATGCTGTTGGGGGTTGGATCGCCTTGCCGGCCATCCTGTTGCTCGGCGCACGTCAGGGACGCTACCGCAAAGACGGCCGCATGGCTGCACACCCACCTTCAAACGTGCCCTTCCTCGCCTTGGGCGCCTGGATCCTGACGGTTGGCTGGTTTGGATTTAACGTCATGAGCGCACAAACCATCGACAAAATTAGTGGGCTGGTTGCCATGAACTCGCTTATGGCAATGGCTGGCGGCACCTTGGCCGGCTGGTTCTTTGGTAAAAACGATGCAGGGTTTAGCTACAACGGCCCCTTGGCCGGTTTAGTGGCTGTTTGCGCAGGCTCTGACCTGATGCACCCGTTGGGTGCCCTAGTCGTGGGATTGGTCGCTGGCGCGCTCCTCGTGATTGTGTTCACCCTTGAGCAGAACCGCTGGAAAATCGATGATGTCTTGGGCGTATGGCCATTGCACGGGTTATGTGGCGTTTGGGGTGGGATTGCGGCTGGCATCTTTGGTCAGAAAGCGCTCGGCGGGATCGGTGGGGTCAGCTTATCGGCCCAGTTGATTGGCACCGGCGTGGGTGTTGCGATCGCGCTAATCGGTGGCTTTGTGGTCTACGGTTTCATCAAAATAGCGATTGGCCTACGTATGGACCCCGAGGACGAACATGCTGGGGCTGACCTCAGCATCCATCACGTATCAGCCACGCCAGAGTCTGAAAGCTCTTGGTAAGTGGTTACCCAGTCTGCACTAAAGAACGCAGCGCCTGAATATTAGAGACTGACTCGATATTAAAGACGGTATCAATCAGGCGACTGGTCTTACTTGCCCCCAAGATTGGCTCAATCAGATCGCGACACTTCGCGATCACCTCGGGCTTAGTCATCGGATTACGCGGTGTGCCGCGCACCGCCTCAACCCGCTCTGACAGCACCGTACCGTCGTTAAGCGTAATCTCGACAATCGCGACGCGCACTGGCAGCAAGGCGCTTAGACTTTCGTCTTTGACCAACTCAACCTTTGCACGCTGACGCAGCACCTCTGGGTCTTTCATTCGAGCCACATCATGCGCGGCTGCAAACGAGGCTGTCTTGTCGATGAGCATGATCGCCACCATGTGTTGCAAGCAGATATCCGGAATATCTCGGTTGTCGACGACCTTGGCAGCAGCAGGCCCTAAGCGCGTGGCCACGTGTTTCACTTCGCTCAACTCAAAGGGTCGCCTTTTACGAATCAACTCGATTGCATCAAGCGGCCCCTGAATCGGCGAACCGACCGTCCACTTTTTGATGTCAGTCAGTGCGATTTCAAAACGCTCACCAAGCTTGTCTACCAAGATTGCAGGCTTCGCATCAGGGGCATAGGCCATAAAGAAATTGCTAGCACCCGAAAAAATGTCATCGATGCCAGTCCACCCTGTCTGCACCAACAGGGCCGAGGTCACGCCACTGCGTGCGGGCATACCGCCAAACACAAACGCCTTTTCGATGTGGTCCACATCACGCCCCCAGGCCGCAATGCCTGAGGATTGCTGGGCGGTGTAATCGAGCACCCACCGCATTTGCTGGGCATTGAGGCCTGCGGCGCAGGCGGCCGCAGCAGCAGCGCCAAAGACACCCGCGATACTATGCGAGCTTTTGTGGCTTTCATAACTAAAAGTTGGGCCACCCATGGCCATCAACACGCGTGTACCCACGTCGTAACCCAAGGTCACGGCGTGCAAAAACCGCTTGCCGTCGATTCCAAAATGTTCGCCGGCGGCAAACGCCGCTGGCACAACCGCACACCCCGGATGCGAGCGCGAGCGCCCATGCGAGTCGTCGGTTTCGTCGGCATGACCCATCACACCATTCGCCAAAGCAGCGTCAATCGGGCCCGCGGTGAGCGTCGAGGCCATCACCGTACGATCGCCTTTTGCGGCGTGTTTGGTGATGTAGTTAAACGCTGACTGACCTGGCAATAGCTTCGAGCCTGAAATAATCGCAGCTAAGGTATCGAGGATATGGAACTTAGCCTGCTCGGCCGCGGCATCGGGCAAGCCACGAGTTGCCGCTTCGCTCATATAGGTGCTGAGGGTCAGCATTTCTGGGCTGATGGGTGAGGGTTGGCCTGCAGCGCGGGCTGAGGGGATCGCGGCGCTAAGACCCGCGAGGGCTGAGGCTTTCAGCAATTGACGGCGTTGCATACGGTATAGTCTCCGGATACTGGTTCTGTTTTGAATACGTTGAGTGTATCGCTCGGCGCTAAAAATGGTGGTCGGTGCTGCGCCTAAAAGTTATTTATCTGCTTGCCCGCTCGCCCTCTTACTTCATTCTCAACTGACCAACCTAACTCAAACTCAATCTTAGGCATCACAGCAAGATTTGCCTTTCGCACCGGTTCATCATGAAAAAATCCGTCAAAATTGATTATGTGTCAGACATTGCCTGCCCTTGGTGTGCCGTCGGCTTAGGCGCGCTTGAACAGGCGCTTAAAAATATTAACGGTGAATTTGACGTTGAGATTCATTTTCAGCCGTTTGAGCTCAATCCACATATGCCTGAAGGCGGTCAGGATGTGTTCGAACATTTGACTGAAAAATACGGAATGCCCGAATCACAAGTTCGGATCAATCAAAAGAATATTCGCGATCGTGCCGCAGCAGTTGGCTTTGACTTTCACCCAGAAGGTCGCAAACACGTTTACAACACATTTAATGCGCACCGCTTGTTACATTGGGCTGAGGTTGAGCTTGACTTGCAAGCCCAATATCGCCTCAAGCGCGAATTGCTCGGCACTTATTTCACCTTAGCGGTGAGCTTAGATGATCAAAATAATCTGATCGATGCCGTCAAACGCGCGGGTCTAGATCCCGTTCGCGCGCAAGAAGTGTTAAGCCAACAGCTGTTCAGCGCCGACGTGCGTGCCCGTCAGCAAAAATACACCGGCTTAGGGATCAGCTCAGTGCCCTCTTTGATCATCAACGATCAATACCTGTTGCAAGGTGCGCAACCTGCTGAAGCTTTTGAACAAGCACTGCGTCAAGTTGCTGCGCAGACCGCTTAGTGGCCGTTACATCTCGAAATATTCTGTAACTATTTGATAGAGATTCTTTAACACCCCTCTAATAAAATTGCGTATTAGAGGGTGTGCCTATGCCAACAATTAGTTCGTTTTACGGTATTTCAATACGCATGTTTTTTAACGATCACGTGCCGCCTCATTTCCACGTCGAATACGCTGAATTTCAGGCAACTGTCGACATACTCGACTTAACAATTTCAAGCGGTAAACTACCTCGCAGAGCACAAGAACTCGTTTTGGACTGGGCAGAGCTACATCAGAACGAACTTTTAATAGACTGGCACTTATGCACCGCAAAGCAACAGCCGAATCCGATCAACCCCTTAGTATGAGAGCAAGATGCCTTGGGATGTTGTTGACTTAAAAATAATCGCGCCGCTTGCGTTGCTTGTGAGCTTTTCAGATGGCACCTCGGGCGAAGTCCGCTTTGAAAACAGTCATTTGACGGGGGTCTTTTCTGCGCTCAAGGACTTCAATTTTTTTAAGCAGGCCTTTATCGACCGCGGCGCGGTCGCTTGGCCTGACAATATTGATCTCGCCCCAGACTCCATGTACAACGAGATCAAGGCGAACGGAGAGTGGGTCTTACGCTAGCAATACCTCTTGGGTCATGCGTTCTCGTAAGCGATCCATGAACCCGAGGCATTCTTCGAGTTGACTGATCTCGATAAATTCGTTGGGCTTGTGCGCGACCGCGATGTCGCCGGGGCCGACCAC
Organism: uncultured beta proteobacterium; assembly: GCA_903932425.1. Lineage (GTDB taxonomy): Bacteria > Pseudomonadota > Gammaproteobacteria > Burkholderiales > Burkholderiaceae_B > Zwartia. Next base: position 7,655 of record CAIZGG010000115.1, on the reverse strand, counting down.
TACGCAGGGGATCCCTGCATGATTTAACCAACCAGCGTCGGTCGCAAACGACACCCGACCCAGCAGGTTATTACGCGCCAACGCCTTGCCCAAATAAGAGATCGGGGCTTCGTGATCGGTTGAGAGCGGCACTGAATTAGAAATCGTTTCAAACTCAATATCTGCCTGCGCCGAAATCTTACGCATCTCGGCTTTCAAGACGTCAGCGTATTCTTGCACTTGCTTAATCAGCTCGTCCGAATTGCTCTGAGGCAAGGTGCGACAATCAAAAATAAATTCACAATCTTTGGCCACAATATTGGGCGCTGTGCCACCTTTAATCACACCCGTTTGCATCGTGGTGTGCGGGGTTTGAAACAATGGATCAAACGGGCCGTTCACTTGCATTTGTACCGACATATTGCGAATTTTTTCAATCAAACGACCCGCATATTCAATCGCGTTGACCGCCTCAGGCACCATCGAAGAATGTGCTTCTAAGCCACGTACGCGGCAACGCGTGACACGCATCCCTTTATGCCCTGTCATCACCTGCATACGGGTCGGTTCACCGACAAAGCAGCCTGCCGGATGAATGTTGGCAGCAGCCAAATCACGAATCAAGGTTTGCACGCCTATGCAGCCAACCTCTTCGTCGTAGGTTAAGCCGATATGTAAAGGCTGTTTGAGCTCACTATTCATGTACGCCGGCAACATCGCCAGCGAGGCACCAATAAAGCCTTTCATATCTACAGCACCACGGCCATAGATACGACCATCGGCAATATGAGCTTTGAATGGATCGGTATCCCAAGCTTGCCCATCAACGGGCACCACATCAGTATGCCCACACAACACAATGCCACGGGTTTTTTGATCGCCTAAGGTCGCGAACAAATTCGCTTTACGTTTTTCGGCGTCATAAGACAAACGTGTGACGAGCCCCAACCCATTCAAATGATCACGCACAAACTCAATCAGCCCTAAGTTTGATTCGCGGCTGGTGGTGTCAAAGGCCACCAAAGTTTTGATCAATTCAATCGTATTTTGAAGAGTAGTCGAAGTCGTCATGTGTGGCTCAGGGTATATAGGGCTTGTTCAAGAAGACTCGCTTCATCAAGCGAGTTAGTTTTATTTAAAAATCAGGCTTATTCAAGCGCGAACGCGCGTCCCTGAAAAACGATAGCGCGCGCTCAGCTTGAATTGGGTCAAAACCCTACTGTGGCCTAAATTCATTCGCCAGGGTGTACTCGTCAGTACGCGGTGTATACACCACGCCTTTTTTAGTCGCCCAGGTGTTGATTTGATGATGTATCGGCACGATGCCAATATCTTTCATCGACAACACGGTAGCCTCTTGCAGCAAGGCCTCACGTTGCTTGTCATCGATCGTACTCATCGCATTCGCCAGCACGACATCCATCTTAGGATTCGAATAACGGCCCCAATTAAACGTCCCTAAGCCTTTTTCAGGCTGAAAGGTCGCCACAAGTGGGCGCAAGGCCGAAGAAGACTCACCAGTTGACGCGCCCCAGCCCAACATCGTCATCGAAAACTCAAGCTTGCTAGCACGCCCTAAATAAACAGCCATCGGCATGGTCTGGATTTTTGTCACAATGCCCGCACGGGTCAGCATTTGGGCCACCGCTTGCGCGATCTGATCGTCGTTCACATAGCGATTGTTTGGTGCATGCAAGGTCAACGCAAAGCCGTCGGGGTAGCCAGCCTCAGCCAATAGCTTTTTAGCACCCGCCAGGTCATATTTTTCAGGAGTCAAAGAAGGGACATGACCGAACATCGGTGCTGGCACAAGGTTATCGGTGGGCAACGAGAGCCCCTCCATCACGCGCGTTTTGATCGCCTCGCGGTCAATCGCTTTAGAGATGGCCTGACGCACACGCAAATCTTTAAAGGGGTTTTTTGTCAATGCCGTGCCGTCTTTTGCTGTGGCAAAAGGCGTTACATCGCGTTGCTGATCCAGATTAAAGAAGATAATCCGGTGCGATGTTTTAGTTGAAGTTAAAAGATTTGGATTTGCTTTAATTTTTGTCAGGTCAGGCGTGGGGATATTTTCAATGGCATCCACATCCCCTGCAAGCAAAGCGGCCACGCGGGTGGGGTCGTTAGGCAAGATGCGCAGTGTGACCTTCTCCCAGTCTGACTTTCTACCCCAGTATCCGTCGTTACGCACCAGCTCGACACGATCGCCACGCTTGAACTCGCCATATTTAAATGGGCCAGTACCAATATTGACCTTGCCCGCGTTGAAATCTTCAGTGGTGGCGGTTTCAGCGACTTTTTTCGACACGATATAAATGGTCGATAAGTCGTTAGGCAGCAACGGATAAGGCGCAGCGGTCTTAAAACGAATCGTGTTGTCATCAACGATTTCGCTTGAAACGATTGCTTTTGTATACACGGTGAACGGGCCCGGGCTATTTGGGATCTTACCCACGCGGTCAAAACTAAACACAACGTCAGCAGCGGTAAACGGGCTGCCGTCATGAAACTTCACGCCCTTGCGAAGTTTAAACTCCCAGGTGGTTGGATCAATCGTTTTCCAGGATTCAGCCAACGCGGGGATCAGACGCGAATCTGCATCCAAGCCAACCAATTTGTCATAAATATGCTCAGCAACGCCGTTATTTGGAAATAAGTTCACAAAATGCGGATCCATCGACGTAATGTCGGCGCCTACCCCAATGCGCAGGTTCGCGGCCTGTGCCGAAAACCCAATTAAGGCTGCAGCAATCGGAAGCACTATCAGACTAGATAAACGGCGTAGACGCATGGCAAACTCCTGTGTATTGTGTGACGATTCTAGCTGAATTAAGCTTGGCCACACCCCTCTATGTAGAATACCTACACAAACGAGCTTTTAGACCCTGTATCGGAGACATAAAAAATGGACTTACAACTGACAAATCGCGTCGCCATCGTGACCGGCGGTTCACAAGGTATTGGTAAGGCGTGCGCGGCCAAGCTCGCGCAAGAAGGCGCCACGGTGGTCATCGCTGCCCGTGGGCAAGAATTACTTGACCAAGTCGCCAGTGAAATCCGCGCCGCGGGGGGCAAAATTATGGCCGTTTCGGCCGATGTCAGCAAAGAAGAGGATTGCGCCCGCCTGATTCAGGAAACCCTCAAGGCCTATGGCCGCATTGACATCCTGATCAACAATGCCGGCACCTCAGCAACCGGCGAGTTTGAATCGGTGACTGACCAAACTTGGCAAGCCGACTTTGATTTGAAACTGTTTGCCGCGATTCGTTTGTCGCGCTTGGCCATCCCCGAAATGCGTAAAAACAAATGGGGTCGCATTATTAACGTCACGAACATTGGCGCCAAACAGCCTAAAGCCAAGTCCATGCCAACCACGGTCACGCGTGCGGCGGGTTTGGCCATGACCAAAGCCTTGTCAAAAGAATTTGCGGCTGACAACATTTTGGTCAACAGCGTTTGTATCGGTTTGATTCGCGCGGGTCAGCACGAGCGCAAAGCCGCTAAGGCTGGTATCCCGGTTGAGCAACTGTATGAAACACAGGGCAAAGAAGTGCCACTGGGTCGCGTCGGTCGTGCCGAAGAAGTTGCCAATGTGGTGGCGTTCTTTTCGTCTGAAGCGTCGAGCTATGTCACAGGTAGTAGTGTGAATCTGGATGGTGGTACTTCAGCAGTGATGTAATGTTTGTTTAAGGCTTACTCACGCGATGAACTTAACCTAAAGTCAAGTTCATCGCGACTGCACCTCAAACAACAAACAAAATGTCGGAGAGACTCATGCGTTTTTTTTCTAGCAGCACCCGCGCCATCCTCGCTGGAGCCGCATTTGCGATGACTCTGATGAACACGGCTTCTGCACAAGCCGATTACCCGAATCGCCCCGTCACTATGATTGTTCCGCAAGCCACCGGCGGCGCGAATGACACGATTGCACGCATCGTCGCTGCCAAGCTAAGCGAAGTACTCGGCCAACAGTTTGTTGTAGAAAACCGCTCCGGTGCAGGTGGCAACATCGGTACCGCAGCCGTGGCCAAAGCCAAGCCTGACGGTTACACCCTTTTGCTCACGACAAACAGCACGCAAGTGATCAATCCGTGGCTCTACACGACAACTGGTTTTGATCCACTCAAGGATTTCACTCCTGTCGGTCTGGTTGCCAGTGCTGGTTATGTGCTTGTCGTCAACTCGGCCTTCCCGGCTAACAATGTGAATGAACTCATCGCGCAAGCGAAAGCCAACCCCGGCAAAATTAACTACGCTTCAGCGGGCAACGGCACGCTCAATCATCTAATCGTAGAGATGTTCAAGCAAAAAGCAGGGATTGATATGCAGCACGTACCCTACAAAGGGGCGTCTGCGGCGGCAACCGATGTTGCAGGCGGTACAGTCCCTGTCTCTGTGCAAAGTGCTCCGTCTTCGCTTTCCTTCCTTGCTTCAGGCAAGATCAAAGCCTTAGCAGTCACGAACGAAAAGCGTATCGCGGCATTACCCAATACGCCATCTATTAGTGAATCCATCCCCGGCTTTGGCTCAACACCGTGGTATGGCATTTTGGCGCCAGTCGGCACCCCAGCCGCCATCGTCGACAAACTCAATGCCGCGATCAAAACCGCCCTGGCAGATAAGGATGTTCAAGACAAGCTGATCAAGCAAGGCTGCGAAGCCTTGCAAAACACGCCCCAACAATTCGCCGCATTGCTCAAGGATGACCTTGCGACTTGGGAAAAAATCGTTAAAGATTCTGGCGCACGAGTGGATTAAGCGACATTATTTCATCAGAGGCTTCCCTCTGTTGGGGCGGCTCATTAGTACGACCAGAGCCTTAAGGACAACATCATGAGAAAAGACCTTAAATTTTTTGCTGGCGGCTGCGAACTAGACGGCTGGTTGTACACACCAGACTCTGGCAACGCACCCTACCCCACCATCGTAATGAGTCACGGCTTTGGTGCAATCAAAGAGATGGCGCTCGACAAATTTGCTGACGTGTTCTGTGCCGCAGGTTTTGCTTGCCTGGTATACGACCATCGCAACACCGGTAAAAGTGCAGGCGAACCACGCGGTGAACTTGACCCTGCGCAACAAATCTCAGATATGCGCGACGCGATCACCTACGCCATCATGCAACCTGAAGTCGACGCTGACCGCATTGGGCTGTGGGGCACAAGTTATTCAGGTGGCCACGTGTTAGTTGTTGCGGCAACCGATCGACGCGTGAAGTGCGTGGTCTCGCAAGTGCCAACCGTCAGCGGTTACAAAAACACGTTGCGCTCGATCCCGACAGATAAGTTTGATGCATTTTTGGCCGAACTCAACGAAGACCGCATCAATCGGGCCAAGGGCCTCCCCCCAAAGATGGTCCCGATTTCAACCGAAGGTTCAGAGAGCTATGCTTGGAGTATTGTGGCAGGCAAAGGCACCGGTTACGTCAACTCAGTCACGCTGCGCACGCGCGACTTGCGCATGGCCTACGAACCGGGTGCCTTTTTGCCGCGCATCTCGCCCACCCCCTTGTTGATGGTGCTCGCCACCAACGACACACGTTGCCCAACGGATGATCAGTTAGCGGCCTATTCAACCGCACACGAGCCTAAAAAATTGCATCTCTTTAAGGGCGGCCATTACGAGCCCTATGGGATTCGTCTAGCAGAGACTGCTGGCGCAGCGTGTGACTGGTTTACTGAGCACCTTGTGACGAAGTGGGGTCAGTGACTTCACTCTCAAGGGCAACTACAGCCAAAAGCAATGCTGATTAGCCAAACATCACCGAACCAAATTACACAGTTAACTTATCGGGCCTGATTCAACAACCAGCCCTAACAAATAAATTTCGGAGCACAAAACATGTCCTCTCTTCAATCTACCGTTAAAGCCATGGTTTTCGACACGTTTGGATCAGTCGTTGACTGGCGTGGCAGCATCGTGCGTGACCTTACCCGCTGGGGCCACGAAAACGGTTTTCAGGCTGACTGGACTTCGTTTGCCGAACAATGGCGCAGCATGTATCAGCCTTCGATGGAGGCCTGCCGCAGTGGCAAGCGCGAATTTACGGTGCTAGATGTGTTGCATCGCGAATCGCTCGACGTGCTGATTGAGAAGTTTGGCCTTAGCAAAATGACCGAAGCCCAGCGCGAGCACGTCAATAAAGTGTGGCATCGCTTAGATGGCTGGCCAGATTCAGTGGGCGGCTTAACGCGTTTAAAAAGCAAGTACATCATCGCCCCGCTTTCGAACGGCAATATTTCGCTGCTGACTGATATCGCCAAGTACACAGGTCTGCCTTGGGATTTGAATTTATCCACCGAAGTATTTCGATGCTACAAGCCACAGCCCGAGTCGTATCTTGGCGTGTGCCACGCGCTGCGCTTAGATCCTTCTGAAGTGATGATGTGTGCAGCGCACAACAATGATCTGTTGGCTGCAAAAAACTGCGGGCTGAAAACTGCCTTCTGGCCACGTCCAACTGAATACGGCCCTACGCAAACAGACAATCTGGTTGCGACAGAGGCGTGGGATGTGGTGGCAAAAGATATTCGGGATCTGGCTACCCAGATGGGTGTTTAATGCTAGTCGAGCAGCGTCATACCGTTTAATTTTGACGCTGCTCGATCAAAGGTCATGACCGTTGCACAACCCACCTGGTTGCTGGCTGCACCGATCATGCAGTCTGCAAAATCTGCCGTCGCACTTTTAAAAACCCGCAACGCCTTCCAGACCGACTCAGAGCTTTCGATCAGCAGCTCTCTTGAGCGCAACAACTGCTCGATCGTCATCACTACCTGTGGCTTCTTGAGTTCGTAGCAGCACTCAAACACCCAGATACTTTCAATCAACGCTACCAAAGAGACAAATCCCTTGCTCTCTTGGCTAAGAGACTCTATCAATTGGGTTGCTTTGGCAGACTGCCGCACATCATCTTGCATGACATACCGTACTAAGACATTTGTATCTAAACCGATCATCAAACCTTACTGCCCTTTTTCTTGATTGCCTGATTCATATCTTCAATGCTGACTTTTTTAGTCGGTTTGTCGAAGAGCCCTTTTAAAGAAGTCACCGACATCGACACCGCCATCACCTCATAGCGCCCGGGCGCAACTAATACAAACTCGAGTTTGTCACCCAACTCAAGCGCTAACGCCTTCCGAACTTCGATCGGGACTGTGATCTGCCCTTTACTGGTTAGGGTTGCCTCTGGCATAAGTTCCTTACTTTTTAGTATTTTCCTTATTATAAAGTAAGAAAGATAGGTTAAGAAGCTGCCCGCTCGATGGTTAAAGCGTATTGCATCCAGAATCGCTTCACATTTGAAGCGCAAATACGATAAAGCGTGGCCCATCCAAGGTGACTGCGAGTTTAAAAAGGTCGTGAACTGCAAAACGTTGAGGCCAAAGCCTTAAATGGTATGATTTTTGCATCGTGAAAACTAAATCAACACGTTCTTTCTGGGTATGGCTTACGGCCATCTCGGTGCTGCTCGCGGCGCTCATGCCTTCGCTATCGCATGCTGCGCGTCTGCAGTCTGCCGATGGCTCTTTGGCGCCGATTTGCACCAGCAGTGGGATGAAATGGCTGGACACCACCTCGGGCGAAATCCGCGAGCAAACAGCTACGGATGAAACGGCCTCAACCGCTGAACATTGCGCGTGGTGCACGGTGCACCCCGTTACCCTAACGTC
>CAIZGG010000114.1 GCA_903932425.1 uncultured beta proteobacterium | reverse complement strand
TCCCGGGTGAAAGCTACCTTGGCTTGCTCGATGCCTTGGTTGACTTTCCAAACATGGATGTCGTGACCTGCCGCCATGAGGGTGGCGCCGGTTATATGGCGGTCGCCGACGGTCGTTTGACACGGCGTCCGGGTCTAGCCTTAGTCAGTCGAGGTCCAGGCGCCTCGAACGCCGCGATCGCCGTACATACTGCACAACAAGATGCCGTGCCCTTTATTTTAGTGATTGGCCAGATTGCCGCACGTGACTTACGACGCGAGGCTTTTCAAGAGGTGGATTATCAAAAGATGTTCGGCTCAGTCGCCAAGTGGGTGTTTGAATGCACGACCCCCGAGCAAATTGCCGAGGCCGCTTTCAAAGCAATTCGCATGGCGACCTCCGGAGTGCCGGGACCAGTCGTGTTGGTATTGCCAGAAGATATCCAGCAACAGACTGTACCCAAGCCAAGCTTTAAACAACATCCCCACGTCTTTGGCTTACCCAGCACCGAGAAGCTAGCAGAGATCACGCAACAACTCGCGGTTGCACAGCGCCCGGTGGTGATCGCCGGCGGTGTGTTTGACTGTCCGGGTGGTCGTGAGGCGTTGGCCGCTTTTGTGCACCATTGGCAATTACCCACGCTGGTGTCGTTCAGACGCCATGATATTTTCGCGAATGACGATGCCTTGTTTGTTGGCGATCTTGGGCTCTCTAACCCCGCGGCCCAGATGGCCACGCTACAAACCAGTGATTTTATTCTCGCCCTAGGTACCCGTTTGGGCGACATCACGACGCAAAACTACCAGTTTCCAGCCTATGGGCAAGCCGCGCAAACCTTATTGCACTGCTACCCCGACTCGCGCGTTGTCAGCTGGGATACGGTTGCCGACTATCCGCTCGTCTGTGATCCCATCGGTCTGGTTAAAGCCCTCTGCGAGAAGCCCGCCCCCTCACCTAGCGCTGCACGCGTGAACTGGCTGAAGGCCCTCAGAGAGCACTCGCAATCCTGGGCCGCCTGGCCCTCGCGCACCCCAAAGGCCGGAGTTAACTTTACCGAAGTCGTGCGGGCGTTAATGACCTATGCCCCACTTGACACGACGATCTGCCTCGATGCTGGCACCTTTGCCGCCCCCGTCTATCGCCACTTTATCTTCAAAACAGGTCAACGCTTGATGGCACCGCTTGCAGGTGCGATGGGCTACGGCACTCCAGCCGCAGTGGCCTGCGCGTTGCGCGAACCAACTCGTACAACTGTATGCATCGTGGGCGATGGCGGCTTTTTAATGACGGGCAACGAAATGATTCTCGCGGTCGAGCGCAAACTACCCATTATTTTTATCGTTTCAAATAATGCCAGCTACGGGTCGATTCGTTTGCATCAAGAACGCGGCTATCCCGGACGTGTCAGTGGCACGTCACTGTTTAACCCTGATTTTCATGACTTGGCGCGTAGCTTCGGCATGGCTGCAACCCGCATCACACACAAAGAAGACATCAATGCAGTGATTGAGACGACCTTCAGGGTGCACGAGCCCATCCTGATTGAAGTCAACACGAGTTTAGATGCGATCCTGCCCGTCAGCGGTGCTTGAAGCCACCCTTCCCGCTCGCAACACGGCTTTGTGTCAAGCTAGCCCCACAACCGAGTCACTCGGTTGTGGCTTGGACAAAAGTTTAGTGACGCGGTTGTGGCGTGATGCGCAAATAAGGTAACACTGCGCGATAGCCCTTCGGAAATTTCTCTTTAATTACGGCTTCATCTTTCAGCGATGGAACAATAATCACATCGTCGCCATCTTTCCAGTTCACGGGAGTCGCAACCGAATACTTGTCAGTCAACTGCAGCGAGTCGATGACACGGAGAATTTCATCAAAATTGCGCCCCGTGCTGGCTGGATAGGTAATCATCAAGCGCACTTTTTTGGAGGGATCAATGATGAACACTGAACGCACAGTCAAGGTAGCATTGGCGTTGGGATGAATCATGTCATAGAGCGTTGAAACCTTTCGATCCTCGTCGGCCAAGATCGGAAAATTAACGGTCGTATTTTGGGTGCCGTTGATGTCTTGAATCCAGGTGTTATGCGAAGCTGAACCATCCACGGACAAGGCGATCACTTTGAC
>CAIZGG010000113.1 GCA_903932425.1 uncultured beta proteobacterium | reverse complement strand
GCCGGCGCGATCGGCGTCTCGACTGGGTTGTTTTATGAACCTGCGGTTGCAGCGCCTACGGAAGAAGTCATTGAAATTTGCCGTCCGTTAAAAAAATATAATGGGCTGTACTGTACGCACATGCGCGATGAGGCTGATGGCATCATCGATTCACTGGAAGAAACCTTCAGGATTGGTCGCGAAACGGATGTGCCAGTGGTGATTTCGCATCACAAGGTGATTGGTGCAAAAAACTACGGTCGCTCTGATGAGACGCTTGCCTTTATTCAAAAAAATATGGCCAAGCAGCCGATCTGTCTGGATTGTTATCCCTACACCGCGGGCTCAACAGTATTGTCATACAGTCGTGCCGAGACGTCATCGCGTGTCATCGTGACCTGGTCCAAACCTTTGCCTCAGTATGCAGGTCAGAATCTCGATCAGATTGCAAAACAGATGGGTGTTTCAGAGAAAGAGGCTGTTGCAAAGTTGTTACCGGCCGGTGCGATCTATTTCAGGATGGATGAAGGCGATGTGCAAAAGATTTTGCAGTTTGCCCCGACCATGATTGGTTCAGATGGTTTGCCGCACGATGCTTCGCCGCATCCCCGGTTGTGGTCAACCTTCCCGCGCGTGTTGGGTCACTATCGACGTTCGCTCAAACTGTTTTCGCTTGAAACAGCCGTGCATAAAATGACAGGTCTTACTGCCGCGAATTTTGGCTTGACTGATCGTGGTGTGATTAAAGAAGGCGCGTTTGCTGATTTGACTTTGTTTGATGAAGCAACCATCGATGAAGTGGCGACGTACGACAATCCGATCGCACTCGCTCGTGGCATCCACACGGTGATTGTGAATGGCGAGGTTGTCTGGGCTGAGGGGAAGGCCACGACTGCACGCCCTGGGCGCGTGTTATCGCGAGCAGCCAGTTAGCTCGATAGAGAGGGCTCGCGCGTGCGAGTCCTCTGGCGACGTGAAGAGATTGATTTGTCAGTATTTTTTTTTAAGCGCGTAAGCTTCAGGTGCTCGACTGAACGCTTGCGCGTCAAAAATTAAGGCCTAGAGGCTGACGACTTCAACATCACCGCTCAACAGTGGCTTGCATAAAATCTTATAGCCATCGCTATCAAAATCAGGCGCTACTGTGTTCAAGCGTTTCGCCTGTTCAAGATCACTTGCGCTACCCAAATAAAACCAGTGATGAACGACATGCACTTGCATTTCGTTCGCATTGCGTTCAACTAAGCCGATGGCACCAGGGTACGGCCAGCAGACCAGTCGTTGTTCTTCAAGCGCGGCAAGCAAACGCGCGTGATGCGCGTGCAGGCTTTCTTCGCCACAACAGGCGCCTGCGCAACGCTTGAGCATTGCCCGAAAGCAAGGGCTTTGTTTTGTGGTTTTTTCTAACCCCAACACACTCAGGCAAAGCCGTTGCTCGTCGGCGAGTGTACGTAGGGCCTCGATCGCCGAGCGCTTGCTGGCATAGAGCCCAAACAGGCCCGTTTGCGTGGCAAAGTTGACGTCTTTTGAATACACCACCTCAGGACGATGCTCGCGCAGTGTGAGCGAGCACATTTGCCGAGTGCGACGCAGCTTTTGATTGAACAGTGGATGTTGTTGTTTGATCAGCTGAGCTTCGAGTAGTAGCGCACCGATCTCGCCTACAGTCTGTATGCAAGAAATACGCTGTGTCTGGCGCAGCATGCGCGCTTCATCCTCTGTGCGTAAATGGGATAACACGCGGTTGCGGATATTGATACTTTTGCCGATGTACAAAGGTAGATCACCCTCGGCGCCGTGAAAGATATACACCCCGGGCGTTGAGGGTAGGTCTTGGATTGCGCTGCGCAAGTGGGAGGGATATTCGTAGCCCAGTCGTGTATCAAAGTCTGGATGGGTGCGTTGACGATTAAATCGCATCTGAGCTCTGTTGTGTTGGCAAGTAATCTGCTGTGTGTTCGAGTCGGTGCGGGGCGCGGTGGCTCGTACGCGAGGCCAACAGCGATGCGCGAGCGTCTAGTGCTTCTTGTGCTTCTAGTGCCTCAGGCAACTAAGCGCCACGGCCTCAGCCACCTTAATGCCATCGACCCCAGCCGATAAAATACCGCCGGCGTAGCCCGCACCTTCGCCAGCAGGGTACAGACCTTTGATATTCAGACTTTGAAAATCTGCTCCGCGCGTAATGCGTAGCGGCGATGACGTTCGCGTCTCAACCCCGGTGAGGACGGCGTCGTGCATTGAAAAGCCTTTGATCTTTTTTTCAAAAGCAGGCAGTGCTTCACGAATAGCCTCGATGGCATAAGCCGGCAGACTGCTGGCCAAGTCAGTGAGATGTACGCCAGGCTTATAAGACGGAGTCACGCTGCCAAACGCAGTTGAGGCGCGCCCCATTAAAAAGTCGCCCACTAACTGACCTGGCGCTTCATAGGTGCCACCACCTAGTTCAAAGGCCTTTGATTCAATCGCACGTTGATAGGCGATTCCCGCCAAGGGGCCGCCAGGATAATCTTCGGGGGTGATCCCCACGACAATCCCCGCATTGGCATTGCGCTCGTTACGAGAATATTGACTCATGCCATTGGTGACAACGCGATTAGGCTCTGAGGTTGCCGCGACTACCGTGCCGCCTGGGCACATGCAAAAGCTGTAGACGCTGCGGCCGTTGTTGGCGTGATGCACCAGCTTGTAGTCAGCCGCCCCAATGAGCGGGTTGCCAGCGTGCGGCCCGAGTCGTGCGCGGTCAATCATTGATTGCGGATGTTCAATGCGAAATCCAACCGAAAAGGGTTTGGCTTCGAGATAGACTCCAGCGTTGTGTAAGGCCTCAAAGGTGTCTCGCGCGCTATGGCCAAGCGCCAAAATCACGTGGTCGGCGGCGATGTGCTCGCCGCTTTCAAGCACTACGCCCCGAATGTGCTGTGCTTCGATATCAAAGCCGGTGACCTTTTGTGAAAAACGAATTTCACCCCCAAGCGCGATGATCTGTTCGCGCATAGTTTCAACAATACCGACCAAGCGAAACGTACCGATGTGGGGCTTAGCGACGTACAAAATTTCTTCGGGCGCGCCTGCTTTGATGAATTCGTGAATCACCTTACGACCATAAAACTTTGGGTCTTTGATCTGACTATAAAGTTTTCCATCAGAGAAGGTGCCTGCGCCACCTTCGCCAAACTGTACATTCGATTCTGGGTTTAAGACGTTTTTACGCCAAAGCTTCCAGGTGTCTTGGGTTCGCTCGCGTACCGCCTTGCCGCGCTCAAGGATAAGGGGCTTGAGCCCCATCTGCGCCAGTAATAGGGCAGCAAAAATCCCACAGGGACCAAAACCAATCACAATAGGCCGCAGCTTAGGGCTACGTGCTGAGTCGGTTAACTTCGTTACGAAGTGATAGCTGGTGTCGGGCGTGAGGCGCACTTGCGGATCGTCAACAAAGCGCTGGAGCACAGCCGCTTCATCTTTGACAACCACGTCAACGATATAAGTGAAGGCCAGCGCAATATTTTTACGTGCGTCGTAACTGCGCTTGAAGACTTCGACTTTTAAGAGTTCGTGCTCGGGGATACCCAAGCGCTTGCTGATGGCCGCTGCAAGCGCTTGCGGCGCGTGATCAATCGGCAGGCGTAATTCAATAATGTGGATCATAGACCGCAACGATACACAAAAATTTCGCTTTCAACACAACGAGCTGCCAAGTGTTTGCTGGCAAAGTCTATCGATTGCTCATTGGGGCTCGGTTTTACTGCTTTTAACAACCGCATCCCAGCGTTTGATCTCGCTAGCGAGGTACGTGCCGTATTGCTCAGGCGTCGAACCTAAGACTTGCGCGCCTTGGGACAACAATTTTTCTTTGACCTCGGGATTCATGATGACAGCCATGATGTCGGTGTTGAGTCGTTTGATGATAGCCGCTGGAGTTTTAGCTGGCGCCATGATCGCCTGCCAGGCTCCGAGTTCAAAGCCTTTCAGGCCGCTTTCGTCGAGCGTGGGTACATCGGGAAGGGCAGGTGAGCGCTCGAGGGTCGAAACAGCGAGGGGGCGAATACGACCCTCTTTAGCGTAAGCTAAGCCTACCGTGATCGGTTGCATGTCAAACTGTACTTCGCCACCCACCAAGCCGATCATCGCTGGCCCGCTACCTTTGTAAGGGACGTGGTTCGCGACTAAGCCTAGTTCTTGCAGCATCAAAAATGGCGCCAGATGGGTGATGTTGCCGACACCCGCTGAGCCATACGACAAAGAGTCTGGCTTGGCTTTAAGCAGTGCCGCAAATTCTTTGAGATTTTTGACCGGTATCGAGTTATTGACGTTTAACAGCATTGGAACAACGGTTGTCAGAATCACCGGCGCCAAGTCTTTTTGAACATCAAAACTTAGGTTTTTATAGAGCGCCGGACTTAACGCCACCGACGAACTGTTGTAAATCAACGTATAGCCGTCAGGCTTGGCACGCACAACATATTCAGCAGCAATATTGCCGTTGGCACCCGCTTTGTTTTCAATGATCACGGTGGCTTTCATGTGCTCGGCTAATTTTTGCCCAACAATGCGCGCGATGATGTCAGAGGCCCCGCCAGGTGGAAATGGCACAACCAATTTGATAGGTTGGGTTGGATAGCCCTCAATGACCTGCGCCTGAGCACCACTGGTATTAAAGGCCGATAAGGCGAGAAGGCCCAGTGCAATGACTTTGAAAGAGGACATATAACGAGGCCTTGTTATGAAAATTGAGTTGGCGTGGCTTTATCAGACATTTTGGCCGACAGATCGGTTTTTGAATATTATGGGGGTAGGCCCTCTGAACAGCAAGCGAGGCGTTGGTCGCGTCATACAATGAGGCGCACTGAAAAGCGCATTTGCGTAACGAATAAAAGGATCGAGGATGGACTATCAGCTAAAAGGAAAAATCGCACTGGTGACGGGCGGATCAAAAGGCATCGGTTTCGCTATTGCGAAGGCGTTAGCGGCGCAAGGCTGTGGGCTCAGGCTCGTCGCACGGGATTTGGGGTCCTTAGAAGAGGCTCGTCGTCAAATTCAGGCTGAACATCAAGTTGAGGTCTTGCTTGAATCGGTTAATTTATCTGAGCCAGGTGGCGCTGAGGCGCTTGCGGCCGCCTATCCTGAAACCGAGATCTTGATTAATTCTGCAGGTGCGATTGGTCGCGGTAATCTACTTGCGATCGACCCGGCTGAGTTTCGCGATGGCTTCGAGGGTAAGGTGATGTCAACCATCATGCTGAGCCGCGCCCTGTATCCGCACATGATCGCGCGTCAAGCAGGCGTGATGATTAACATTATCGGCATTGCTGGTGAAAGGCTGAATGCCAACTCGATCGGAACCTCAGTAGCGAATGCCGCGCTAATTGCCTTTACCAAGGCGTTTGGTTCAGAGACGGTTAACAATGGCGTACGCGTGGTTGGCATTAATCCCGGTTTAATTCATACACCACGCACTGAGAGTTTGCTGCATCCGCGCAACGATACTGATCGCCAGGCTTATGCCAAAGTCATGGCAAATCTGCCCTATGGTCGTATGGGTACGCCTGAAGAAATCGCGAACTTGGCGGTCTTTTTTGCTTCGGATGCGATGTCAAAATACATCAGTGGTGATGTCATCTCGATCGATGCTGGGACACGTTTTAGGCAGTGATCCACAACGGTGGGATAGTGCCGGCACGCTTAGCGCGTGACCCGGCACCAGACGCTAGCGGTTATTCTGGTTGAATCCCGATGGCTTTAACCAAGTCGCCCCATACTTTGTCTTCTTTGATCAAAAACTGGGCAAACTGTTCGGGCGTGTCATTGCTGCTTTGAGCACCGATATCCGCAATACGCTTGACCATCTCAGGTGAGGCCATCACCTTCATGACCTCACTATGAAGACGAGTGACGATCTCTTTGGGTGTGCCAGCGGGCAAAAATAACGCATACCACTCGTAGAGTTCAAAGCCTGGAAAGCCAGATTCAGCGACCGTGGGCACATCCTTAAGTGCCGCTGGGCGCACAGCACCGGTCGTGGCGAGCGGACGCAACTTGCCACTCGAAACATGCGGAATTGTTGACGTAGGGCTATTGATTAACATTTGTATGTGGCCGGCTAACAGATCTGCCAAAGCTGGCCCGCCACCTTTATAAGGGATCTCGACAATGTTGACGCCGGCGAGTTTGATGAGGTACTGCATCGACAACTGCCCTGATGTCAACCCGCCGGGCGTGCCGTAAGACAGAGTCCCGGGCTTGGCCTTTGCGAGCGCAATCAGTTCTTGCACCGAATTGGCTGGGACAGTAGGGTTCACTGTTAAGAGGCCAGGCATGAGTGCAAGCATCGCCAAGGGAATGAAATCTTTTTTAGAGTCGTAGGGTAGGCTCTTGGCGATATACGGGTTGATCGCATGCGCGCTGATAAACAAACCAATGGTGTTTCCGTCCGGTGCCGAGCGCGCAACTTCTTGCGTGGCAATAATGCTGTTGGCGCCAGGCTTATTGACGACCACCACCGGTACGCCTAAGGCTGCCGAAAGTGGTGGTGCGATGGCACGCCCCATCACATCCGAGGTGCCGCCAGGGGCAAAGGTCACGACGATGCGGATCGGTTTACTTGGCCAAGGGTCTGCGCTAGCGGCGACGCCTGGCAGCAGCGCTGCAAGTGCAAGCATCGAAGACGATAATATCTTTTTCATGATGATCTCAGTGGCACCTCGACGTTAAACGCGAGGTTGCCTGTTAAATTTGTGTTTCGCTTTGCCAAGCCAGTAAGCACTTGTCTTGACGGTTATGAATACGCCTTAAGACGGCTTTTTAACCAACGGACACACGCTTTGCGACAGTGGACGAAAGGCCTGATCACCTGGAATCACGGCATTGATTTTTAATAAATCCCAATCACTGGTCGACTCAGAGGGCTTTTTTACTTCAGCCAGGTACATATCGTGCACCATACGGCCATCTTCGCGAATCTTGCCATTTTTAGCGAAGAAGTCGTTGATAGGTGCCTCTTTCATTTTCGCCATGATCGCTTCTGACTGGTCTGAGCCTGCCGCAGCGACTGCTTTGAGGTAATGCATGGTGGCCGAGTACGCGCCGGCCTGAACCATCGATGGCATCCCTTTATGGCGGTCGTAGAAGCGTTTGGCAAAGGCGCGGGTGTCATCGTTCAGGTCCCAATAAAAGCCGTCAGTAAATTGCAGGCCTTGCGCAACCTTCAGACCAAGCCCTTTGACGTCGTGCAAGAACATCAACAACGTGACGAGCTTTTGGCCGCCTTGTGTGATGCCAAATTCACTGGCCTGACGCACAGAGTTTTGAGCATCCGTGCCGGCATTTGCTAAGCCTACAACCTTAGCCTTTGAGGCTTGAGCCTGCAAAAGATAAGAAGAAAAATCTGGACTATTTAATGGGGCACGTACTGCGCCTAAGACTTTGCCGCCATTTTTTACGACAACGTCTGCGGTATCTTTTTCAAGCGCATGACCAAAGGCATAGTCGGCGGTAATAAAGAACCAGCTATCGCCGCCGCCCTTGGTGACCGCTAAGCCAGTACCGTTTGAGAGCGCATACGTGTCGTACACATAATGCACGCTATAGGGTGAGCATTCTGCGTTAGTCAGAGCCGACGAGGCAGAGCCTGCGAAGATTGTAATTTTCTTTTTTTCTACTCCGAGCTTTTGCAACGCGAGTGCAGCCGCTGAATCGGTTGACTCGATGATGACATTGACATCGTCGCGGTCGTACCATTCGCGCGCACGTGCCGCCGCAATATCAACCTTGTTTTGATAGTTGGCAGATAGCACTTCAATGGGACGGCCTAATACTTTGCCGCCAAAATCTTCGATCGCCATGTTCACCGCTGTGATCATGCCAGGACCACCGTGAGCAGAATAGATTCCAGACATATCTACCAGCGCGCCGATGCGAAACGGTTTGACCGTTTGAGCGAGGCTAGATGTAGTCAGAAGAGCACCTGCGATTAAAGATGCAATGGCGGTTAAGCGATAGGCGAGTTTCATGGGCTGTCTCCAGATATATTTTTATATGTGCTGATTGTAAAGCGGATGGTCTAGGTTATTTCAAAATTTCGTCTGTGTGTTGTCCTAAATCAGGGCTACGTTGGTCAGTATGTTTGGCTAAGAATACGGCGCTGACTGAGGTGGGCAGGGCCGGTATCGCGTCACCTGAAGCTGTTGTGATGCGTCGGCTAAAGACGCCACGTGCCTGAAAATGAGGATCTTGAACGGCCTGCTCAAGCCCAATGACCTCGCAGACGCAAGTGTCCAGGCCCGCGAAGCGGGCGTTCCAGTAGGCAACCGGGTGTTGAGCAATGATCTTGGCGATGCTAGCTTTAACTAGTGCGGGGTTGTCAATATTTTGCAACTCGGTTGCACCGATCGCGGTTAAAAAATTACCCCAGAATTTTTCTTCTAAGGGGGCGGCGCTCAAGAACTTATTGTCTGAGGTTTGATAAATTTGGTAGCGTGGACTCCCGCCAGTGACTAACTCATCGCCCCCGCGTGGCCATTGACCCGCGGCCCAACCATTGCCCAAGCCCCAGTACATGAGCGGGAACAAGTTGTCAGCCATTGAGATGTCGAGGTGACAGCCTACGCCGTCGCGATCCCGTTTGCGTAGCCCCAGCAAAATATTCATCACAGCCGGGTACGTTCCTCCAGCGAGATCAGCAGTGAGTACGGGCGGCACACTTGGTGTCCCGTTGGCGTCGCCGCTGAGCCCGACCATACCGGTTTGCGCTTGGTAATTCATATCGTGTGCTGCAACGTGCGCGTAAGGACCTGTTTGCCCGTAGCCAGTGATGGAGCAATAGACGAGACGCGGATTAATTTTTGCAACAGCCTCGTAGCCAAGCCCAAGACGATCCATTACGCCCGGCCGAAACTGCTCAACCAGCACGTCTGCTTGCGCAATCAGGGCTTGAATCTGTTTGATGGTGTCTGGTGATTTCAGATCTGCGACGATCGATTTTTTACCGCGATTCAGTAAGGCAAAGTTGACGCTGTCTGTACCGAATTTTGGCGTGTACGACCGCATCTCATCGCCGTCTTTCCGCTCAATTTTGATGACATCTGCACCCGCATCGGCCAGCAGAAGTGTGCACATCGGGCCTGGCAATAAGGTACTGAAGTCTAGTACCTTCACCCCCTCAAGAGGTTGCATCATCAGTCTCTTGAAATTGTTTGAGCCAGGCGTTGCGCGCACGACGTGCCGGCGCGTAGGCTTCTTGGCCAAGTTGCTCGTAAAGGTCTTGCGTCACCTCAAAGTGGTGGTGCAGGCCTGAACGGTTTAAGAGCGCGATGGGCCCTTCTGGGTAGCCTAGACCTAAACGCAGCGTCATATCCATGTCGTTGGCCGAGGCCAAACCTTCGTCTAAGCGACGCAGCGCAGCGTTGTAATAAGGGCGAATCAGGCGATTCAGGATGCGACCCGGAAAATCATTGCAGGTTGCGACCACCAGGCCCGCGGCCTCAAAGGCTGCTTTGGCGGCTGCCACAACAGCATCCGAGGTGTAGGGCATGCGTACCAGTTCAACCAGTTGAGTGGGGGCATCATCGCCCAACCTGAAGCGCGCAAAGCCGACAACATTTGTGGGGCCGTTGTCGTCGGCAATATGCACACCCAGACATTCGTTTTCAAGTTCAATGGCAACAAAGCTTGTGGTCGCGTGCTCGTCACGCGCCTCGTCATAGGCCTCGCCGGCATCGGCGCCGATATACACCACACCGGTACCCTCTTTACTTGCTTGCTGGATAAACGCGTGAGCGTCAGGAAATGAGCGACTCTCGTCAGCTTGAATAATTTGATAGCTCATGTTCAGGCTCCAAAAATCTTGTTGCTGTCATAGGTATGAAACCCTTGACCTGTTTTGCGACCGAGGCGACCCGCGCCGATCATGCGCTTGACCAGCGGTGGGCAGGCAGCGCGAGGCTCGTTCGTGAGCCCGTGCATGGCATCGCACAGCAAGAGCTGAGTATCCATGCCAACCATATCCAAGAGTTCTAGCGGTCCGAGCGGATAGCCCAAGGCAGTCTTGACCGCCAAGTCTATGTTGGCAGCGTCAGCTACGCCCTGATCAATCAGGTTGATGACATCGTTGTTAAAGGGGATTAAAAAGTAATTCAAGATAAAGCCGGGTGTATCGCGTGTGCGCACTGGTTTTTGTCCGAGCGCCTCACACAGTTTCCATGCTTCGCTAAAAGTCTCTTCCGAGGTATTCATGCCCGGCGACATTTCAACGAGCTTCATTAACTGTGCCGGTAGGCAAAAATGCATGCCAACAAACCGATCGGCACGCCCTGAGCCGCCTGCAATTTCTGTAATCGAGATCGTTGACGTGTTTGAGGCAAAGATCGTATGCGCAGGGCAAATATCATTGAGCAGTTTGAAGATCGAGTGCTTCACCTTGAGGTCTTCAAACACGGCCTCAATCACCAGATCACAGTCTGAAAAGTCATTTGCATCAGTGGTGGTTAAAAATTGAGCCATGATGAGGGCATCTTCGCCAGCAGCGAGTTTGCCGCGTTCGACCGATTTTTTCAGAAAGGCAGCCGCTTGCTTGCGCGCGTTGTCGAGTGGCTCGGGTTTGACGTCATAGATGCGCGTTTTAAAACCCGCCCGAGCCGCAACGATCGCAATGCCAGTGCCCATGGTGCCACAGCCCACGATCCCAATGGTTTTTGAAGAGTTCAACGTTTTTCCTTTTTCAGAAAACTACGGCCAATCAATTGACGATGTATTTGATTGGTGCCTTCCCAGATTTGAGTAATTTTCGCGTCGCGCATTAAGCGTTCGACGCGGTAGTCTTTGCAATAACCATAGCCGCCTAAAAATTGAACAGCATCGGTAGCGATTCGCATCGCAAGATCCGTTGCTTTCAACTTTAAGATCGATGCTTCGATCCCGACATTTGCTGCGTTTGTTTCGATCAGTTGAGCGACGCGCCACAACCACGACTCGACCATCACCAGTTCGGCTGCCAGATCGGCTACATTAAATTGCAAACCTTGAAACTCGAGCAGGCGTTTGCCCGACTGGCGGCGGTCATTCATGTACGCCATTGCGTCCTTAAACGCCGCACGTGCGATACCGAGTGCATGTGCGGCAACGCTTGGTCGTGATTTGTTGAGTGAGGCAAGTAATATTTTTAAGCCATCGCCTGGCTCGCACAGTAGGTTCGCACGTGGGATGCGTACTTGATCAAACGATAGCGAGGCCGTGCCCGAAGCGCGCGTGCCCATTTTGTCTTCAGTGCCAGTGACGCTAAAGCCCGCGGCCCCTTTTTCAAGTACGACCGCCGAAATCGACTCTTTGTCGCCTGCGATTTCGCTCCATTTTCCAAACACAATATAAAGGTCAGCGACATCACCATTCGAAATAAAAATTTTGCTGCCATTCATGATGATCGAATCACCGTCGGGCGTGAAGGTGGTTTTCATCCCGGTCGCATCTGAGCCCGCGGTGGGTTCAGTAATGACCAAGGACGCTAAACCTCCTTCGGCCATGCGCGGCAGTAAGCGCAGCTTCTGCTCTTCGTTGCCAAAATCCATTAAAGGTTTGATGGCATGAAAGTTAGTGGCCCAAATAATGCCGGTCGATGCACACGCTTCGCTGATCTCGCGCACACACGCCAGATAGCAGGCGTACGATAAAGGCGCACCGCCGTAGGCTTCAGGGATGAACATGGCGTTCAACCCCAGATTGTTGATCTCATTAACGTTATCCCACGGAAACTCGGCTGTTTTGTCGTAATGGGCAGCACGCGGTGCAATTTTTTCAGTGGCAAGTTGCTTGACTGAATCGAGCAGCATGGTTTCTTCTTGGGTCCATGGCTGCGCGGCATCTAGTCGTTCTAAAACATTCATCTCTTACTCCGTGAGGCTACGCCGTTCTGAATGAGAAGGGCGCTCAAAGCTGTTTTACTGCAACATTCCGTGCGCGCCATCAATATAGATGGTTTCGCCCGTCATGTATGGTGAATTTAAAACGAACAGCGAGGTGACCAGGTTGCCGATATCTTGCGCCTCGCCGGCTACGCCAGACGGAATCCGTTTGGCGAGGTATTCGGCGAGTGGCCCTTTTTGAATCATCTCGCGGTTGAAGTCTGTCATCACAAAACCAGGCGCGACATTGAGCACTCGAATACCCTTAGACGCCCATTCGACCGCCATGCAGCGTGTCATCGCTCCGACTGCGGCTTTGGTGGCGCAGTAGGTCAAGTGTTGTTTGACGCCAAGCTTGTCGTAAAACGAACCGATGTTGACGATCATGCCACCTTTATTCTCTAGCAGGTGCGGATAAATCGACTGGCTCGCGGCCAAAACAGAATAGGCATTAACATCCATCACGTTTTTGAACTCTTGTTCAGCGATGTCTTGAACGCGATCTTGCGAATGAATGCCTGCATTGTTGACCAGTCCAACCAGGGGCTGGCCGCAACGTTGTGCAATGTCAGAAAAAGCGGCTGCAAGTTGTTCGGGGCGACTGACATCGCACTTGGCGCTGAACCAGTGTTTGGCGAGTTCTGTGGTGGCGCCAGTGATTTGAGGTGTCTCGCCCGAGCGTGACAGGCAGCCGACCGCGTAGCCCGCTTGCGCCAGACCAAGTGCGATCGCCGCACCGATGCCGCGACTTGCGCCCGTGACGATAATGCAGCCTTTTGTTGATGAAGTGCTCATGTTTTGCCTGAAAAGAGATCGTATATAAAAGTGAGTCTAGGTTAGCAATTGGGGTTTGGCGCTCGATAGTGGATCGACGGTAATAATGAGGCCCTCGAAAACTATTTAGCTTTCAGTCAAAGACTTAATGATCCTTGAATGCGGCGGGGCGCTTTTCAACGAAAGCTGTCATGCCTTCATGCGCGTCAGCAGTCTGAAAAATCAAGGTTGATAGATCACGCTCAATTTTTAGACCCTGTTCTAGCGTAGTTTGCACGCCCCGCGATATTGCTTGGCGGGCCATCTCAAGTGCTAACAGACCGTGTTTGAGATAAGGCGCTAAAAACTCGGCGCCAAGTGTGTAGGGATTGCCTTCCTCGATCAAACGAGTGACTAAGCCAATGCGCTCGGCCTCGGTCGCCTCAACGGTACGCCCTGACATGATGATATCGAGTGCGCGCCCTTCGCCAATCAAGCGTGGCAGGCGTTGTGTGCCACCATAGCCCGGAATCAGACCAAGCTTGATTTCGGGCAAACCCATCTTGGCGCGCGCGGTGGCCAGGCGAAAGGTGCATGAAAGTGCCAGTTCAAGACCGCCACCAAACGCATAGCCGTGAATCACCGCCACCGAAGGAATCCGTAAGGCGGCTATGCGATTAAAGACCTCTTGGCCAAGGCGTGCGCCTTCGTGCTGCTGCAAGAGCGTGCGCCCAAGCAGCTCAGGGATGTCGGCTCCGGCACAGAATGATTTTTCGCCTGCACCTGTGATCACCAAGCCACGCACTTGTTGCTGCTCAATCGCCTGTTCAACTTTACTGAGCGTGTCGTTGAGACTTTTCAAGATCTCAAAGCTTAAGGCGTTCAGCGCCTTGGGACGATTCAGGTGCAGATGGGCCAAGCCCTGTTCAATAGAAAGTTCTACCGCCATGTTCGACTGCCTTTAATATTGGATCAACGTATAAATAGTTTAAGGCCTGCTGTGAGTACTAGCCGCAGTGGTTATGACAGCGGTGTCAGTGCAGTCACAATCTAAGCAGCGCAAAAAAAAGAGCAATGCAATGGTGATCAACAGCCTCAGTGATTAGCTCGGCGCCTTCCAACGGACCGGCGAGGGTTTAATGTCGCCGCGCTTGGTCATCTCAATGAGCTCGCGTTTCAAGATCTTGCCGCTTGCCGTGAGTGGAAAGGCGGGTAACACGATAAAGTATTCGGGCATGTCATATTTTGACAAACCAACCTCGTGCAAGTGCTGTAGCACTTGCAGAGGGTCAATGGTGGCCCCTGCGCGTTGCAGGATCGAGAGGCATACGCGTTCGCCTAAACGATCATCTGCAATTGGAAACACGGCAGCCTTGACGACATCAGGATGTCTGTGAGTCAGGTCTTCGATTCGCGCTGGGTGAATATTGTGTCCGCCACGAATAATTAAATCTTTTTTGCGTCCGACGATTTGCAAGCAACCTTGATCGTCAAACACACCAAGATCTCCGCTCATGAACCAACCCGAGCGGTTAAATGAATTTTCGGTGGCGGTCTGATCGTCAAAATAGCCAAGCATCAGCAGACCGCCGCGCCCGCCAATCTCACCGACTTGACCAGGTGCGACTTCGTGATCGGGCTGTTCGGCATCAAAAATCCGCACTTCGTATCCCTGAGCGGCGCGCCCACACGTAGCCACAATTGTGCTCGTGGGGTCGGTCGGCAAGGTGTACTGATGCGAGCCGTTTTCTGTCATGCCGTAAACATTTTGCGGTGTTACGCCAATGCGTAAAAATTGTTCGGCAACCTCGCGCGGGATCGGAGAGCCCGCCATATAAAACGACGTGACCTTGCCCATTGCGGTCAAACCACGACGACGAAAATCTTCAAGAATATCCATTGCGTGGGTCGGTACGCCCATCACGTAGGTTGCCTGGCTTTCAATGATCCACTCAAGGGCAGGTTTGCCAGCACCGAAGTTATGGATGACCAGCTGCAAGCCCGCAGCAAGCCATTGCTCGATGGCAACCGTCCCGATGTGATGGCTGAGCGGACTGAGAGTGACCAGAATGGAGTCCTGGTTGTGGTGCCAGTCGCGCACCATCATGCGGCCGTTGGCCAGTAGAGTGTTGTCGCTGTGCATCACTCCTTTAGGCAAACCAGTTGTACCCGAGGTGAAGGCTAAGTAAACGATCTTGTCGGGGTTGGTGGCTGCAGGGGGTAAAACAGTTGTTGTCGTTGCATCGACCGTCGTTTGCTGCGCAGTCACGTGATGTTCAATCGTTTGGTGTTCAATCGTTTGCGTGGCATCGGCGAAGGTCGCGCCGTACAAACAAGTGCGTATCAACGTGGGCACCTCGCCCAGTAATTCAGAGATGGGATGCGTCGTTGCATCAGAGCCATAGCCAGGTGTCGTAAAAAAAGCTTTGCAACGAATGCGCTTAAGCAGCGTAATGATTTCGCCAGAGGTATAGCTTTGGTGAAGCGATGGGCAGCACACATAGCCGTTGCGTGAACAGGCCATAAAAACAATCACGCTTTCAACACGGCTAGGCAACCAGATTGCAACGCGGTCACCAGCGCTTAAGCCTGCTTGATGCAGGTCTGAGGCCAGTTGCTCAACGGCTTGTAAAACTTGCGCCCAAGTCATTGTGGTGAACAAGTCGCGCAAGGCAATGCTCTTTGGGCGCGCCTGCGCGTGCTGTTGCAGCAATCCGAACATGGTGTCGGCGTGCCAAGCCCCTGAGGCATAGTTTTCACGGGTTTTTTGCGGGTCGTGCAGAGTCAACATCATGTTCGTAAACCTAAACGCAGTATGTAAAAAGCCTATGGACTAAATGCGACAGCCTACTGGCGAGAGTAAAGCGCCTAGTGGCCAAAGGTCGACGGATCAGGTTTGCGACGCTCGGCAAATGATGCGGAAAGCTCATCGTGTTCTTTGGTATCGAGGTAGCCGCGCAGCAGCAGATCGTGCGCCATCCGCGACAAGCCGCTGACGCCGCCATGACGTGCGTTGAAAGCGGCCTTGACCGAAGCTAAGGCAAATGCGCCACGATCGGCGATCTCGAGTGCCCACTTACGGGTTTCGGCACGTAACTCTGCGGCCGGTACAACGCGATTGATCAGACCCATTTCGAGTGCTTGCTTTGCAGGGATCTTAGGATTGGAAAACCACATTTCTTTGGCGCGTTTTTTACCGACGAGATCCTCAAGGTACCAAGTGCCATAACCCGCATCGAAGCTGCCCATCATAGGGCCGACTTGTCTGAAGGTTGCGGTATCTGAAGCAATGGTCACGTCGCAGACCATTTGCAGCACATTGCCCCCGCCGACGGCAAAACCGTTGACTGACGCGATGACTGGCTTTTGCAGGCGGTCGATACTTTCGTACATTTCAAGAGTTGGTAAGACGCCTGCATAAAGCTGTGTGTCTTCCATGCCTTCTTTGCGTCCACCGATACAAAAGAACCGATCGCCAGAGCCGGTCAAGACGATGACGCGGGTGCGAGTCTCGCGACGAATCTCGTTGATACAGTCACGAATCTCATGGCACATTTTTGGTGTGAACATGTTGCCATCGTGGGGACGATTGATCGTAATCGTGCCGATTGGGCCGTCTTCTTCGTAGAGGATTTCGTCGAATGTCATAAAAGTCTCGTTGTTTGTCAGTAAATTTTTCTTTGACTGCCTTGACAACTGTCTTTGGACAATTGCCTTGATTCGTTTTTTGTATTGCGAATTTTTGTACCGTAAATTTTACTAGTGCGACCGGTCTCGAGTGGGATCATCATTGTAGCTAGGCCGACTCGGTGTGTAGCGAGGAGACCGCCTTGGTTATTCATTCACGATTTTGGCCTGTTGTAGCTTTGCAATCTGGTCTGGGCTGAGCTTGAGGCGATCGCGCAAAATGGCCTCTGTGTCTTCTCCCAGGGTTGGTGGGGCTTTACGGTGCACATGGTGGTCGCCGTTGATAGTAATGCCCAGCCCCACTTGGGGTACGTCGCCGTAGCCCGAATCACTCTTATAAAAAAATTCTTTAGTTAAGAGGTCTTGATCTTTGGTGACTTCGTCGACCCGATTGATGGGACCTGCAGGGATCCGATTCTGGGCAAACAGGCTGAGCCATTCGTCGCGGGTTCTCGTCGCCAGTACTTCTGAGATACGCGCCACAATGGCGGGTCGGTGGGTGCGGCGCCCTGTGTTACCGGCGTATTCGGGCTTTTCAGCGAAGGCTGGGTCACCGACCGCCTGCCAAAAGCGTTTCCAGATTGCATCATTGCCAAGGCCTAACGAGAGCTGTGAGTCGGCAGTGTTAAACACTTGATAAATTGCGATCACCGAGTCTTTACCCCCCGAGCGGCGTGGCACCTCGTCAGAGCCTAAATAAGCGACTACGCGTGGTGCAGTAAACCGAGTCATTGTGGCGAGCATCGAGATATCGATGCTCGAACCAATGCCCGTGCGTGCTCGACCATGTATGGCGGCCATGACGGCCATGGCTAAGTCTTGCCCAGCCAGCATGTCTGCGGCAGGCGTCCCTACTTTTTGAGGATCGTTTTCGCTCTCGCCCGTGAGATCCATGATCCCCGAGTAGCCTTCGGCAATTAAGTCGTAGCAGGGATGGTCACTACGGCTGCCGGTTAAACCAAAACCCGTCAGGCTGGCATGAATTAAGCGCGGAAACCGTTCTTGTAGTTTCGCAAAATTCAAGCCTAGCTTTTCTTGTACGCGGGGCGTCATATTCAGCACCAGCACATCGGTGGTCTCAAGCAAAGACATTAAGACCTCAAGTCCTTCGGGCTTGCTGATATCAAGCGCCATACTGTGCTTATTGCGATTGACGCTTAAAAACCAGAGCGACGCACCATTTAAGAAAGGAGGCCCCCATTGGCGAGCATCGTCACCCGTGCCAGGCTTTTCGATTTTGAGTACCGTTGCGCCAAAATCGGCTAAAAGTTGTGTGGCATAGGGGCCCGCGACCGAAGTGCTGAGATCGAGGACTTGAATCCCCTCAAAATGCGCAAAACCTTGAGCGGCCTGCACGTGGGGTAAGTGTTGATAAGGCAGAGTCATCGTGGACATTATCCTAAGGTGAAGCCGGTTACGTGGCAAAGCCGATGCCGACGCTAAAAACAGAGCTTACCAAAGCGCGTACCGGGCGGTGTACTGCCCACGCGCCTGGCAAGTAGTCGTTCGGTCGGACCTAGGCCTAAATAATCAGCCCTTTCCAGCTTCTTGCTAATATTGATCGTAATCATAACGAATCGATTCTCGGTCAAATTGCGAGCCGATGAGTCGCAATTATCGGAGACGCGCATGCCCAATTCCCTTAAATCCCGTCTGAAGGGTGTCTTTGCCCTCATGGTCCTGGTGACGCTGAGCGCCTTGCCCACGAGCTATGCGCAGTCGACCAGCGATAAGCCGCTTAACGTCGTGATTCCCTTTGCTCCGGGCGGCGGTACTGATGTGCTCACCCGCATGGTGATGCCTAAGGTGGCGGATAAACTTGGCGTCGGCACCATCATTGAAAATCGCCCAGGTGCTGCGGGTGCAATTGGCGCTCAGTTTGTTGCCCGTGCTACCCCCGATGGTAAAACTTTATTGGTGGGCTCGGTCTCTGAAATTGGCGTTAATCCCAGTATTTATCCAAAGCTTGCCTACAACGTTGAGCGTGATTTCGTAGCGGTGACGGCGCTGGCTGCGGCGCCCATGGTGTTGGTCGTACATCCATCGTCACAAATCAAAGTGGCCGGCGACTTGGTCAACTTGGCGCAGGCCAATCCTGGAAAAATTAATTTTGGTTCAGCCGGTACTGGCTCGGGCGCCCACATGGCAGCCGAGCTGTTTATTTTTGAAACCAAAATTAAACTGACTCATGTGCCTTATAAAGGCACGGGCGCGGTGGCGGCCGACATGTTGGGACAGCAGCGCGACATGGTGATGTTTGCGCCCTTGCCTGCGGTGGCAGGTATCGTGCGTTCGGGGCAGCTCAAGGCGATTGCTCTGACCGGTAAAAAGCGTTCGGCAGCAATGCCTGATGTGCCGACCTTTATCGAGGCAGGCATACCCGGGTTTGATATGGACTACTGGTACGGGTTGATGGCGCCAGCAGGCACGCCCGCATCGGCCCGCAACGCGCTGCACTTGGCTGCACTAGAGGTTTTAAACAAGCCTGAGATGGTGGCTGATTTGCTTAAGCAAGGTCTGGTGCCGACCATTACAACTGAGAAAGAGTTTGCCGCTTTTGTGCAGGCCGATATGGCGAAGTGGGCGCAGGTGGTTAAAGCGGCAGATATCAAGGCCGATCAGTAAGCGGAGAAGATGAAACGCTTCTCCGGCAATTTGCAAGCGTTTCGCAGACGATCTAAGTCATCTACTCAGCCTTGATAATGCGCCGCGGCTCGGCCCGCGATGCGGCCAGAAATAAATGCCCAGCCTAAGTGATGGCCATGGCCTTCAAGTAACAAGCCGCCTTGCCCCGCTGAACCGGCGGCATAGAGCCCGGGGATCACTTGGCCGTCAGTACGCAAGACTTCGAGCTTGTCGGTGACTTTTAAGCCACCATCGGTAAAGACGACGTAGCTTTTGATAGGGCCTAGTGCATAAAACGGCCCTTGCATGATTGCGGGGCGCGCGCCGCGGTCGTTTTGATTGTAATGCGCGATCGTTTCGGCCAGGGCGTGCGTAGCGACTCCCATACTTGTCGCCAAGCCTTCGAGTGTCGGTGAGCAATGAAAGATGTCTGGCCGGTTACGGCGGTAATCATCAAGGTAGGCATAGGCTACGCCGGGCGCCGTTGAGATGTAGTACGGCCAGGCCGAAAACTTTTTCGCAACAGCGCTGTCCATCACAATCCAGCCAATACGCTCGGGCTGCTTGGCCATGTCTTTATTTGGCTTGTCGAGCTCGTTGGTAAAGCGCTGCCCGTTTTTATTAATCAGCACGCCACCCTCACGATATAAGTCTGTCGAGGGGCTGACTGCAGTAGTTAAAAAACTCATTAAGAAGGGGCGCAAAATCCACTGAGGCAACCACTTTGCTGACCAGGCAGTCAGCTGTGCAATGATCTTGGTGGGCGGAAGGCGTTGCAGTAGATTGGCGCGTGTCGGAGCTAGAAATCGCATGATGGGGCCACGCACAATATCACCATTAATGACCGATGCGCCTAGTGCCATTGCCATGCGATGACCATCACCGGTCGCCGTTGTGTTAATCGCATCGACTAGCGCAACCTCTGGGTTGGCCAGTTGGGCCTTTAAGTCGGCCGCCGCGCTGTAGTCGCCGCTTGCCAGCACTACGCCGCGACGCGCGATAAAGGTGTGCCGTGTGCCATCCGGCAATGTCGCCTCGACACCAACGGCGCGGTCACCCTCGAGCACAATGCGTTGCGTCGCCGTGTTCAGGCGCAGATCGACTCCAAGGTCGCGACAGCGGCGTGTCAAATGATAGGCAAACGAACGTGAATTAGGCACGACGTTGTGCATGCGCGCGACGCGATGAGGGGGTTCTTCTTCGGGGCCTACGAATACGACACCGAGCTTCATCAACCAGTCGATCATGTCAGTGGTGTTGTCGACCAAGATACGGCGTAAAGCCAGGTTGTCACGTGGCGCGAGTGCGCCGGCGTGCTTTTCCATGTCTTCAAAATGTGCGTCGGCACTGTCTTGAATGTTGGCCTTGCGTTGATGGGGCGTGCCCGTCGCGGTGATCGAGCCCACCGACCATGAGGTTGAACCACCGGTTTCGGGATTTTTTTCAAGCAAGATCACCTTGCGCCCGAGCTCTGCAGCTTCAATCGCAGCGGCTAACCCGGTACCACCACCGCCAATAATTAATACATCAGTATGTGTTGTTGCTGACACAGCTTGCTCCGCCCTGTTAAGGGATCATTTTATGGTCGCGAAAATAATCAAAACCACCTGTAAACATTTTGGGCGTGTTGATCGTTTCAGTAAAGCCATCACGTTGGGCTTTAGACATATCAGACACGACATCCCACTGGGGTGAAAATACATAGTCACCATACGGCCATTGCGCCACTGTTTGCAAGTCAGTCTTTCTCAAACCATATTTGGCGATCATGTCCTGCCAGATAGCGTCTTTGTCAGCGGCAAACTTGGCGAAGGTGCCAGAGTTTGGTTGACCGACTTCCATGTTGAAGTAGCGTGCAAAGACAGGCCACAGCTCAGACCAACTTACTGGGTCACCGTTGACAATGTTGTACGCCTGATTGCGGCACTGCGGTTCGCTCATCATCCAAACCGCTGAGCGCGCCAAGGTGGGTAGCCACGAAAATTGTGTTTTGACTGTAAAGCTGCGCGGCGTACCTGGAAAATGCAACGGCTCACCGAGTTCGCGCAGGATTGAAGCGTATAGCCCTAAGACTAGCAACATGTTGCGCGCTTCATCGGTGCGATAGTTACAGAACGCATGGGGGCGCGAAATCGACCAAGACCAGTTTGCCCCGAGTTGTCGTTGTTCAACAAGCTGTTGCTGTTCAAAATAAAAGCTTTTGAAGTTGCCGCAGGCGTCGTCTTCGCGATATGGGGTGCGTCGCTCTTTGACGGTGTGACCGTAGTACTTTGTGCCGTGCACAAGGTGAATATGCTGTAGCGCCTTTGCATTGGGCTCGAGCGCATCAAGTAGGTTTCTGAGCATCGCGACATTGGTGTCTTTTGACTCAAGCTCGCCACCAAAATGATCAAAGCGCGCTGCGTACAGCACGTGTGTGACGCCTTCAAGCTTGGCGAGTTTTTGCAAGCAGTCATTTGCATTTGTGAGATCAACCGCGAGCATCGGATAAGCGGCCTGTGGATCAGGCGTACGCGCCAGGCCTAAGGGCCCCCAATCACCTAGCCCCATCAGGTGCATGCCGACGCTTGAACCTATTTGACCTGTGGCACCAGCGATTAAAGTCTTACGTTGTTTGGGCTTAATATTCAAAGTCATGGCTCGTGGAAGTGTTGACGCTGGCAATGGCTAGCCGGGTTGCGCCGATGCATACAGCGCAACATCTGCACGCGTGGGCAAGGCCAGCGCTTGCGCTTGCGGTATCACGCTGATTCCGCGGTAGGGCGTTGATTGATCCAGGCCAACTGCGCGCAACCAGGTAAAGGTCAGGCCGTCGAAGGCCGGCTCTGGATGGTTAAGCTCGGGGAGTGATTGATCGGTCACGATTAAGACCGATCCCGGAGGCACCTCAGGTGCCATGATGCCTGCCTGTTCGACGCCTTCGAAAAGATTGCGTTGGTAAAAGCGTTTGTCGATCAAGCTGAGCCAAGGGCCCATCCCCCGAATCTTTTGATAGTAGGGGTCTACAAAGACCTCAGCCGAACGAATTGAATACATCGCTAATGAGGGCGGCCAACCCGACGCTTGCGTTTTAAAGCGTTTGGCCGACGTAATTCCGTCGACCGTGCACATGATGCGCAGATGCTCGACGTACCACTCTGCCCACTCTGGCTCTTTGGTGAGATCAGTGATCCCGCTTTGGCTAATAAAAATCATGGCTTAATTAATTTGCAGCCCAGATTTTTTGATCACAGGCCCCCACTTGAGCGTCTCTGCTTCAATCAGCGCCGAGAAAAGTTCAGGCGCACCTCCGATAGGCTCAAAGCCCATCTTTTCAATACGTGCACGAATGTCAGGCTCTGCGAGAGCCTTGTTAAAGGCGGCGTTCAGTATTTTGATCGCGCCAGCTGGGGTGTTGGCTGGGGCGAGTACACCGTTCCAGGACGTAACGGCATAGCCGGGCACACCCGCCTCGGCAATGGTGGGCAACTCGGGCAAAGTGAGAGATCGTTTATCGCTTGTCACAGCAAGTGGTCTAAATTTTCCACTCGCAATGTGCGGCAGTAAGGTGGCTGGTTCGCCAAAAATCATATCGATTTCGCCCGACATCAAAGCCGTTGCCGCAGGGGCGCCACCTTTGTAGGGGATATGCTGTAGTTGCACGCCGGCCATATCGGCAAACAGCTGACCTGCCAGGTGATTGATTGCGCCGTTACCACTCGAGCCATAGGTCAGCTTGCCTGGATTCGCTTTTGCCGCAGCAATGATATCTTTGACCGATTTGAAAGGCAGATTGCTATTGACCACAAGCACTTGCGGTACTGAGGCTAAAAAAATGACCGGTGTGAAGTCTTTCTCTTCGAAGGGCATTTCTTT
The DNA here is from genome assembly GCA_903932425.1 of uncultured beta proteobacterium. GTDB lineage: Bacteria > Pseudomonadota > Gammaproteobacteria > Burkholderiales > Burkholderiaceae_B > Zwartia. The sequence continues at coordinate 3,392 of CAIZGG010000113.1, read as the reverse complement.
GTAAAGATGCCTGTTGATCGAGTGCGTACCCGAATAGGCGAAGGCGATGGTGTAACCATCAGCAGGCGCGCGCGCAGTCGCTAAGGCGCCAATGTTGCCTGCCGCACCTGCGCGATTCTCGATAATCACGGGTTTGCCTAAAGCCTCTGCGACAGGGTTTCCAATCAGGCGCGCGATCACATCGCCGCCACCGCCGGGTGGCCACGGCACAATCCAGCGAATCGCCCGATCAGGAAACGTGTCCGCGTAGCTGGCGGATACTAAAGAAAATAACGCGACTGTAGTAAAAACTAAGCGCATGAAGGCTCTGTGCATAGCGGTCTCCGACTAGATTTATTACGCCAAGGCTATGAATGCCCAAGTCTGTAGTTTGCTAAAGAATTTTAGCGGAATTGAATGCAGAACCTATTTACTTTCGTTCGCGAGGAGGTTGATCTGTTGACGGTTTTTGAGATTGGCTTAGTTATCTGCAGGCGCATAGCAGACCAAGCGCCTCGCCTAAAACTGGATTGAGGTCATTCCGACGCCGTCAAAGCTTGCCACAACCAAATCACCGGACTGAGCGGCTGGTATGCCACACCAGGTGCCGGTGGTTACAACCGTGCCCGCTGGCACTGAAGCACCCTGTGCCGTGACGTGGCGCAGCCAAAACGGTAAGAGCCACCGGGGGTCTTGCATCGAATGGGTGCCGACAAACTCTTGGGCAGGTGTCTGACCAATCTTGACCGTGCAGCGTTGGCGCGTCCAATCGCGCTCGGCTTCTTGCGCGCTGTAGGGCATCCAGTTGCCCACCACTAGGGCACCATGTGTTTGCAGGTCGGCCAGCTTGAGTAAGGGTTGCAGTTGCTCGGTCTGTTGCCAGCGTGAGTCAACCACTTCGATGGTGACCGCCATGGCGCCGATTAAGGCATGAGCTTGTTCATGGGTGAGGGTCGCGGCCTCGGCAGGCGTCACAAGGCGATTAGTTTTCAGGGCAATTTCGATTTCGATCAGACGCATATTGAAGTGCCAGTCGCGCGCCTGAGCGGGGCTCGCCCAAACTGCGGCGTCTAAAAGGGCGGTTGAAGACAAGTCAGCGCTTCGCGATGAGGCGCCTGATTTCCAGTAACGGCCCACCGCGGCTTGCTCAGGCGCTAACTCTTTGCGCACCAGCTCTTGTACCGCATAGGCGTCGTCAGTGGACTGCAGTTGATCGACGTGCTGGGCCGGGTCGGCCGGTTGTCGGTCACGGCGAGCCGCTAAAAGGGTTTGGGCAATGGCGGCAATATGGGGATTTGTCATTAAAAAAGGCTCTCAGTCAGATAATCAAGGATAATCCACTTCTTGACTTCGCACAGTACACATTCGATTTATGGCCTTACGCGCAACCATCTATAAAGCCGAACTTAACGTAGCCGATGCCGATCGCCACTATTACGGCAGTCACGCCTTGACGCTTGCCCGGCACCCCTCAGAAACCGAAGAGCGCTTGATGGTACGAGTGCTAGCGTTCGCCCTGCATGCACACGAAGACTTGGCCTTTACAAAGGGTTTGAGCGACGCTGATGAGCCGGACATTTGGCTCAAAGACCTGACCGGTTCGATCGATCTTTGGATTGAGGTTGGTCAGCCCGATGAGCGACGCATCTTGAAGGCGTGTGGTCGTGCCAAACAGGTTGTTGTTTATTGTTATAGCGGTCAGAACAGTAAAATTTGGTGGGATGGCATTCGTAATAAGCTTGAGCGCGCACGCAATTTGAAGGTTGTGTGTTTGCCTTCAGAGGATACGCGTGAGTTAGCCGCGCAGACTCAACGCAGCATGATCTTGCATGCCAACATTCAAGACGGTGAAATTTTTATTTCAAATGATCAAGGTCAAATCACCTTTGTGCCAGAGGTCTGGCGCGAGGCGAAAGACTAAGCGCTGTTGTGTCAAACACGATCGTGGCGACCGAAAAAAATTCTTGGCTGCGTACAGAGCGCGCCGCTTCGCTGCTGCGACTAGTCCTTATTGTTGCCGTACACATCGCTGCCTTGACCGCCTTACTGAGCTGGTCGTGGCCGCCCGCGCCGATTGAGGTCTCGATTTTGAGCCTCGAAGATCTTGGCGGTGAGGTGTCAGCCACAAGTCAAACCGTAACCAAGGCCTTGCCGCCTTGCGTTGTCACTGCGCCTTCAGCCAAGTGCGAATGAACTCAAAATTTACAGCTCCGCGTATCCGTCTAACTTCACCTTTTGCGCTGATCAACATCGTGATCGGTAGCTCGCCTTGCCATTTAGGGTCGATCTCGTAGCGCAGGTATTCATCAAAGACCGCAGCACTGGCACGATTGTCTCTTTGCTCGAGGCCTGCTTGAGCGAGTGCTTGAATCGCAGTTGCCTGCGGCACCTGATCGACCTCAATGAAAACGGTCTTTACGCTCGAAAATTCTTTTAAAAAATCACCCCAGCGCGGCAACTCTTCAAGGCATGGCCCACAGGTGAAGCCCCAAAAATGCACGATCTGTGGCTTGCCACGACCAGTGTCGATAATTTTTTTCCAGTCGCCAGGTTGATACAGCGCCAGCTTTGGGCTGTCGGCTTCGAGTTTAAGTAAGCGATAGCCTTGTGCGGCGGTTAGCCATGACAAATAGGCAACTCCTTCGCGTTGGATGAGTAAGGGATGGTCAGAGTAGCCTACGGTTTCAGTGATCACTTTGGGTGATGACCATTGCACGCCATCGTCAACTGAGTGCTGGGCAAACACTGCGGTACGCTTGCCGTCAAATTCTTTCCAGGTCAACCAAAGTGCTGTGGGAGTAGAGAGCAGGTATGGGCGCCCTGGCATCGCTTCGGGGTTGCCGATGGTCACGGGATTTGAATAGGTTTTTCCCTGATCGGTCGAACGTGCATAAAAACTGCCGGTGCGAACGCTGCCCTGTGTAAACCAGGCCGCGTGTTGTACACCCGCGGCAGAGACCGCGAGCGCAGGTCCATGATGTGGGCAGCTATCGGTGGCCCACGCATCTACCGCAACACGGCGAGTGGGACCCGGTTGCGCACGTGCCGTGAAGGTTTGTGTTGCATGATCACGCACCGAGCCCTCAAAAATGGCACGATACAAAATCACGGGCAGGCCGTCTGGGGTGAGAGCAGACGCGATCCGACAACATTCACAACTGCTGGGTTGCGCAATATTCTCTTGAGTAAACGTTTGCCCACCGTCGCTCGACCACGCATAGGCGATCGAGCCGCCTAATTGTTTTTTACCAGACTTGTTTGCTTGTGCGACCAAGCGTTTATCAATCCAACTTGCAAAGATTTGACCCTGTGGATCAGTTAGTAAGCTAGGAAAACGCTGGCTTGTTGGATCTTGACTGAGCGGCGCTGGAGTGGAAAAGCTTTTTCCATCGTCAGTCGAGCGCGAAATATTG
>CAIZGG010000112.1 GCA_903932425.1 uncultured beta proteobacterium | reverse complement strand
GTGCCAGTGGCAGCGGTTGTGCAAAAGCAGATCTCGAATGTTGAGGCAACTAAAAAGGCGGTGTCGACAGTGAGTACTTCGATCTTTCAAGATGACACCAAAGTGGTGTTCGTGGGTGCGCCAGCGTCCATTTTCTCTGAGTCGACGCTTGCTGAATCATTGATGGATGAGGCAGCCTCTGATTTTGACGAAATGGATTCTGATTTAGAGCCCTTTATCGACGATGAGTCAGATCCGTTCATTGAAGAGGAAATCGCTCCGGTTGTTGCGAATCCCAGGCGCCAGCGCGTGGCCGTTGAACCGGTGGCGCAGCCCAAAGCGGTTGCTGTGACGCCTGCACCGCGTGTAATTGAAAAGCCCGCGCCCACAACATCGCTTGAACCAACTTCAGTCGTGACGCTGACACACATGCGCATGCGCGCCTCAAGTGAGCCTCGTCCTCTTGCGGCCTTATTTAACCGATTGTCCGGCAGTGCACCTACGCCATCTGGTGCTGCCGAAGGTAAAAAATCTTTGTTGTTTGAACGGATGAAGCGCACGTGAAAATTATTGCAATTGTCTCAGGCAAGGGCGGGGTCGGAAAAACGACTGTCAGTGCAAATCTTTGTTCCGGCTTACGCCGTCTTGGCAAAAGCGTCCTGGCGGTTGACCTAGACCCACAAAACGCGTTGCGTTTGCATTTTGGTGTCTCGCCTCGGCACGTTGGAGGTCTGGCGCGGGCAGTATTGTCGGGTGATGACTGGCGCGGCAGCGTGGTACAAGGCAATACAGGCGATTACGTGTTGCCGTACGGTTCGATCACCGAGAGCGATCGCCTCGATTTTGAACAAGATCTTCGTGAAAACCCAACCATGCTGCGCGATCAGCTTGCTCTATTAGGGTTGGCCGATGACTGCGTCGTTGTGCTCGACACTCCTCCTGGCGCCTCCGTCTATTTAACGCAAGCCTTGGCTGCAGCCAATGCAGCGGTCATCGTGGCGCTGCCAGATGCTGCATCGTACGCGACGCTGCCTAAGATCATGAGCTTGATCAAGCAGTACTGCTCGCGCCGAAAGAAATTTTTAGGTTATCTGTTGTTGATTAATCAGGTCGACCGCGTCAAGCAATTGGCCGATGACGTAACTGACATGATGACAGCAAAGTTTGGCAAAAAATCGATCGTACTGATCCATCAAGATCAGGCTATCCCTGAGGCCCTGGCCTACAGTAAAGATTTACAAGAGTATGACCCGCTGAGCCGCGGTGCGCACGACGTCAAACTTTGCGTCCAAGCAGTCGAACGCTTGATCAACCCTGAGACCTCCGGAGCCGCATCCGTATGAGTCTGTTCTCTTTTACCGAGATTTCTGCAAAGCTCGAACGATTTGGTGGCAAAGCAGCAAACGCTCCCTATTGGGAAAGCAATGTAGTGCGTGCCATTGCTGCAGTGCTTGCAGTAGTGCTCTTGGCAATCGTCATTGCAGTTCCGTTGGATTTGTATCAACAGGCGACGATTGGCATCCTCGCCTACTTTGTGTCATCAAAAATTCGTCGTTTGTCTTGGGGCCGCGGTGGCATCCTCATCATGATCGGCATCTCTTTGTTAATGACTCTGCGCTATCTCTATTGGCGCCTGACGGCCACGCTTGAGTTTGAGACGGCCTCTGATGCCATTTTTGGTTACCTTTTGTTGTTTGCAGAGCTTTACGGTATTACGTGTTTGATCCTTGGTTATATTCAAACAGCGTGGCCGCTTGAGCGTCAACCCGTGATGATTGATCGCCCGACCTCTGAGTGGCCAACCGTCGATATTTTTATCCCGACCTACAACGAAGACTTATCAGTTGTGCGCCTGTCTGTGCTGGCTGCGCTGACGCTAGACTGGCCTGCCGATAAACTGCGGGTCTATTTGCTTGATGACGGTCGCCGCGAGCAGTTCAGGGATTTTGCTCAAAATTGTGGCGCAATTTATTTGACGCGTGATAACAATCGCCACGCCAAAGCCGGAAACCTCAACGAAGCCTTAAAGCGTACGAATGGTGATTTTGTTGCAATTTTTGATTGCGACCATATCCCAACACGTTCGTTCTTGCAGTTGTGCATGGGCTCGTTTTTGCGTGATCCGAAGCTGGCGATGGTTCAAACGCCACACTTTTTCTTTTCACCTGACCCCTTTGAGCGTAATCTTGAAACGCACGGTAAAGTGCCCAATGAAGGGCAGTTGTTCTACGGGCTTGTGCAAGACGGTAACGACATCTGGAATGCCTCTTTCTTTTGCGGTTCGTGCGCTGTGTTGCGCCGCGCACCGCTTGAAGAAATTGGTGGTGTAGCCGTTGAAACGGTGACAGAAGACGCGCACACGGCTTTGAAAATGAGTCGGCGTGGGTACAACATGGCGTATCTCGCGGTGCCCCAGGCCGCCGGCCTGGCGACCGAAAACTTGTCAAGTCACGTGGGTCAGCGGATTCGCTGGGCTCGGGGCATGGCTCAAATTTTTAGAATTGACAATCCGCTGTTTGGCCCCGGCCTGACGCTGGGCCAGCGCCTCTGCTATGTCAACGCGATGCTGCACTTTTTCTACGGTCTGCCACGCCTGATCTTCTTGAGTGCGCCCGTCGCCTACCTTGTGTTTGGTGCCCATGTTTTTACGGCAACGACCTCGATGGTGTTGGCCTATGCATTGCCCGCCATTGTGCTGGCAAGTATGACCAACTCAAAAATACAGGGTAACCACAGGCATTCATTCTGGAATGAAGTCTATGAGACCGTCCTGGCCTGGTACATCTCGATGCCTGTGCTGATGGCGCTACTGAACCCAAAGTGGGGTAAGTTCAACGTCACCGCTAAGGGCGGAAAAATCGACCAAGAATATTACGATTGGAAGATGGCCGTTCCGTATGTTTTGCTCCTGGCGGTTAATGCGATCTGCGCGATCTTTGGTCTTGCCGAGTTAGTTCGTGGTTCAAACGAGCCTTTTACCGCTTTGATTAATTGTGTCTGGGTGGTTTACAACACAGTGATCCTGAGCGCGAGTGCGTACGTTGCGAATGAATCGCGTCAAATCCGACACACGCCACGCATTAAAGCTACGTTTCCTGCCACAGTATCTCGGGCAAATGGCCGCACGGTGATGTGTGAAACCGCAAACTTCTCGAGCACAGGCCTTGGGCTGAAGTTACCCAAAGACAACGGAATCAAGTGGGAGATCGGCGAGCGCGTGCACGTGTCGATTTTTCGGGGTGAAAAAGAGTCGACGTTTCCTGGAACAGTGCAAACAGGTGGGCAGTTTGTTGGCATTCAATTTGATGATTCGCTTACGCTCAAACAGACTAAAGAGCTCGCAAAAATGACCTTCGGCCGCGCAGATATGTGGGCAACCGAATGGGACAAGCACACCGAAGATCAGCCTTTGAAATCTATCAAAAACGTAGTTGGGCACGGATTCGTTAATTTGTATGGCCTGATCCGCAGCGGGATTCGCGGCGCATTCGTCAAACGAAGAGCGTAAGAATGTCTTTCGCACATATGCACACATCACAAGAGTCAGTAATGAAAGAGAATGTTTCCGTCAGATTGTTTGACTGCGCTGCGGTGTTGGCCTACCGAGCCTGTTTTGCAGTGCTCGTGCTGTCTGGCCTGCTAGGTGCAGCGCCACATGCCTTTGGGCAAGTGCCCAGACCCGCCTCGCTTGTGCCTGCGCCAGCGTCTGCCAGCGCTGTAGTGCCAGCGCCGGTCATACCCGCTGCAGTCACGCCGGTTGAATCATCGGCTACTGTCACCTCAGGCGAAGGGACCCGAACCGTTAAACAAACATTGCGTCAACTTGGCGCGAATGGTGCGTTAACCCTCAGGGGCGCCGATGGCCGTGATGGCGTGCGCTTCAATGTTCGTGCAGACGAAGTGATTTCGAAGGCAACGTTGACGTTGAGCTATGGTTTTTCTCCTGCATTGTTAAGCGACGGCTCGCAACTCAATGTGCTGATTAACGGCGATGTGGCGGCCAGTATTCCGGTTGAAAAAGCTGACGGAGGAAAAAATCTCGAACGCACAATCGAACTGCCTGTGCGCTTGATTTCAGACTACAACCAATTGACATTGCAGCTGATTGGGCGCACCACCTTGCAGTGCGAAGATCCTACTAATAATGGTTTGTGGGCAACGATCAGTAACAAGAGTGTGCTCGAGCTTGTCACCCAGGCTATCGCACTTCCTAATGATCTCTCTTTGTTGCCATTGCCCTTCATGGATCAGCGCGACGCACGTGCGTTGAGTTTGCCATTTGTGTTTGTTGGCGCGTTAGATAACCCAATGCTTGAAGCCGGTGGTGTACTGTCTTCATGGTTCGGTGCCCTGGCGGCTGGGCGAGGCGCCAGATTTCCAGTCACGATGAACTCTGTGCCCGCGAAAGGCAATGCCATCGTATTGATTGCGAATGCAAAGCCTGCCGTTGCGGGTGTTCAAATTGCAGCGATTTCTGGCCCAACGATTTCGGTTGTGACGAACCCTAGTGATCCGTTCGGAAAACTGCTGCTTGTGATGGGACGCGACAGTGCCGAGTTGAAAAAAGCTGCCAGCGCACTCGCCCTGGGTGGTTCAGTGTTGTCGGGCCAAACGGCCGCGATTACAGGCTTGACCGAGCTTGTTGCCCGCCGTCCCTACGACGCGCCAAACTGGCTGCCTTCCGATCGTGCGGTGAAATTTGGCGAGTTGAGCTCAGCTCAAGCGATGAATGTCACAGGCTACGATCCGGGCCCGATTCGACTGAATCTGCGCATACCGCCCGATTTGTACAGCCCTAAGGTTGCTGGTGTACCAGTCGATTTACGGTATCGCTACACCCCGCAGCCAACCTCTAAAAATTCTTCATTGACGGTCAACGTGAATGATCAGTTAGTGAAGTCGTTTATTTTGTTTCCGCTCGAGCGTCTGACCGTCGACGATAGTCTTTACGGCAAGGTTCGTTCGCGCGTTTGGGGCGAAGGCACCGTACTCGAAAAACTTCAAGCCGATGAAACGCAATCGATGGTGGGTAAATTAAGTTTGCCGCTGACAGCGCTATACCCAAGATCGCAATTGCAATTGCGCTATCAATACGATTACATCAAGACCGGTGAGTGCGGCGACATTGTGGTTGATAACATGCGCGGCGCGATCGAACCGACGTCGACTTTAGATATCTCGGGCTTTTCGCACTTCATGGCGATGCCTGATTTGCGTGCTTTTCATACCCTAGGCTTCCCGTTTACACGTTTGGCTGACTTGTCTCAAACGGCTGTTGTCCTGCCCGATGCCCCAAGCTTGCAAGAGTACTCAACATATTTAGAACTATTGGGCCGTTTGGGTGAGTCGACTGGCTACCCAGGAACTGCGATCACGGTCACGCAAGCAGAGCGCATTGCAACGGTTGCCGACAAAGATCTGTTGTTGGTGGCTTCGGGCTCGAATCAGCCTCTGCTCAAGCAGTGGGCAAGTGCTTTGCCTGGAAGTTTGGGTGGCTCTAAGCGCCTGAGCTTATCTGACTTAATTTACGAGGCGCGTCAGTATGTGAGCCCGGATCCTGCTGCTAACGTCAGGCTTGCGCGCTCAGAAATTACGTTCAATAGTCTGGCCGATGGGGCACTGTTTGCGGGTTTTGAGTCGCCGTTAAAGAGTGGCCGTAGTGCAGTGCTGTTGTGGGGCGTTGAGGCACAGGGCCTGCGCGACGGCATCAGTGCGCTGATTGCTGGTGAGGGCTATGACAAGCAGTTAGAGGGTAGTCTGGCCTTGGTGCGAGGGCAAAAAATTGAAGCCCTCGTCGCAGAGCAGTCTTATCACATTGGGCGTCTCGGCTGGTTTGAGCAAACCCAATGGACGTTGTCTAGAAACCTAAGTTATTACGTCTTGACCGCTTTGGCTGCTGCCTTGTTGGTAGCAATCGTAGCGTTTGTCTTCTTGCGGTCATTGGCAAAGCGTCGATTAGCCGTCGCCGATGGTGTAAAACGTGGTCGCCAAGGCTAAAGTGTTCGGTGCATATGTTGTACACCAACAGTGGCGCGCGCTTTGTTTGAGCGTGGCACTGCTTGTCTGCACGCCCGTATTGGCTGTGAACATCCCAGCACCCGCGTCGGCCTCGGCGCCGCAGGGTGCAGCAGTACCAGCCCGACCGCAGGCGCCAGTGCGCGCCCCGACGCAAGTGCAAGCCCAGTTACAAACGCAAGCGCAGGACGGCGCACCGGTTGGCGTGGCAGGCGCATCTCTTCGTGCGCGCTGTGAGGCTGAAGATTGGCCACTCTGGAGTGAATTTTTAAAATTTTTCGTCACAAAAGATGGACGAGTGATTTATTCATTTCCGCCAAAGGCCGATAGCGTTTCTGAGGGGCAGTCGTATGCGATGTTCTTTGCGCTAATCGCAAACGATCCCGCTAATTTTGAAAAAATTTGGCGCTGGACCGTGCTCAATATGTTCGCCAATGATTTAGACACACGCTTGCCTGCGTGGCTTTGGGGACAAGCGGAAGACGGTACCTGGAAGATTTTAGATGGGCACTCTGCTTCGGACGCCGATGTCTGGATCGCGTATCTGTTGCTCGAAGCGGGCCGACTTTGGCAACGCCCGGACTACATTGCCGAAGGGAACAAAGTGTTGGCAACGATCGAGAAGTATTTGATTCTTGAGTTACCAAACTTTGGAAAAATGTTATCAGCGGGGCGTGTCAGTTTTGTCGAGCCTGACGATATCTGGCGTCTGAATCCTAGCTATTTGCCGATTCCGTTGTTACGTCGTTTAGCAGAACTTCGGCCTAATGGGCCGTGGACTGAGATTGCCCTGAACACACCTCGGTTGCTAAAGGCGACAAGCCCAAAGGGTTTCGCCGCGGACTGGGTGAGTTACTTACGCCCGCCCGAGGGACGAGCCTATTTTGGGATTGACGAGCTTGGTGCTGACCGTGGTAGCTACGATGCAATCCGCGTGTACATGTGGGCAGGCATGACAGCAAAGGATGATCCTTTAGCCACCGAGGTTCTCAAAACGATCCCAGGCATGTTGGCGTATATCAGCGCAAACAGGCAGCCACCTGAAAATGTATTGGTCACAACAGGTGCTGTCACCGGAAAAGCGCCTTTCGGATTCTCTGCAGCTGTACTGCCGTATTTGAAAGCCTTGGGTGCGACGCAGCTTTTTGAAGAACAGGCGCAACGTGCGCGTAGCCAGCAGCTTGCCACTGCAAGCGACCGAACGATGTACCCGGTGCGGCCGCCTTATTACGATTACGCCTTAAGTCTCTTTGCCTTTGGTTGGACAGAAGGTCGTTACCAGTTCTTGAAGAACGGACAAGCAAAATTTAATTGGGAAAAATCATGCTCTTACGCCGCAGTACGATAGCTTTAGGTCTTTTGCTAGCCTTTGGCCCGCAGGCGGGATTTGCGCAGAATGCTGCGCAAAAGGTATTGCTGGAACAGGCGCTGTACTGGAAGTCGAAGGGCAATGGCGAGCGTGCCGCAGAGGCCTGGAAAAAGCTATTGATTATTAACCCTTCCGATGCGCGTGCTTTGTATGGCCTCGCGATGGTTGAGCTGGAATCGAATCGGCTCGAGGGTGCTCAAGCGTACGTCGATAAGATTAAGCAGGCTGATCCTACTGGGCGTTATGTCACAATGCTGCAACAAGATTTGAGCTTGCGCACGCCTGCAAACGAAAAATTGCTGTACGAAGCCAGATTGTTGCAAGAAAGCGGAAAGGCGGATCAAGCCGTTGCGATTTATAAGAAAATCTTCGCTGGTAAAGAACCCGTTGGCGACATTGCACTTGAGTATTACAACTTTCTAGGGTACTCAACCGACGGCTTTGAACCTTCGCGGCGTGGCCTCGAACGGTTGGCAAAAGAGTCACCAGACGATCCGCAAATTGCACTCGCGACCGCGAAATTGTTGGCCAGAAATGGCGAAACACGCACGACAGCCATTGAGCAATTGGCGCGCCTGTCGACGATACCAAGTGTGCAAAGCGAAGCGAATGAATTTTGGCGTAAATCGTTGGTATGGCTTGAACAGCCTCGCTCGGTCGATGTCCCTTTATACGATGCGTACCTCAAGGTGCACCCCGATGATGCTGAAATTCGCAAAATGCGTGACGAGGCCACTAAGCGTGTTGAGGTTGCAACGGGGGCTGTTGCCAGTCCGGTAGTCACGGCTGGCTTCACTGCGCTTGAGCGTGGCGACCGTGCCGTCGCTGAGGCTGAGTTCACAAAACGTCTAAAAGAAAGCCCTAATGACGCCGATGCGTTAGGCGGGCTTGGCATTATTCGTTTGCAGCAGAATAAGCTTGATGAAGCGCAACAACTACTTGGACGCGCCGTCGCACAGCCGGGCGGTCAGACTTGGGGTACCGCTCTTGGTAATGTGCGTTACCTTCAGTTAATTGAGCAAGCGAACTCAGCGCAGCGTGATGGAGATACAACGCGCGCGCGCACCCTCTACCAACAAGCCGCCAGACTGGATCCAAAACAGAGTGGCGCGCAGCTGGCGTTAGCAGGGCTGCAAGTTGAGGCCGGAGAGTACGACGCGGCTGAAAAAACCTACCGTGCGATCTTGGCACAGAACAAAAAGGATGCTCTCGCACTCAGCGGCTTAATCAGTGTTCTCGCATTGAACAATAAGTTAGCGGCCGCGCAGCAGTTGCTTCAGGGGGTCACGCCTGAGCAAGTTGGTGGCACGGCCCAAATGAATCGTTTAAAAGCCTCGTACTCAACGGGTCTGTCACGCGCTGCCTTGCGTAGGGGGGATTCTGCCGCAGCAGTGACTGAGCTTGAATCTGCTATGCAAAACGATCGGGATAATCCCTGGATTCGCCTTGAGTTGGCTCAAACTTACCTCAAGCAAGGTCAAACTGCGAAGGCTCGTGCAATGTTTGATACTTTGTCAGCGGGTAAGCAGACCGATGCAAGTGTGCTGTTTGCCGGGGCGTTATTGGCCACGCAGCGTCGAGACTGGGCAGGTGCCACGGCGCTTCTAGAGCGGATTCCGGCCAAAGAGCGTTCGCCCGATATGGTTGCGCTACAAACCCGTGTGCAAGCCTACAGCGAGTTGAATCGTGCGACCAATTTGGCGCAACAAGACCGACAAGTTGAAGCTTTGGCGCTCTTGACATCTAACCAGACCAGCCTCACCAAGACGGTCGAACTTACCGGAGCGTTAGCTTTGGCCTATGTTGACATCGGTGAACCGGCAAAAGGCCTTGATTTATTGCGGCAATCAATGGCGGGTTCTAAACAACCCAACCCTGAGGTACAGCTTCAATATGCAGCCCTGTTGTTACGTACCAACCAAGACGCAGAGTGCGCCAAGATCCTGACGGCGGTTAGTACTCGAAAGTTATCAGGCGATGAGAAGCGCCTTTTCGATGATTTGTTGTTTACCTATTCAATACGCCAGGCTGACCTGTTGCGTGAACGCGGTGATTTGACCGAAGCCAACAGCAGACTCGTACCCCTGTTGGCACAACGCCCGTCTGATATTCAAGTCAATGCAGCGCAAGCGCGCCTGTATGCGGCGGCCGGTGAAAAAGGCAAGGCACTGGATGTCTTTAAAGAGTTGGTAGCCAAAACGCCTGACAGCGTTGAACTGCAGTTAAGTGCTGCGCAAATCGCAACTCAGGTTAAAGAAAATAGCGCTGCCGTAGCATCGTTAACCAAAGCGCTTGAGCTGGCACCGGACGATGTTGAGGTCACGGCAGCTGCTGCCCGAATGTATCGCGCGCAAGGTCGAATCGCCAAGGCTGAAGAGCTATTTGAACGTGCGATTGCCTTGCAGGGGTTACCTGCACCCGCCAGCCCCTCTGACGTGTCAACGGGTTCACCTAGTCGTGCGGCAGCCGGTGCCTTGCTGTCGGAACGGCCCAATACTCCGGGTGGACAACCACCTAATGCGTTCAGAGTGAGTGGAAATGTGCCGACTGCGGATCCAGTTTTAGTCGCCGACACGATGACCGGCACGCCGATGACAATCGCAACCGAGTTAGATCTCATCAAACAAGAGCGCGCGCCCGAACTGTTGATTGGCTTGCAAGTTCGAAATCGTAACGGCACGTCTGGCGGCGGTAAGCTTAGTGACGTTGAGGTGCCGGTTGAAATGCGTCTGCCGGTTGGGGATGGCAAGTTGAGTTTGAGCGCAACCTCTGTTTCTTTAAATGCGGGGGCAATCGGTACCGATTTTTACTCTCGCAGTACTTTTGGCGGTGGTCCGGAGGCAGCCTTCGATCAGCTCGCAGGGCTGACGGGTTATCCAGGCGAGCAAACCGCCCGAGGGGTGGGTTGGTCGCTGGGTTACAAGACTCCGGGCTTTACCGCAGACATTGGCGTGACGCCAGTTGGCTTTCAATATAGCAACGTGACAGGTGGCCTCAAGTTTGACGGGATGTTGGATCAAGAGAATACTTGGTACTACAGCGTCAGCGCATCAAGTCGCCCTGTGGTCGATAGCGTATTGTCGTTTGCCGGAACACGAGACAGCGTAACGGGGCAGACGTGGGGCGCAGTGATGTCAACCGGCGCGCGCGTACAGCTTTCGAAAGATCTTGGTGGCTACGGTGTCACTGGCTCAGCAGGATTGTTTTCAATCACCGGTCACAACGTGGCGGCGAACACACGTGCCGATGCCAATCTAGGGATGTACTGGAATCTCGTTAAAACAAACGATGAAAACCTGACGGTGGGTGTCAATGCAGCGAGTATGTTCTATAACAAAAACTTGAGCAATTACACCTATGGGCAAGGCGGCTACTTTAGTCCTCAACAATATTACGCAGTGACCTTGCCGCTGAGCTGGGCGCAGCGCTCGGGCGATTTTTCATACAGAATTTCTGGCGCCTTGGGCGCACAAAAGTTTTCACAAAACGCATCAGATTATTTCCCCAACAACGGCGACTTGCAGGCGGCTGCTAACGCTGCCATGGCCAGAGTCTTGGCCTTGGGCGGCGGTGGTACCGGCACTGCAACGTATGAAGCCCAAAGTCAAACCGGCGTGGCCTACAACTTATCCGCTGCGGGAGAGTATCAACTTAACCGCTATGCCTTCTTAGGTGGATTGGTTCAGCTCGATAATTCAAGTAACTATCGCCAATGGGGTGCGGGTCTGTATTTGCGCTTTAGCTTCTATCCAAGAACGGGACCAGTGCTCATGCCAATGAGCCCGTATGTCTCGCCTTACGGTCTATAACTTTATTTAAGAGCATTCTTATGGCTTCAGCATTATTGGCGGGCTTAACGGTTTTGGTGATTGGTGACAGCCACCTATCGATGCCAACCTATCTGATTAAATCTTTGCATGATGGTTTGATGCAGCAAGGTGCTCAAGTGCACTCTTTGGCTGCTTGCGGAGTTCCCGCCGGCGATTGGGTGCGCTCGGTATCGGCAACTTGTGGAGCAGAGCGGGTTGGGAAGGCTGCACCAACCACCGTTGGGAAAGAGGCGAAAACGACGCCAATTAAAGATCTTGTCGCGGCCGATAAGGCCAAGCTAGTGATCGTTGTCATGGGTGACACCATGGCTGGTTATAAGCAAGACTTTCCGAAGGTATGGATTTGGCAACAGGTCACTGCGTTGACCAAAGAAATTGCCAAAACAGGTGCATCGTGCATGTGGGTGGGGCCAGCCTGGGGAACTGAAGGCGGTACGTTTGGTAAAAACTTTGCACGCGTGCAACAGATGTCCACGCTACTGGCCAGCACGGTGGCACCTTGCGAGTACATCGACTCATTGAAATTTTCTAAACAAGGTCAATGGCCAACCTCTGATGGACAGCACTTTACCGCTGCGGGCTACGACTTGTGGGGCAGTGAGATTGTTAAAAGTGTGCTGGCTTCCACCGTTGTAAAAAATTTAGCTAACAGCAAATAAAGGAAATACAGATGGCAGCAGGAACACTTGCCGGAATCGCAATGCTGGTACTTGGTGAGAGCCACCTCTCACTGCCAGGCTATTTGATGAATCCGCTGTATGAAGACTTGACCAAACAAGGCGCAACCGTTCATGCAATTGGCGCCTGTGGCGCAACGGCTGGCGATTGGCTAAAGACGGTCGAAGTGCCTTGTGGTGCGGATCGTTTCAAGGGTGACACTGTCTTTAAAGGCCGGGCGGCTACGACGAGTCCAATCAAAGAATTGATTGCTAAAGATAAGCCAAACCTTGTGGTGATCATTTTAGGTGACACCATGGCCTCGTATGACAACGAGACATTTCCAAGAGCATGGGCATGGCAGGGTATTACCGGCCTGACAAAAGAAATTGCTGCGACACAGACACCTTGTGTTTGGGTTGGCCCAGCGTGGGGAACGCCAGGCGGTAAATATTTTAAAAATGATAAACGTGTCGAATTTATGGCGGGGTTTCTAGAAAAAAACGTGGCCCCCTGTGTGTTTATCGATTCGCTGAAGTTTTCAAAGCCAGGCCAATGGGCCACTGTTGACGGACAGCACTTTAACTTAGCGGGCTATCAGGCCTGGAGTGCGAATATCACCCAAGCATTGGCCGCTTTGCCTGTCGTTCAAGGGTTGAAAAAATGAAACAAGCAGGATTAGTCTCAGGCAAGGTAAACACAGTGACAACTGACGCAGTAAAAGACGCGGGTGGCAAGGGTAGGCTGTTGCACACCGTCTTGTGGGTGATTGCTTGTGTGGGCTCGCTTAGTCTCAGCGCGGTGAGTCGCGCCGCCGACATTCCCTTATATCCAACAGGCCCGAGCGCTGATTCGTCGTTTGTGAGGTTTATCAATGGCACGGATGCTGCCCTTGAGTTGACTGCAGCCGGATCGCAAGCAAAAGTGCAACTCGATTCCAAGACACCAACAACGGTTTTCTATCCGGTTCGTGCAAAGTCCGATATCAAAGGGCAATTTAGTCAAGCACAAAGCAAAAGCGACATTGCAACAACAGTCAAAGCGGGCGAGTTTGTCACTGTGATTGCTCTGGCCGATGGCTCCAAATTAAAGCATCTCACGATTGGTGAAGAGCCTGATGATTTCAACGCACTAAAAGTGTCTCTGGCGTTTTACAACGTCAGCGCCGCTTGTGCTAATGCTGGTTTGCAGGTGGTCGGTCGAGAGGTGATGCTCTTTGAGAAAGTCGGTGTGAATGCGCTAACAAGACGCATGATCAATCCGGTAAAGATTTCTGTCCAACTCCTTTGTGGCGATCAGGCAACTGGCGCACCACTTGAGCTGGGTGAATTAATCGCTGGCGAACGCTACAGCGTCTTTGCTGTACCGACAGCCAGTACAACTCGCCTTTTTATCGCCTCAGATGCTGTGGCACGTTAACGCTTCTACAAGTATCTAATCGATCATGGTTTTTGCTTCACTTGAGTTTTTGACGATTTTTTTACCAGCCTTTTTGGCTCTGTATGCCGTCGTTGGTCCCACTCGCCGCAACGCCACCTTGTTGCTTTGTAGTTGGGTGTTTTACGGCTGGTGGAGCCCAATTTTTTTGCTGCTCTTTATGTTTCTTGCGGTGATGGGTTGGGTCGGCGGGCTGGCGATTGATGCGACCAAGACTCAGCGTGCAAGAGGCTGGATGCTTACAGCTTTCATCACTTTAAATCTGTCGTTACTTTGCTGGTTTAAGTACTCAAACATTCTGGTTGAAACGCTCAATGGCATTGTTGGGCCAGGCAGCGCTCTCTCCATTGAATGGCAACTCGTCATTTTGCCGATTGGTTTGTCGTTTATCGCTCTGCAGTCAATCTCGTACTTAATTGATGTTTATCGCCGGACCGTTCCAGCCGATAAAAGTTTTGTGAGCTTTGGTGCCTATCAGTCAATGTTTGTTCACCTCATTGCGGGTCCAATCATCCGCTATGACTGGGTAAAGCGAGAGCTCGTTTCGCGACCTTTTGACTGGCAACATTTTTCTTTTGGGGCGCGTCGCCTCATGATCGGTATGTCAATGAAGGTGTTGATTGCTGATACCTTGGCACCCGTGGTAGATGTCGCCTTTGCAGTTCAGAACCCTTCCTTTTTAGATGCCTGGCTTGGTTGCATCGGCTACGGCTTGCAATTATTTTTTGATTTTGCTGGTTACAGCGTGATGGCCATCGGTTTAGGCATGATGTTGGGCTTTCGCTTCCCCGAGAACTTTAACAACCCGTACCTTGCAACCAGTATCCAGGATTTTTGGCGACGTTGGCATTTGTCGCTTTCTAGCTGGATTCGTGATTACCTTTACATCCCGTTAGGCGGTAACCGGCTTGGGCCTGTGCGGACGTATGTCAATCTCTTGTTGACGATGTCGATAGCAGGGCTGTGGCATGGTGGTGACAGCTGGAATTTCCTGTTATGGGGCATTGCTCACGGAGCTGCACTGAGCGTCGATCGTCTATGGAATCAAGCTAAGCTTGGGCAGGTGCCGGTACTTCTGTCTCGTGTGCTGACGTTGTTGTTTGTATTCTTAGCCTGGACAATTTTTAGGGCTCATACCTTTGAAAATGGTTTGCAGATGTACGCGGGTCAGTTCGGTTTGCATGGCTTTGGTTTAAGTGACGCGATGTCGGTCATTTTGAGACCTTCGCACTGGTTAGCTTATGCCTTGGGGATCGCTTGTGTCATGGTGCCTCTGTTGCAAGGGTGGACCGAGCGCCAGACCGGCCCAGCAGTTGTGCTCGTGGCAACCGTATGGCCAATTGTTGGTTTCCTGTTTTCTTTTGCGCTGATCGCTAGTCGCGGCGCAGTTCCCTTTCTGTATTTTCAATTCTGATGACTAAGCCTTATATTCCGCCCGAAGCCGGTCTCAAGCCAATCACAGAGCGTGATCGCAAGACGAGCCCGCTTGCGGGCGCATGCTTTGCATTGTTTATTGTGTTTGGCTTATTTTCGACTCTTTACGCCACAAGTTTTGGGAAACTGAATTTATTTCCAAATGGTGTCTCGTGGTCACCGTTCTTAAAGGGTGACGTCTCGCAGGCCTTTGCACTGGCGCTGGCCGATGCTCCTGTGCCGTCAAATGCTGCAAAGATTGAACGAGGTGTGAGCTGGGTGATTGCGGGTGATCTGGGTCCGCGCGTAAGGCGAGGCGCCCCGGGTTGGTTGTTTCTTAGCGACGAGCTCACCGTGCACGAACTTCCACAGCTCAATTCGGCTCAGCGTAAAGCGGATGTACTCAAGGTACAAAAGACCCTCGCAGCCAAAGGCATCGAGTTGCTCGTGGTCGTGGTGCCAGATAAAACACGTATTGAAGCTTCGCAGCTTGGCAGCCTGCATCGTCCAAGTGCGTACAACCAACGTGCAAGTCAATGGGTGAGCGAGCTCAAACTTGCGGGCGTTCAGGCACTAGATCTGACAGATACGCTGACGGTTTTTAAGCAAAAAAATTCTGCAGCGTTTTTGAAATCGGATTCGCACTGGACCGAGCAAGGTGCAGAAGCAGCGGCGGTCGCTGTGAGTGCCGAGGTGCGGCGGATGAAAATCGTGGCGACTCCAGCGCAAACGTTGGTGATTGATAAGCGCATTGAAAGCCAGCGGCCTGGCGATTTGATCCGCCTGGCCGGTGTCGACTGGCTTGATGGCACGTTACAACCGCAGCAGGACGTTGCGCAAGAGACGAGCTTTAAAGTCGATGTGCGGGCAGCCAGCGGACTCGGTTCTGGTGCCACCCAAACTGCGAGTGCCCAAAATGACGACTTGTTTGGAGACGCTGATTTACCTAATGTTGTTGTGATTGGTACCTCGTTTTCGCGGACCTCAAACTTTGTGTCTTTCATTGAAAAAGAGTTGAAAGCAAAGGTCGCAAATCTTGCCCGCAGTGGTGGGGATTTTTCTGGCGCCATGAATGCCTATCTTGCAAGTGTGGCGTTCAAAAAGACACCGCCAAAGCTTGTTATCTGGGAAATTCCTGAACGAGTATTGCAGCAAAAAGCGTCGAAAGACTCCATTCAATAGGGCGGTGTGCTAGTCAAGTTTTTTTCTAGTATCCGTTCGAATTTTTTATTCATCAGTGCGTAGTCTTTAAGGATACCGAGTTTCTCTGCGTGGCTCGCTATCTGCATTGAGTGGCATTTTGCGCAAAATAATGCCGAATCGTGCAAGGGTATATGAACTTTGCATGTATCGCTGCCTTGAAGATGCAGTTCTGGACTGAACGCTGTTAAGGTTTACCCCTAGCTTACTTGGAATGCAAGAAATGGCCATGCAAAATGTGGGCAATGAGGTTTCGGTCTGGATAGCCAAGCGCATGTACGCGCTGCTCTTTGGCTTGGTGATCGTTCTGTGCGCGTTAGGTTGGGCGATTTACTCCGATGGCTCTGTGATTTGGGTTGTCATTTGTGCGCTGGTGATCGTGGTGGCCACGGGCATTGTGATGTACCTCAATCAAGCTCAACTTCGTGGCTTTTCACAAGACATGCAAACGCGCATGCACGATATTGTCTCGTTGAGTCACGATATTGTTGCCGGAAAGCCAGTGGCCTTGCCAACTGATGCGCCGAAAGACATTATTTCGCACGTCAAAGAGTCGGTTCATGCGCTGTTGCTTGAACAGCAAGGAAAAATTGGCAAGCTGCGCATTACCGACCATGTGTTCACCACGGCGGGTGAGGCAATCCTAGTTAGTGATGTCGACGGAAAAATTGTTGATGTCAATCCGCAACTATTAAAGATTACTGGGTACACCAGAGAGCAGTTGATAGGTCGACCCGCCGGTATGCTGTATCGCAACAATGCGGCGCAGAACAGTTCAGTACAAATTCGGGATGGACTGATTGACCTAGGTCACTGGCGTGGCGAAACGGTGTTCGTCGATCGCAATGACTGTGCAATCCCAGTGCTGTTGTCCGTCTCAAAAATAGTCGATCAACGGGGTGACCGGCAGGGTTACGTCTCAATTTTTGCAGATATTCGTCACACCAAAGACGTTGAAGCGAAGCTCAGGCACCTCACTACGACAGATCGACTGACTCAGCTACCGAACTACGCTGTTTTTAGTCAGACGGTGCAAGACCGCCTCGCAAATCCTGACCTCAATACCAAGCAATTTTTGTTTCTCTTTTTGAATATTGACCGTCTTCGAACAATTAACGACAGGCATGGGCCAGAGAACGGCGACAAACTCATTGCGCAGGTTTCTGCCTATCTCGAAATGGTGTTGCCGAAAGGCTCGATGTTATGTCGGCGCTCGGGTGATGAGTTCATTGCAGTGGTAGAAGTTGAACAGGTGCAATTTCTTGACCAACTTAAGGCAGCTTTGTCGCATATTGTAGTCAGTGTGCCGACTTTGGTCGAAGACCAATCCTACGTGCTCAGTTTAAGTGCGGGCGGCACGGTTTACCCTGAGCAGGCTAAAACACTGAATGAGTTGTTGCTGGCGGCGGATGCAGCACTTCAGTTATCCAAAGAGCAAGGTCGCGCCCGCTTAACTTGGTTCACCGAGGCGTTGGGCGACTTGGTATCCAGAAGACGTTTTCTTGAAGAAAAGCTCTCGCTCGCCATTACCTCAGATCTGGTTAAGCCTTTTTACCAGCCCGAAGTTGATATGCGTACCGGCAAAATCATTGGCTTTGAAGCGTTAGCCCGCTGGGATGATGACGTGTTTGGCGTTGTATCGCCTGCTGAATTTATTTTGATCGCAGAAGAAGGGCGACTCATCGAGCGTCTGAGTGGATCGCTGTTGTCGCAAGTCCTGAGTGACTTGCCGACGATTATCAAAAAGTTTCCCGGCACCAAGGTTGCCTTTAACGCCTCACCGCATTTGTTTCGCGATCGTACGTTACTTGGCTTGCTCACCAAAGATTTGCACGAAAGACCTGAGATTTTAGAAGGCCTTGAGATTGAGGTGACAGAGAGTCACGCAGCTGATTCGGCGGCAGAGATCTTTGGACAGTTGAAATCGATTCGTACCTTGGGAGTTGAGGTGGCGATTGACGATTTCGGTACAGGCTACTCATCGTTTGCGCGGCTCGCCAATATGCCGATTAATCGCTTGAAAATTGACTCGGGGTTTATTTCTGCCTTGCATGACACCACGCAAAAGAAGATCATCATCGCGATTATTAACCTTGCCAAGACACTCGATCTTGAGGTGACGGCTGAGGGTGTTGAGAATGTCGAACAACAACAAGCGTTAATTACGGCTGGTTGTCATCGGGCTCAGGGTTGGTTGTATTCAAAGGCGCTACCCCTGCAAGATTTGCTTAAACTTGAACCTCACCTTTGAGTGTGAAAACGCTTGAGACATGTTGATGCTCTCTTAAAGGCTGCGCGGGGGCTCTTCGGCCAAGCACGGTCGCTCAGAGAGTCGAGACGGTTATCGATTTGGCTGATGGTCTTGGCTGCCGCGGTCTTTATTGTCTCGACCGCGGTGTTCAACGCAAACAATCGGTATGCAACCGCGGTTCGGCTTTGGTCAGAACAGTTGTCTCACCTCAACGTGGTGTTGGCTGAGCATTCGGCACAATCACTACAGTTAGCGCAGGCGGCGTTTGAGGGGCTCTCGGATGACCTGATCTTACAAGCCCTCAAAGTCGAGCGTCCCAAGTCGCAAAACGATATTGGCGTGACCTTGCCTCAGGTGCTGCAGGACAAGGTCAGTGTGAATCGGTTCATTCAAGCCGTCAGCCTGGTGTTGCCAAGTGGACGAATCGTGAGTTCGTCAGACACCGTCATAGCGCCCCCCGCGATTGAGCTGCAGCAAAGCGATCTGGTACAAATTTCCTCTGGATCGTCAGGTACGATTTACCTTGGCCCCCCCCGCTTTGACGACGGCAGAAAGCAGTGGTTGTTTGACGTAATGCGGCAGGTCAGAGATCGCGACGGCTCAGTGCTGGCGTGGTTGCGCGTCGAGGTTTCGTTACAGCCATTTTCTGAGCTCTATGCAAAGCTGGCTGAAAAATTGGGTGTAGGCGCGTCGATCAGTTTATATCGAAGTGATTACACCTTGATGGCGCGTTGGCCAAAGACCGATGCACTGATTGGCAAGAAAAATCTGACAAGTGCAACGCAGAATATCGTTGGTGTGCAAGGGCTCGCGCAAGGTGTGTTGGTCACTGACTCTGCGCGAATAACCGAAGCAAATAGCACTGAACTGCGCATGGTGGCAGCGCAGCGCGTCAAGCAATTTCCTTTGATTGTGACAAGCGTCATTCCCCGTGATTTATTTCTGAAAGAGTGGGATAACACTGTGCGTGCAATCCTGTGGCGCTCGGGAGCCGCACTTCTTCTGTTGGCGTTGGGCGCGCTGTGGTTACTGCGTTCTGACACGCGCTTGCAGCTTGAGCTAAGGGATCGTCAGGTGACGCAAGAGGCCTTGCGTAAGGCACACGAAGAGCTTGAATCACGAGTGCTAGAACGTACTCGAGCATTACGCTTAGAGGTGGCCGAAAGAAGACGAGTCGAACGCGAGTTGGTCAGCGCCAACGCCTTGACGTACGCCATTTCACATCGCGCCGGTATGGCGGAAGTTGCCAATAGTGTGCTCCATGATATTGGAAATGTATTGAATAGCGCCAATGTCGCTGTGCTCACGTTATACGAGCAGCAAAAAACAACCTCGTTGAAAGACTTTCCGCTGGCGATCAGCCTCCTGACCGCCCACCGTACGGATTTAGGACAATACTTGCAGCACGACCCTCAAGGTCGCCAACTCCCCGAGTACTTGACGTTGCTGGCAGAGGTTTGGCAGTTTGAGTACGCAAGTGCCATCAAGGAAATCGAGCAACTTATGCTGAGTATGCAACACATTAAAGAGATTGTTACCCGCCAACAGTCACTAAGTGGTCAAGGTGGGTTAAAAGTACGGATGAACATAAAAGAGGTGTTGAACGATGCTTTATCACTTTTGGCTGTTCAATTAAAGGAAGCTGATATTGAGGTAACTTGTCAGGTTGGCGATGAGATTTGGTGGAGTGGCGATCGTATCAAGTTAACTCAAATTATCTTGAATCTTTTGATGAATGGACAGCAAGCAATTATGGCTTCGGTAGAAAGAAATATACGCAGACTCCAGATTCAGGTCAGCCAAAGCAATGATCACACCTTGCGTATGGATTTCACTGACAATGGCATTGGTATGACCGAGGCGACGCTGAGTAGTTTGTTCTCTTATGGGTTCACTACAAAAGAAAACGGTCACGGTCTTGGTTTGCACGCCAGTGCCTTGGCGGCTCAAGAGATGGGCGGAACACTCACTGCTCAGAGCGATGGAATTTATTTGGGGTCGACTTTCAGCTTGAGCTTACCGATTGATCTTGCCCCCGCCTTAACAGAACAGGTTGTTGTGTCATGACTATGCAAGCAAACCTACCCAGACGAATTTTAGTGGTTGATGACAATGTTGCAATTGGCGAAGACTTTCTGAAAGTGTTGTCCGTTCGCTCTGTTAAAAGCCTGCAACTCAAAGACATGGCGGCCGGGTTATTTGGTCGTGATCTTCCTGCAAAATTTCCTGAGATCGAGTATCGGATTGATGTCGCCTCGCGCGGGCAAGAAGGGTTGGACCTTGTACGTCAGGCGCACGAACAAAATGATCCGTATTCGTTGGTGTTTGTCGACATGCGTATGCCCAATGGCTGGAACGGTATCGAGACAACACAACGCATCTGGCAGATTGATCCGCAATTGCATATTGTTTTGTGTACCGCGTTTTCAGATTTTTCATGGACAGAGATTCGCGAACAACTTGAATATAGTGATCGTTTTCTGATTCTTAAAAAGCCTTTTGACAACATTGAGGTTCAGCAAATAGCTGATTCACTGACTAGCAAGGCGTTGTCTGAAAGGTCGCTACGCGAAACTGATCGTGAATTACGAGAGCGAATCGAACAATTGCGTTTGCTTGAGGCAACCGTCACCTATGTCAATGACGGTGTGTGGGTGACTGATGCTGATCTCGAGGGTGGGCCGAAAGTGATTTTTGCCAACGACGCGCTGACGAAGATGTCGGGTGTTAAGCGTGAACAGCTTCTTGGTCAGTGCCCGCCACTGTTCAATGCAGGTCAACTTGCGCCGTTAGATTTGGCGCTTGTGAAGTCGGCCTTTAACGAGCGAAAGCCTCTGAACGTCGAAGTCTTGACGCACTCTCAGGCTCGCCAGCCCAGCTGGATCGCGTTAGATGTTGTGCCACTTTTTAATGAACAAGCAGTCTGTACGAATTTTGTTGGTGTACAGCGCGACATCTCGATGCAAAAGCAAGCGGCGCATAAGATTGAGCAACTGGCTTTTACGGATGCCCTGACTGGTTTGGCTAATCGTCGGATGCTGACAGACCGGTTGAGCGATGCGTTGGAGGCTTGCCTGAACGAGCACAACTATGGGGCGTTGATTTATCTGGATCTGGATAATTTCAAAAATGTAAATGATGCTTTTGGTCACCAACAGGGTGACCAATTTTTAATCGAAGTGAGTCAGCGTTTATTGAGCTGTGTGCGAGCCGATGAGACTGTGGCCCGGATGGGGGGCGATGAGTTCGTCGTATTGCTGAGAAACCTTGGGTCAGACCACGCCTTGTCGGGCGCCAGGGCGCTGGCTGCGGTGCAGCGTATTTTAGGTTTGCTTTCGACTCCAGTGATGTTGCAAGGTACCGCGCACGATTCGTCTGCGAGTGCAGGGGTGATTTTGATTGGAGATCACCAGGCGACCGCAGAGGGCTTGTTGCAAAACGCGGATATGGCGATGTACCAGGCCAAGGCTCAGGGTAAGGACACCTATCGCTTTTTTGACACGCAGATGCAAGCAAGCCTTGATGAGCGCTTGCTGATGGCTAACGAGTTGCGTCAGGCGATTCAAGGCAAGCAACTGAGCTTGCACTTTCAGCCTCAAATTGACGCCGAACTTAAAGTCAGCGGAGCAGAGGCGTTGTTGCGCTGGAAAAATCCTACTTACGGCAATATTTCTCCGGGGCTATTTGTGCCTCTGGCTGAAAAGATCGGATTTATTAAGCAACTTGGTGGCTGGGTACTCGAGCAATCTTGTATTGAACTGTCTAGATGGTCGCAACTGGCGCACATGCGTGAACTGAAGTTGGCGGTCAACATCAGCCCTGTGCAGTTTCAGCAACCTGATTTTACCGATACGGTATTAAGCGCTTTAAAGGCTAGCGGAGCGCCACCTGAGCGTCTGAAGCTTGAGCTGACAGAAAGTATGTTGGTCAATGACTTGATGGATGTGAACCGTAAAATAGCGGCGCTCAAAGACTTGGGCATTGCAGTTTCACTTGATGATTTTGGTACGGGGTATTCGTCGCTTAATTACCTCAAGCGTTTGTCGCTTGATCAACTCAAAATCGATCAATCGTTTGTGCGTGATATGTTGACCGATTCGCATGGTGCAGCCATCGCACGCACCATTGTCACGCTTGGACACTCGTTGGGCCTAGAGGTGATCGCGGAAGGCGTTGAAACGATTGGGCAGCAAAAGTTTTTGCAGGATATTGGCTGTAGCGCTTTTCAGGGGTACTTGTACAGTCATCCAATCCCCGCGCATGATTTCGAAAGTTTCGCGCGCTTGCACATGCACTAAGGCTGGGGTCTGGGCTGTGCACTTACAGCTCAAGCATTCGACGGCTGTCGCTGAGGATGAACCGCTCGACCTTCGTGCCACTCAAGCACGCATCCAATAAAAAGATATAGCCCTGATGATTTTGTGGTCTTTAAATTGAAACCTGCAAAACCTTGTGCAAAACCTTGCTGACTTGAGTGATTTGCTCAGGTATAGTCACTCGTAATTATTCTGACTTGAGGCATTTTTCATGGAACTCAAAGTAAACGGTACGGTTCACAATATTGACGTTGAACCTGATATGCCGCTGTTGTGGGCATTACGAGAAGTGCTTGGTCTGACGGGCACTAAATATGGCTGCGGTGTCGCTCAGTGCGGTGCCTGTTCTGTTCAGTTAAACGGTGAATTGGTGCGCTCGTGTTCGATCCCGGTTGCCAGTGCTGCAGGGCAGGCCATTACCACGGTCGAAGGCTTGTCGCCAGATACCAGTCATGCGGTTCAAAAGGCCTGGGTGGCTCTGGATATTCCCCAGTGCGGTTATTGTCAGTCAGGTCAGGTGATGGCGGCCGTTGCGCTACTCAAGCGTGTGCCCAAGCCAACTGACGCTGATATTGATGCGGCGATGACCAATATCTGTCGTTGTGGAACCTATCAGCGTATTCGGGATGGTATTCACGTGGCAGCGGGTCAAAAGCAGTTGGCCGATGTTTTAAATGATTACGCGACCGCTGGCGTCGCCAAAGCA
Organism: uncultured beta proteobacterium; assembly: GCA_903932425.1. Classification (GTDB taxonomy): domain Bacteria; phylum Pseudomonadota; class Gammaproteobacteria; order Burkholderiales; family Burkholderiaceae_B; genus Zwartia. The sequence continues at coordinate 2,331 of CAIZGG010000112.1, read as the reverse complement.
TAAGAAGACTGAACATGACAAACGATATCAGTAAGCCATTGAGCGCCATTCGTAACGTTAAGCGTTTGGGTAACGCCCCTTCGAAGCCTGCCCGCCGTCAGTTTTTAATTGCAACAAGCGCCGTCGGTGCGGGCCTCGCGCTTGGCTTGATGAGCGCGCGTCCAGCCTTGGCACAGACCAGCGCGCCAGCGCTCTCTGCCGATGAGGTGAACTTGTGGGTTGTGATCAAGCCCGATGACACGGTGGTGATTCGTATCGTTCGTTCTGAAATGGGACAGGGCACGCGTACCGGTCTTGCGCAGTTGGTGGCCGAAGAGCTTGACTGTGACTGGAAAAAAGTAACCTATGAGTCACCCTCGGCCGGGCAAAATTTAGCGCGCAAACGTGCTTGGGGCGCGATGGCGACCGGTGGCAGCCGTGGCATTCGTGATTCACATGATTACGTGCGTCGTGGTGGCGCTGCGGCCCGCATGATGTTGTTGCAAGCAGCTGCTGATCAATTCAAAGTGCCGGTCTCAGAGTTAACCGTCACTAATGGGGTAATTACGCACGCCAGCACAAATCGCTCAGTGAGCTATGGCAAAGTCGCCGATGCGGCCGCTAAACTGACGCCGCCTGAAGCAAAGTCGATCGTTTTGAAAAAGCCTAAAGACTGGAAGATCGCAGGCACGGCAGTGCCTCGGCTTGATACAGCCGACAAAGTCAACGGCGCTAAGGTCTTTAGCATTGATTTGCGTCTGCCCGGAATGTTGTGCGCCGCAGTCAAGAGCTGTCCAGTGTTTGGCGGAAAATTGGTCAGTTTTGACGAATCGAAAATCAAGGCCATGCGCGGTGTCAAGGGCGTGGTTAAAGTGAATGATTCAACCGTGGCCGTGGTGGCAGACACCTGGTGGCGTGCAAAAACAGCATTAGAAAATTTACCGATCGATTGGGATCTGGGTGCCAATGCCAAGGTCTCAAGCACCACAATCGCAGCGGCCTTAAAAGAGGGCTTAGGCGCTGAGGGCGATTACTGGCAGCGTAAAGAGGGCGATGCGCTGGCCGCGATTAAGGGTTCGGCAAAAACTGTCGAAGCGGTGTACAGCAGTCCGTTCGTGGCCCACGCCACGATGGAGCCTATGAATTGCGTGGTGCAGATCAGCGGTGATCGTGCTTACGCCTGGGTGCCCACACAAAACGCCGAAGCGTCGATTGCGGCGCTCTCTGAGGCTTCAGGCTTGCCGTTGGCAAACTGCGACATCAAGACGATGGATTTGGGCGGTGGGTTAGGTCGACGCGGTGGCACGCAAGATTTTATGCATCATGCCGTGGCGATTGCTAAGCTTTATCCAAATGTTCCGATCAAGATGGTCTGGAGTCGCGAAGAAGATATGACGCATGACTTCTATCGGCCCATTTCGATGGCAAAAATGTCGGCAGGCCTTGACGCTAAAGGGAATGTCACAGGTTTCCATATTCGGGTGTCGGGTCAGTCGATCAACGCGTACTTGAGCCCGTCAGCCATTAAAAATAATAAAGATGTTCGGCAACTGCAAGGGTATTACGAAGAGCCGGGCGATGCGCAACTGGGATATACCTTCCCATCGCTGTTAACTGAATACGTGATGCGCAACAGCCACGTGCCGGTCGGTCCGTGGCGTGGTGTCAATACCAATCAAAATGGTATTTACATGGAATGCTTCATTGAAGAGTGCGCGCGTGCAGCCGGCCGTGATTCGCTGGCGTTTCGTCGTGACTTGATGAAAAATCATCCAAAGCATTTAGCCGTCTTAGACGCTGTCGCGCAAAAAGGCGATTGGGGTAAAGCGCTGCCAGCCGGCCAGTATCGCGGTATCGCTCAGTTCATGGGCTATGGCAGCTATTCTGCCGCAACTGCTGAAGTGTCGGTGTCGGCGAGTGGGCAGGTCAAAGTGCACCGGATGGTGTTTGCCTTGAATTCAGGGCATTTTGTGAACCCCTCGCAGGTGAAGGCGCAGATTGAAGGTTCGGTTGTGATGGCGCTGTCTGCCATTTTTAATGAAGACATCACCATTGAAAACGGACAAGTGAAAGAAACCAACTATCACTCCTACCCTTTGGCCAAGCTGAAAGACACGCCGAAAGTTGAGTGCGTGTTGGTGCCTACCCACGATTTCTGGGGTGGCGTTGGCGAGCCGACCATCTGTGTTGTAGGGCCCGCAGTGCTCAATGCGATCTATGCGGCTACGGGTAAACCCGCACGAGATTTGCCTTTGCGCAAGCATGGCTTTACGCTCGTTTAACACGGGCGTTTGAACGCTTGTAGGGATGTTTCGGAGGTTGTCGTTTTTTAGCGATACACTCCAAAAGATC
>CAIZGG010000111.1 GCA_903932425.1 uncultured beta proteobacterium | reverse complement strand
CCCTTTGGCATGCATCTGTTTTGCAACCTGCGAATCAGGTAAAAATGGCCGAGCACCGTTAATCACGTTAATCGGTGAACCAGCCAAAAAGGCTAACAAATTCTTAAGTGAGGTATGGAAAAACTCTTCCATATTCTCTTTGGTCACAAAGCCAATATGAGGCGTTGCCAGCACATTAGGCAGGGTTCGATAGGGGTGATCAAAGGGCAGAGGTTCAACTTCAAACACATCGAGCCCTGCGCCACCGATACGCCGCTGTTCAAGCGCCTCGAGTAAGGCACCCTCAGCCACGATTTGCGGGCGCGAGGTATTGATCAAAAAGGCGTCTGGCTTCATCAAGGCCAAGTCTGAGGCCGCTACCAGACCAAGCGTCGCATCGCTTAAGGGCATATGAATCGTAATCACATCTGCTTGTCGAAACAGCGTCTCTTTGGAAACGGCCTCAACCTGGTAGGCGCTCGCACGCTCAGGCGTCATGTTGCGACTCCAGGCCACAACCTTCATGCCAAACAACTGGCCAATTTGCGCAACCGGGATTCCCATGTTGCCCAAGCCAACAATCCCTAAGGTCTTGCCAGCCAAGCCACGACCTAAACTAACTTGCCACCCACCGGCACGCAGCGAGGCGCTCTCTTGAGGGATCGAGCGAAACAAGCCAAGAATCAATGCCCAGGTCACTTCAACTGTCGTTTGGTGCTGCGCCTCTGTCGTGCTCACGGTGATCCCAAGCTCGTCGGCCGCGCGCAGATCAATCGAACGCGCGTTACGCATACCAGTTGCCAAAATCAACTTTAGTTTTGGCAAGCGCGAGAGCACTTCGCGTGGAAACTCTGTGCGTTCACGAATCCGCATGACAACGTCAAACTCTGCCAAGCGATCGATCAATTCATTTTGGTCGTGCACGTGATCGCGAAACCCTACAACCGCAAGCCCTGGCACTACGCTCCAGTCAACAATTGTTTGCGCAATACCCAAATAATCATCCAAAATTGCTAAACGCATTTTCAACCTTTCAATTTATTTGCAAGCCTGCGCTCACGCGACCAGGCCAGTGCCGAACCGACTATGCCTTTTGGCATAAAGAACATACACACAATCAGAATGCCGCCATAGACAGCACCGGCCAGAGCATTACTGATGTCTGAGGCGTATGACGGTACAAACTGTAAAAACAAACCCGCGACCAGCGCGCCCCAGACAGTGCCTAAGCCACCCACCACAATTGCAGCAAGAAAACTCACTGACAGCAAGAGGTTGAACGAGTCAGGTGCAATAAACCCAATCGAAAAATTAAAAATCGCACCACCGATACCCGCAAACATTGAGCCCAGCCCAAAGATCAGCACTTTGTAGCCGTTGACATCAACCCCCATTGAGGACGCCGCCAGCGGGGCTTGCCGCACAGCGGTGAGCGCACGTCCGGTGCTACCCGCCACAAAATTTCGGGCCAAGAAAAAACACACAGCGGTAAACATCAGCACAACGTAATAAACCCACGCATCTTGCGTAAGGCCCGACCAAACAGGCGGCGTTGGGCGATCGACCGATAAACCCGACATGCCGTTTGTATAAGCTTTAAAGTGCTTGATAACAGGGGACACTGATACCGCAAGGACTAACGTAATGAGGGCCAGATAAAGGCCTTTTAAACGTTGCGCCGGAAAGCCCGCTAAAAAGCCAACAACAAAGGTGACGGCAGCTGCGATCAACACCGAGACGACGTAATGAACATGCAAATGCGCCACACTCAAAGCGGCTGTATACGCACCCAAAGCAAAAAAGGCGTTATGGCCAAGCGAAATTTGACCGGCATAACCAATGATCAGATTCAAACCAATTGCAGCAACCGCATAGGCCATCACCCCAGTTAACTGAAAGGTTAGATAGCTCGGGGCGACAATTGGAGTCACGACAAGTAATGCCGCCAAGACTAACCCAAACAACCAGTGTTTAACCGTCATGTTCATACCCTCACCTGAACGGCTTTACCAAACAGACCTTCGGGCTTCACGATCAGCACAGCGACAATTAACAATAGCGGCACAATGATCTGAAGGTCAGCGCCCAAAGCCGGCAAATACGCAGTCGAAAAAGATTGCGACACGCCGACCACGACGCCGCCGACAACCGCCCCCAGATAGCTGCTAAGCCCACCTACAACGGCGGCGGCAAACGCGTAAATAATCACATCGCCCATCATATTTGGATCTAAAGTTAGTCGCGAAGCGACTAAGGCGCCTGACACCGAGCCGAGCGCCGCTGCCATCCCCCAACCCAACGTCATCATTGCGGTATAAGGGATACCGACCAGTTGTGCAGACTGCGCATTCGAAGCTGCTGCCCGTAGTGCCATCCCTAACCGTGTGCGCTGAAACAAAACGTACAGTCCGACAGAAATCGTCATAAGCACGGCCACAAACGCCAACAATTCAGCACCAATACGCAATGTGCCAAACGTCCACGTATGAACAGGAAGCGGGCTTGGCGAGGCCTTTTGCATAAAGCCCCAAATCGCGCCGGTGGCACTGTTATAGGCAAGAAACAAACCCAGAGTAACGATGATGATTGTCATTTCGTCTTTATATTGAACCGGCCGCACAATCAACACATAAGTGAGTGCGCCCATGATCAGCGACAACCCGATTGAAATGAGAATTGCCCACCAGATCGGTAAACCAAACTCAGTCAGCTGCCAGGTCAAAAACGCCGAGAAGGTTGCCATCTCTCCTTGGGCAAAATTAGCGATGTTGGTTGTGCGATAAATCAACACGAGAGCCAACCCTAACGAGGCATAGATCGCACCCGTTGCCAAACCATTCAGTAGCTGCTGCAGAAAATAAACCATCACAGATCCCCAAGGTAGGCTGCACGTACACCATCGTGTGAGGCAATTTCGCTTGCCGGGCCTTGTAATGAAATCACCCCCGACTCAAGCACGTAGGCATAGTCAGCGATCTCAAGCGCCAGGTTTGCGTTTTGCTCAACGATGAGCATGCTGATGCGTAGCTCTTTATTGACGCGCGCAAGCGTGTCATATAAATCATTAATGATGACTGGCGCCAAGCCTAGCGAGGGTTCGTCAAGTAAAAGCACTCGCGGACGCAGCATCAACGCACGGCCCACTGCAAGCATCTGTTGCTCGCCCCCGCTTAGGCTGCCGGCTTTTTGCTGATAGCGCTCGCGTAAACGTGGAAATAAATCGTACATTTTTTCAATGTCAGTGGTGATCTCGCTTTTGTCGGTTCGCCTAAAAGCCCCAACGCGTAGATTTTCTTCGACCGTCAGATCAGTAAAGGTGCCACGCCCCTCGGCGGCATGCGCGAGACCAAGCCGCGCGATTCGATCAGGGCTTAAGCCACGCGTCTCTTGACCATCTAGCAAAACACTACCTTCGCTTTTGATCAGCCCACTGATCGCGCGTAAAGTGGTTGTTTTGCCGGCGCCATTGGCGCCCAGTAACACCGCGACATTGCCCTCTTGAACAGACATCGAAATATTGTGTAGCACTCGCAGGCGGCCATAGCCAGCTGAAAAGTTTTTAATGTCTAGAACGTTCATTTTTTTCTCGGCGCGCCCTTGTGGTTCAGCATGATCAGAAGTCAGATTGAGCTCTTTCGATTCTGCGCGAGTAGAGCTCATCTTGGCTTACCTAAATACGCTTCAACAACACGCGGATTGACTTTGATATCAGCGGGCTTGCCATCAGCAATCTTGTGCCCGAAATCCAGCACAACAATATTGTCAGAAATTTTCATCACCATACCCATGTGATGCTCGACCAGTAACAAGGTTAGATTGAACTCGTTTCGGATTCGCACCAGCGTGTCAGACAATTCTCCTACTTCCGAGTGCGATAGCCCACCGGCCGGCTCGTCTAACATCAAAAAAGTTGGGCGCATCGCCAGCGCGCGCGCGAGCTCAACTTTTTTCAAGGTTGGGTATGGCAAGTCATCAATACGCTGGTCATGTAAATCAGCCATATTTAAACGCTCAAGCAACTCGTGCGCGAAACGACTGAGCGAGGCCTCTTCGGGTCGACGTGAAAGCGGCGAAAACGGTGCTGTCAGCAAACGACTACGGCCGTAATGATGGCCACCGAGCATCACGTTTTCGTGTACCGTCAACGAAGGCAACAAGGCGAGATTTTGAAAGGTACGCGCAATACCAAGATTGGCGACTTCTTTCGCTTTAACAGCGGTGATGTCGCGACCATTGAAGACCACCCGCCCTGCCGAGGGACTATACAAACGGCTGATGCAATTAAATAGGCTCGTTTTACCCGCGCCGTTTGGACCAATCAACCCACAAATCGATCCTTCATCCACAGTAAAAGACAAGCCATTGAGCGCGACGATGCCCCCAAAACGCAGAGACAAGTCCGACACAGACAATTTATGGGTTGGATTCATATAGTCAGATCCCTACAGACCTGCCGCCTCACGAATATTTTTCGTGATAATGGTCATGTCAGCACCTGGATTCTCTTTGACAGCTTTTGCCCACAAGGCTGCATTGGCTTCACACAAAACGGTTTTGATCCCGGTGGACTCGATCAGCGACATTGCAATCCCAACGTCTTTGTTCATCAGTTGCATCGCAAAACCAAAGTTCCAAGTCTTGGGCAACACCGCACGTGGCCAAGCCTGTGCGCTCATGAAACTGCCGCCACTCGAGGCATCAATCACTTGATGCATCACAGCAGGATCAAGCCCAAATTTTTCGCCGGCCGCAAAAATCTCAGAGGTTGCCACCAAAATCGTTGCGCCCAATAAGTTATTCAGCGCTTTGACCGCGTGACCTGAACCCACAGGGCCAACATGTACAACTTTGGTTCCCATTCGATTAAGCAAAGGCAAGGCACGCGCAAAATCTGCAGCGTCACCTCCAGCCATGATCGCGAGTTTGCCCGACTCGGCACCGCCAATGCCGCCCGATACAGGGGCATCAATAAACGTGATCCCGTGTTGTTTTGAAAGTTTGGCATTCTCAATGGTATTGGCAGGAGTCGACGAACTCATATCAATCACCATTGCGCCCGGCTTCAAGGTCTTGAGCAATTCGTTGCGTAAGACCTTATCCACAATCGGACTGTCAGGTAGCATCAAAATCACGACTTCAGCCTCCGCCATCGCGCTGAGACTGGCCACCGCCTTGCCGCCCGCTGCCGCTGCAGCCTGCTCACGCCGTGCGACATCCAAGTCAAACACCAGCACGTCAGCAAAATCTTTTAAATGAGCAACCATCCGACCGCCCATCGCACCTAAACCCACAAAGCCAACTTTCTGCCCGGCACCAGCACTGTTTTGAACCATGATCATCTCGTATGTATGTGTTTGAACAACTCAGACGCCTTTTGCAAGGCGCCTGAGGTCATGCTTACTGCTTGAATATCACAAGGTGTGTCATTGCTTTAGAAGCAATACCTCAAGGCGCAGGCGTCTTGCCCTCGTAATTAATCACAGGCCCTTTGGGAACGTATTTCGTTCCATCGTACTGTCCCATCTGAACAGACTCGATCGGATAGCCATCGATTGACCCATTGGTATTGAGCGTAATGCCTTCAAGCAACAAAGGGGGTTTCACACCCTTCATCGAACGTGCGGCCTCCATGAACGCATCGCGCGTCGGAGTTTTGGTCTTTTCAAGTGTCGCCTTGACCGCGTGGCATACAAACCACCCTGTCGCTGCATTTTGATCGGCAGGATTCAAACCACTGTCATACTTTTTGAGCTTTTCAACATAGGTCTTCATGTCCTCGTCGTTGGCATAGGCTGGATTCGCTTGGTCTTTGAGCCACAACCCAGTCAATACACCGGTCGACGCTGCGGCACCTGCAGGCTGTAGCGCGCCACCAATGCTTGAACCCACGCCCCAAATGATGTGAGCAGGTTTCCAGTTGATCGTCTGCATGCGCTTTAAAGCCTGCACGACAAACTTAGGCGTGGTGGCATCAACAAACACATCTGCACCCGAGGCGGCGATGCGATCAATCTTTGCGTCGATGGTTGGTTCGCTGTATGAGTGCTCTTCATGAATCACGACATTGAGCCCCAACTCTTTTGCAGCCTTCATGAAACCCGTTGCAAAAAACGGGCCGCCGCTATCATCGTTGAACAAGGCCACTTTTGCGTTGGGATAATTGTCCTTAATGTATGACGCGTAGAGCGCTGCTTCAGTGTTGTACGCCAACAATGCCAACAGGGTGTACGGAAACTTTTCGACTTCGGGCTTTGAGCCAAACATTGGCCCACCGGTATACAAGAATACCTGCGGTACCTTTTCAGTGTTGTAAAAGGGACGCGCACCAAGGTTAGCGCCCGTGCCAACGTTGCCCGAAATCGCAAACACCTTATCTTGTGTAATCAGTCGACGGGCATTTTGCAACGCACGGGCTGGTTCCATCGCATCGTCATACATCGTCAACTTGATCTTGCGGGTTTTACCATCACCCATTTTGATGCCACCAAGGTCGTTATTGACGTAGTCGAAACAGGCCTTCTGTGCACGACCAATGGCACCGTAGCCTGCGTTGGGGCCTGACAGAGGATTCGAATTACCCCAAATAATTTCGGTGTCGGTGATACCCACTTCAGCGTGACCGGCAAAGCCCACTGATACAAGTGCGGCAGCGAGCGCCGCTTGAACAAAATGCAGACCTGCACGCTTGCGATGCAACATGGTTTGTCTCCCAGAGTTGTGATTATTTTTCGCAGTGAGTCATCTTTTTATCAGCGAAAAACACTGATACCGCACTCTAGCTGCTCGTACTGTAAGCCTATTATGCACCTAGGGTTTTCTCATCATCGTTTACCCTAGGTTTTTAAAACTATTTTTTTCCTAAGGTTTCGTAAATGCTGCCGTAATCAAGCTTGCCATGCCCAAGTTTGCTATGCATGTCATACAAGTTTCGAGCCAAACCACCAAGCGGCACACTGCACTTCGTGGCCAGAGAGTTTTCAACGGCCAGACCTAAGTCTTTCAGCATTAAATCAACCCCAAAGCCACCTGCGTAGCCGTTTGAAGCAGCCGATTCTGGCATCACACCCGGGCATGGATTACATGAATTTAAGACCCAGTTATTACCCGAGCTTTTTGACATAATTTCGGACAAAACAGCGGGATCAAGCCCGTTGGCAACACCAAGGCGTAAGGCTTCGGCTGTACCGATCATGGTGATGCCTAGCAACATGTTGTTGCAGACCTTCACGGTTTGACCGCTGCCGTGCGCGCCGGCGTGATACAGCGCCTTACCCATCTTTTGCAGATACGGCTGTGCCGCCGCAAAACCTTGTTCAGTGCCACCGACCATAAAGGTCAAGGTGCCGGCCTTGGCGCCAAAGGGGCCGCCCGAAACAGGCGCGTCGATCATCTCGATGCCCTTGGCAGCCGCCGCGGTGCCGAGCTCTTTAGCAACCTGCGGTGCGATCGTCGATGAGTCGATCAGCAAGGTGCCTTTTTGTACAAGAGCTAAGACGCCTTGATCACCGAGGTACACACTTTGCACGTGCTGACTGGCTGGCAACATGCTGACCACCACCTTGGCACCTTTAACGGCCTGTGCAAAGTCGATTCCTTGAGCTCCACCCTCTGGGACCAGGCGGTCTACGTTAGCCTGCGCCAAGTCAAACCCAATGACGGAAAACCCGCCACGCAACAGATTGAGGGCCATGGGCATACCCATATTGCCTAGACCAATAAATACGACTTCAGGTGTCATGAGGTTCTCCGAGAGATGAAGTAGTGAGTAGGGTGCAACGATGCGCCCATACCGCCGGCAACGCCCTGCTTGCCGCTCGCTACTGATTATCACACCGTCCGCAAAAAACTGCTCACTCAAAGCCCAAAGACCCGCTTCAAGAAAAAAGCTACCCACTCAAAGCAAAGAGCCCGCCTCGAGTAAAAAACCGTTCGCCCAAAGCAAAAGGCTAGTTTCAATTAAGAAACTAGCCTTTTGAGATTACTGGTCGGGGCGGTGGGATTCGAACTCACGACCCTCTGCTCCCAAAGCAGATGCGCTACCAGGCTGCGCTACGCCCCGAAAGATCAGCAGTGTAACAGACTTTGTGAATGAAAACTAACCGAAGCGCCCGGTAATGTAATCTTCGGTCTCTTTGCGCGTGGGTTTGACAAAAATTTGATCAGTTTTGCCAAACTCCATCAATTCGCCCAAATACATGTAGGCGGTGAAATCAGAGCAACGGGCAGCTTGTTGCATGTTGTGTGTCACGATCACAACGGTGTAATCATTTTTTAATTCAGAAATGAGCTCTTCCACCTTAGCCGTTGAGATCGGATCGAGCGCTGAGCAAGGCTCGTCGAGCAACAGCACTTCAGGCTTAATGGCAACACCGCGTGCAATGCACAGACGCTGTTGTTGACCACCCGACAAACTGCCACCGTTTTGGCCTAACTTGTCTTTGACTTCATTCCAGAGTGCTGCCTTGCTTAACGCCCACTCGACACGCTCATCCATCTGGCCTTTGCTCAAGTTCTCGAACAGGCGCACACCAAACGCAACGTTATCGTAAATACTCATTGGGAAGGGGGTGGGCTTTTGAAACACCATCCCTACCTTGGCGCGCAACAACGAAATATCCGTTTTACTCGTGAGCAAGTTCTCACCGTCGAGTACGATCTCGCCCTCTGCGCGTTGCCCTGGGTACAACTCAAACATACGATTAAACGTACGCAGTAACGTCGACTTGCCACAACCCGAGGGGCCAATAAAGGCAGTCACTTTATTTTCGGCAATCGACATATTGACATTGCGCAGCGCATGAAATTTGCCGTAATAAAAATTCAAGTTTTTCACTTCAATTTTTGAAGGCACGTTGGCAGACGCTTGAGCTTGAGCAACGGATGTGGGCATAGTAAATACCTTGTGGTTCTGTTTAATGAAACCGTGGCACCAACGCCGGCGGTCAAAACAATGTCAATTATGAAGTCTTACGAAACAGCGAGCGCGCAATAATATTCAGAGCGAGCACCGCTAAGGTGATTAAGGTCGCTCCGGCCCACGCAAGCGTATTCCAGTCTTTAAACGGACTGGCGGCAAACTGAAAAATAACGACAGGTAAGTTTGCAAGTGGAGCGTTCATATCAAAAGACATAAACTGGTTATTCAAAGCCGTAAACAACAGCGGTGCAGTTTCACCAGCAACGCGTGCAACAGCAAGCAAGATGCCTGTCAAAATTCCAGAGCGCGCGGCCTTGTACGACACCATCGTAATCATGCGCCATTTGGGGCACCCAAGTGCAAAGCAAGCCTCGCGCAAACTATTTGGTACCAATAAAAGCATGTTGTCGGTGGTACGCACAACCACAGGAATCACCAAAATCGCTAAGGCAAATGACCCAGCCCAGCCAGAATAATGGCCCACTTGCGATACGTACACCGCATAAATGAATAAGCCAATCACAATCGACGGCGCCGATAGCAACACGTCATTCAAAAAGCGCGTTGCTGGCGCTAACCAACCGCGCTGTCCGTACTCTGCCAAATAGGTGCCCGCCAAAATACCAACAGGCGTACCAACCAGAGTACCGACTCCAACCATCACGAAACTACCCATGATCGCGTTGAGCAATCCCCCAGCCGCACCGGGTGGTGGCGTACTTTCAGTAAACAAGGTCAGCGACAATGCGCCACCGCCTTTGAGAACAAGCACTGCCAAAATCCAACACAACCAGAACAAACCAAAGGCGAGTGCCGCCATCGATAGCGTCAACATCACTTTGTTCATAATCGCACGACGTCGGTAGACCCAATTGTCTGCACGAATAGCTGAAACTGGGGCTTGCATCGTTACCTTCACGTTGATATTCACGATTTTTTTCCTTCAGCCTGTTCCATGCGCAGCAACATCATTTTGGCCAGGGCAAGCACAACGGTCGTAATCAAAAATAAAATCAGACCAAGCTCAATCAAGGCCGACTTTTGCATACCACCGGCCTCATTAAATTCGTTTGCTAACGCAGAGGCAATCGAGTTGCCAGGCGCAAAGAAAGACTCAGGCATCCGAAAGGCATTACCAATGACAAACGTCACTGCCATGGTTTCGCCCAAGGCGCGACCCAAGCCCAACATCACGCCCCCGATCACACCCGAGCGCGTGAAGGGCAAGACCACTTTCCACATCACTTCCCACGTTGAGCTGCCTAAGCCATAAGCTGACTCTTTTAGCAATGGTGGCACGAGCTCAAACACATCGCGCATCACCGCTGTAATGAATGGGATCACCATGATGGCAAGGATCAAGCCTGCCGTGAAAATACCGATTCCGAAAGGCGCACCCGAAAACATCCAGCCAATAAACGGGATGGGGCTCAACGCACTAATGAGGCTCGGTTGAATGAACTCTTGAAAAAAGGGCACAAAGACAAACAAACCCCACATGCCATAAATGATCGAGGGGATCGCTGCGAGCATTTCAATGGCGGTGCCGATTGGTCGTTTTAACCAACCGGGCGCCAACTCGGTCAAGAAGATCGCGATGCCAAACGAAACCGGAATCGCGACCAACAGCGCAACAAACGAAGTCAGCAGGGTACCGATGATAGGAACTAACGCACCGAACTCTGCTTGAATGGGATCCCATTCATTGGTCCATAAAAACGACAAGCCGTACTTTGCGAGCGTCTCTTGGCTTCCGTAGACTAGCGAAAAAAGGATCGCAGCTAGCAGGCTAAACACCAAAAACGAAAATAGGCGGGTGATATTGCTAAAGGCAGTATCGTGCCAGGAGTGCTGGGTTTTTTTCATAGGTAGCTACTAGCCGAATCCAATCATGAGCTTGCTTTCAAATAGCTTGAAGGCAAGCCCACCGAAGTACCGCGACGCAAAAGTTGCGGTTAATCCAACAAAGGTTTGTCGTCGACTTTCAGATTTGCCTTCCAGGCCGCGCGGATTTGATCTGTGACGGCTGCAGGCAACGGGACATAATCCATGGCTGCGGCGGTCTCTGCGCCTTTAGAAAAAGCAAAATCAAAAAAGGCGACAGTCGCTTTGGCGTTTGCGGGCTTGACTTGATTTTTGTACAACAGAATAAACGTTGCACTCGTAACTGGCCACGACTCGGCACCTGGCTGATCAGTCAGAACAACACCCATCCCAGGCGCGCTATCCCACTGTGCATTGGCCGCAGCAGCTGAAAAAGACTTCAGTTCAGGCTGAACAAATTTGCCGTCTTTATTGCTGATTTGTGTCCATGCCAAACCGTTTTGTTTGGCATAGGCAAACTCAACATAACCGATCGAATTTTTCAATTGCTTCACGTAAGCGGCAACGCCTTCGTTACCCTTACCGCCCTGACCTGCCGGCCACTTAACCGCTTTACCTTCACCGACTTTTGCTTTCCAGTCAGCTGAGACCTTGCTTAAATAGTTTGTCCAACCAAAGGTTGTGCCCGAACCGTCTGAACGATACACCACAATAATGTCGGCGGCAGGCAATTTGACATCTGCGTTGAGAGACTGAATCGCTGGGTCATTCCAGCGCTTGACCTTGCCCAAATAGATATCTGCCAACACTGGGCCCGTTAACTTCAACTGACCAGGCTTGACGCCTTCAACGTTTACAACAGGTACGGTACCGCCAATCACTGCCGGGAATTGCATCAAGCCAACTTTATCAAGCTGCTCACCGCCCATTGGATCGTCTGTGGCACCAAAATCGACGGTTTTGGCGGTAATTTGTTGCACGCCACCACCTGAACCGATCGATTGGTAGTTCACGGCATTGCCTGATGCTGCTTTAAAGTCAGCAGCCCATTTAGCGTAAATTGGAAACGGAAACGTTGCACCGGCACCGGTGATATCCACAGCTTGCGAAGTGAAACTCATTGCGCTAAGCGCAAGCGCGGCAGAGAGTTTTACAAGTGAGCGTTTGAGCATGTCGTAACCTTTTTGAATTCAAATCAATACAAAACCACCAGAAACTAGAACGCCATTTAGCGCTAGTTTGAACATGGTACAGACCAAACGTGACGGCTTTATGACAGTCACAAACAAAAATGACCCCGACGGGGTCATGGTGAATTTAAAATAAGCTATTGATTTTTAAATACTTTATTTAAATTATAGCCCTTATAACCATTTGAATGTTATGGTTTTTTCATCAAGTGTTCGTGCAATTTAAATGCTGCACGCCGGTTGACCAGTTTGCTGTAGCTACCGTCGGGTTGCTGAAGCCAAGCCAAGCGATTGTCGCGTAGCGCAAAGGTAAAGGCCTCGTCAATCACCCGCTTCTTAAGGGTTTTTTCTAAAATCGGAAATGCGATTTCTACACGCCTAAAAAAGTTGCGATCCATCCAGTCGGCCGACGATAGATACACCGACTCAGCGCCTCGGTTGTAGAAATAAAGCACCCTGGAATGCTCTAAAAAACGACCAACAAGCGAGCGCACAGTGATGTTCTCAGACAGACCCGGCACGCCTGAACGCAACGCGCACACGCCACGAATAATCAAATCAATTTGAACACCCGCCTGGCTGGCTTTGTAAAGCTCTTGGATCACAGTTGGCTCAAGCAAAGAATTGAGCTTGACCATAATCCGGGCCTTTTCGCCTGCACGTGCAGCGCGGACCTCAGCGCGAATCATTGATACCACCGTGTCGTGCAGGGTGAACGGTGACTGCAATAATTCTTTTAATGCACGTCTTGAACCAAGCCCTGTTAACTGCGAAAACACTTTATCCATGTCTTCGCACAGACGCGGCTCGGCTGTAAGTAAGCCAAAGTCAGTGTACAAGCTTGCCGTACGAGGATGGTAGTTACCAGTGCCCAAATGCCCATAGCGGCGAATCCGGCCTTTTTCACGGCGCAACACTAGTGCCATCTTGGCATGCGTTTTATGGCCCACGACACCGTAAACAACGTGCGCACCGACTTCTTCGAGGCGAGCGGCCCAGTTAATGTTGGTTTGCTCATCAAAGCGCGCCATCAACTCCACAACAACGGTGACCTCTTTACCTGCCTTGGCTGCGGCTAATAACAGTCGCATCAGCACTGAGTCTTCACCCGTGCGATAAATCGTCTGCTTAATTGCGACCACATCCGGGTCAACGGCAGCAGCCGTTAAAAAATCAATGACCGGCTGAAACGACTGATAGGGATGATGTAATAACCGATCTTCTTTCGCGATCGCTTCGAAAATCGCAGAAGGCCGGTCTGGCAAACTATCAAACGGCGCAGGAATTGGCCCTTGAAACTCTGGAAAGAGCAGATCTGGTCTTTTCACCAAATTGCAGATTTGCATCAGGCGCGAAACGTTTGCAGGACCATTGACGCGATAAGTATCGGCCTCGGTCAACGAAAACTCTTTTTGCAAAAAGTTAGCGATTTCAACAGGGGTCTGCAAATCAATTTCAAGCCGTACAGCCGAGCCAAAGTTGCGCTGTGACAGCTCACCTTGCAGCGCCTGACGTAAGTTCGTGACTTCTTCCTCATCGACAAACAGATCACTGTTACGCGTGACTCGCCACTGATAACAGCCTTGCATGGTCATGCCCGGAAACAGCTCACCCACAAACGCGCGTAGCAAGCTGGTCAACAAAATAAAGCTATGAGGCTGACCCGACACCTCAGGCGGCATCTGTATCAAACGCGGCAGTGCCCGCGGCGCCTGGACAATGGCAATCGTTGCCTTGCGACCGAAGGCATCTTGTCCCGACAAGGGCACAATAAAATTCAGGCTTTTGTTATAGACACGTGGAAACGGATGCGCTGGATCAAGACCAATGGGCGTGAGCAAAGGCATGACGTCACGGTGAAACACCTCTTTGGCCCACGCGGTTTGCGCCTCGTTCCATTCAATCGCATGGTGAAGGTAGACACCCTCGGTACGCAAACGCGGGTAGATATCATCATTGAGCAAGGCATATTGCCGATCAACCATACGGTGCACTTCAAGCTGTACCCGCTCGTAGGCTTGCTCAGTGGTCATGCCGTCCGGGCCCATCAACTTTGGATGCTGCGCCAGCTGCTCTTTTAAGCTTGCTACCCGAATCTCAAAAAACTCATCTAGATTCGAGCTCACAATGCAGACATAGCGCAAGCGCTCAAGCAAGGGGGTGTCTGGGTGCTCAGCCATGGCCAAGACGCGCTCGTTGAACTGAAGCAGGGACAACTCTCGGTTCAGAAACAGCGGTTCGGCTTTTTTACGCGCAGGCATAGGATGTGACCTTAGATTTTTGGCTAGCTAGGGTTGTACAACAACAAAGTTACAGTTTCGTAACAATCAAAGCAGTCTGGCTCATTTTTTTGAATTCTGGATACCCTTTTATAATACGTGTAATTGGGTTACAGGTTGACGTTGATGGAACACCTCTTGGCAGCAGTAGATCTGGGGTCGAACAGCTTTAGGCTATCGATCGGACGGGTCGCCGAGCAAAACGGTGCCAAGCACATCTATCAGATCGACCGACTCAAAGAGACCGTGCGCTTAGCCGCGGGGCTCAATTCGGCAAAAATTCTCAATGACGAGTCGGTTGAGCGGGCCATTGAGGTGCTCAAGCGCTTTGGCGAACGCTTACGCAGCTTTCATCCGGATCGAGTCCGTGCGGTTGCAACCAATACCTTTCGGGTCGCGCGTAATGTGGCCGATTTTCTACCGCGGGCTGAGGCGGCACTCGGTTTTCCGATCGAAGTGATTGCCGGTCGCGAAGAAGCGCGTCTGATCT
>CAIZGG010000110.1 GCA_903932425.1 uncultured beta proteobacterium | reverse complement strand
CTTTGGGTGCTTATACTGCGGCGCTCAGCGTGGCGCATTGGCATGTGCATTACGTCGTCTCCGTGTTAATCGCCGCGGTAGTGACCTTTGTCGTGGGGTTTATTGCCGGTTTTCCTGCTCAGCGCTTAAAGGGTCTGTATCTTGCGCTCATTACCTTGGTGCTAGCGGTATCGGTTTCACCTGTCATCAAGCATTTCAAAGCCTATACCAACGGAATGTCTGGTCTCGCAGTTGATCGGCCCTCACCACCTGCGTGGTCGGGGTTGACCCAAGATGCTTGGGTCTATTACGTGGTACTGATGTTCACCGCCGTCTGTTTTTTTGTTGCGCGTAATTTTGTGGCGGGCAGCACAGGACGGGCTTTAACGGCTGTGCGTCAGGCGCCATTGGCTGCCGCTTCGATGGGCGTTGATGTCAATGGCTATAAGGTGCTGATTTTTGGTGTCGGTTCTATGTTCGCCGGTATCGGTGGTGCGATCTTTAATTTTTCAATCGGTTTTATTGCGCCTGATTCGTTTAACTTATTGTTGTCGGTGAGTTTTTTGGCGGCGATTGTAGTCGGTGGTCTGGGCACCGTTTGGGGTGCCTTGGTGGCAGGTTTGTTTTTACAATTTATTCCCTCGTATGCCTCTGATATCAGTAACGCTTTGGCGGGCGCCGTCTATGGCGGCATTTTAATTGTGTGTATGTTTTTTATGCCGCAGGGTATTGTCGGTACGGCCATTCGCTGGATGCGAGAACGCCGAGTCTCAACAAATTAACAAGGTTGTTATGCGCTTAGCTATTTTGGATGATTACCTCGGTGTGGCCCAAACGATTGTGGATTGGGGTGTCATCCCAGGGCTTGCCGTGGTTGGGTTTCGTGACCATGTGCATGATCAGGACGAACTTGTTGCGCGTTTGGCAGAGTTTGATTTTGTGATGCGAATTCGTGAGCGGACCGAATTTCCACGCGGTGTTTTATCGCGTTTGCCAAAGCTGAAATTGATTTTGGCGACCGGTATGCGGAATGCGCGTTCGATTGATTTAAAGGCGACTGATGAACTGGGGATCGTGGTGAGCACCACCGAGGCTCAGCACCAGACTACGGTTGAGGTGACGTGGGCGTTGATCCTCGGTTTGTTTCGCGCAATGCCGCAAGAGACCGCATCGCTGCGCGCGGGTGGTTGGCAGGTGAGTCTAGGGCGCGGTTTGGCTGGTAAAACCTTGGGCGTGATGGGTTTAGGCAACATGGGGATTCCCGTGGCTCAAATTGGTCAGTTATTTGGCATGAAGGTGGTGGCCTGGAGCCCCAACATGACAGCAGAGCGAGCGGCTGTCTACGGCGTTGCAAGTGTCAGCAAAGAGGCTCTCTTTCGTCAGTCAGATGTCCTGACGATTCACATGCCCTTAAACGACGCCACGCAAGGCTTAGTGTCGGCAGTCGAGTTGGCCTACATGAAGAAAGATGCTTTTTTGATCAACACTTCTCGCCCACAAATTGTCGAGGAGCAGGCCTTGCTTGAATGCTTGACGCAACGCCGTATTGGTGGAGCGGGACTCGATGTCTTTACGGTCGAGCCCCTGCCACTTGATCACCCGTACCGCTCATTGCCCAATGTGCTGGCCACG
>CAIZGG010000109.1 GCA_903932425.1 uncultured beta proteobacterium | reverse complement strand
GTGATGCCGCGGCGATGCCAGTGCGTGGTTTCTTGAAACATTATCGCGACGAATTTGCGTACCACATCGAGCATAAGCGCTGTGTGGTGGCCCCCTATCTTTAAGGTCTGGACAAAGTTATGGTTGAGTTAACCATCGACGGCAAGAAAGTCGAAGTGCAAGAAGGCAGTATGGTGATGCACGCCGCGCATAAGCTCGGCGTCTACGTGCCGCATTTTTGTTATCACAAGAAATTGACCGTTGCGGCCAACTGCCGCATGTGCTTGGTTGAGGTCGAGAAAGCGCCCAAAGCGATGCCGGCTTGTGCCACGCCCGTGACCAATGGCATGGTGGTGCACACCTGCTCCGAGCGCGCTGTCGCCGCTCAAAAAAGCGTCATGGAGTTTCTGCTGATTAATCACCCGCTTGATTGCCCGATTTGCGATCAGGGCGGCGAGTGTCAACTGCAAGATGTGGCCGTGGGCTATGGCGGTTCAAGTTCGCGCTACCAAGAAGAAAAGCGGGTCGTGTTCCACAAAGATCTGGGGTCCTTGGTGTCAGCCGAAGAAATGTCGCGCTGTATTCATTGCACACGATGCGTGCGCTTTGGCCAAGAAATCGCCGGTGTGATGGAACTTGGCATGATTGGTCGTGGTGAGCACTCAGAGATCACCACCTTCGTTGGCCGCTCAGTTGAGTCAGAGTTATCAGGCAATATGATTGATCTGTGCCCAGTAGGCGCACTGACTTCAAAGCCATTCCGCTATCAAGCCCGCACCTGGGAGCTTGCACGCCGACGCTCGGTGTCGCCGCACGATAGTTTGGGTGCAAATTTAGTGGTGCAGGTCAAGGGTGATCAGGTCATTCGTGTGGTGCCGTTTGAAAACGAAGAGCTCAATGAGTGCTGGCTTAGCGATCGTGATCGCTTCTCGTACGAAGGTTTAAACGAAGATCGTCTGACAAGCCCAATGGTGAAAGGCACCGATGGTCAGTGGCGCGAGGCCTCATGGTCGGATGCTCTCCAGGCGGTTGCGCAAGGTTTGATGCAAGTGCGTGATGCGTCGGGTGCCGCGCAAATTGGTTCGCTCGCCAGTGAGTACGCCACGCTCGAAGAAATGGCTTTGCTCGCGCGTGTCACACGTGGCTTAGGTTCTGAAAATATTGATTTTCGTTTGCGCCAAACCGACGCGGCTTTTGATGCCGCACTGACAGGCGCACCCTGGCTGGGTATGAATATCAACGCGCTCGATACGCTTGATCGCGTGTTGGTTGTGGGTTCGTTCTTGCGTAAAGATCATCCCTTGATGGCGCAACGCTTGCGTCAGGCTGTTAAGCGCGGCACGCAGGTGTCGTCTGTGGATACCGCTGGCGATGATCCCTTGTTTAAACTGACTGCGCGTGCAACAACCTTGCCAAGCGCCTTGGCCGATACGCTGGCTCAGGTTGCGGTGGCCTTGGCCAAAGCAAAATCAGCTGATATTCCAGCAGCGCTGTCTGGCGTTCAACCGAGCGCGGCGGCCGAACAGATCGCAGCCAGCCTCGCCTCGGGTGAGCGCGTGGCGGTGTTGTTAGGTAGCACTGCGGTGAATGCTCCTGACGCCTCGCGTATTGCTGCGCATGCACAGCTGATCGCACAACTAGCCGCAGGTCAGTTGGGCTTTTTGACTGCCGGTGCCAACACTGTTGGCGGTTATCTGGCTGGCGCTGTGCCTTCGAAAGGCGGCAAGACAGCGGCGGCAATGTTTGCCGAGCCGTTAAAGGCCTACGTGGTCTTGCATGCTGAGCCCTTGCTGGATGTGGATCAGGGCGCACAAGCACTTGCAGCGTTGAAGGCTGCGCAGTTTGCAGTCGCTCTGACGCCCTTCGCAACAGGCGCGCGCGATTGGGCGCATGTGATGTTGCCGATTTCACCGTTTACTGAAACCTCAGGCACGTTTGTAAACGCCCAAGGTTTGGCGCAAAGCTTCAAGGGTACGGTTGCGCCACGTGGCCAAACCCGTCCAGGCTGGAAAGTCTTGCGCGTGCTGGGCAACGTCTTGCATTTAGCTGGCTTTGATGACGAGTCGTCAGAGTCTGTGCGAGACGCTGTGATGTCCGGTGGTGTAGCGGGGCGCTTGTCTAACCAATTGCAGGGCGAGCTCAGTGCTGTATCTTCAGGCTTAGCGTCAACGGGTGGCAGCAAGCTTGAGCGCGTCACTGATGTGCCAATCTTCCGTACCGACGCCATGGTGCGGCGTGCGCAGGCTTTGCAAGAGTCTGCAGCGTCGCGTGCGCCTGTGGCGCGTATGCATGCCGACACACTCGCGCAGTTGGGCGTGGCGCAGGGTGTGCAGGTGCTCGTTAAAGCGGCAGCCGGACAGGTAGTGTTGGCAGCCGAGCAAGACAATACGTTGGCGCCAGGTGCAGTACGCATTGCAGCCGGCTTTGAACAAACCGCCGCACTGGGTGGTGCGTTTGGACAACTTAGTGTGGAGCGTGCCTAATGCAATGGCTCAACGTTCTTGAAACTTTCGGGGTTGATTTGCTTGGCCCCACTGTATGGTTGGTGCTTTGGACGCTGGTCAAGATTTTGGTTATCGCCGTGCCAATTATTTTGTGCGTCGCCTATCTGACCTACTGGGAACGCAAGATGATTGGCTTTATGCACATTCGTCTTGGGCCTAATCGCGTTGGCTTCAGAGGCTTGTTGCAGCCATTTGCCGACGTCTTCAAGTTGCTTACCAAAGAAGTCATCGTTCCAAGTCAGGCTAACAAAATTTTGTTTATCCTGGCACCTGTGGTGACGTTGATGCCCGCTTTAGCTGCTTGGGCCGTGGTGCCGTTTGGGCCTGAACTGGTGTTGGCAAACGTCAACGCGGGTCTGATGTATGTGATGGCGATCACCTCAATCGGTGTGTATGGGGTGATTGTGGCAGGTTGGGCCTCGAACTCTAAATACGCATTTTTGGCGGCCATGCGTGCCTCGGCACAAATGTTGTCTTACGAACTTGCAATCGGTTTTGTATTGGTGACGGTGTTGTTGGTGTCGGGCAGTTTGAACATGACTGAAATCGTCAACGTGCAAACCCGCGGATGGTTTGCCAGCCACGGTATTAATTTCATGTCCTGGAACTGGCTGCCACTGTTGCCCTTGTTTGTAATCTATGTGATCTCGGCAGTCGCTGAAACTAACCGCCATCCGTTTGACGTGGTTGAGGGCGAGTCCGAAATCGTCGCGGGTCATATGGTTGAATACTCGGGCATGGCGTTTGCACTGTTCTTCTTGGGCGAATACGCCAACATGATTTTCTTGTCATGCATGGCATCGATTAGTTCCTGGGTGGTTGGGCCGCCCCGATTGAGATCGCTCCGCTGACCTGGGTCCCAGGCTGGTTGTGGTTAGGTCTTAAAACCTTTGTTGTAGTTTCTCT
Organism: uncultured beta proteobacterium; assembly: GCA_903932425.1. Taxonomy (GTDB): domain Bacteria; phylum Pseudomonadota; class Gammaproteobacteria; order Burkholderiales; family Burkholderiaceae_B; genus Zwartia. The sequence goes on along the minus strand of CAIZGG010000109.1, from coordinate 12,766 downwards.
GTTCATCTGGTTTCGCGCGTCGTTTCCGCGGTATCGGTACGATCAGATCATGCGTCTGGGCTGGAAGATTTTCATCCCCCTCACTGGTGTGTGGCTGGTTGTTGTGGCGATCTGGATGCAGACGCCCTGGAACATCTGGAACTAAGCGCGGCTAGACAGAAAAGGCATTTATGGAAGCGATTAAAGATTTTTTTGGTAGTTTGATGCTGCTTGAGTTGCTCAAGGGCATGAAGCTGACGGGTAAGTATTTTTTCAAGCGCAAGATTACGTTGCGTTATCCACTTGAAAAAACACCACAGTCACCACGGTTTCGCGGTTTGCATGCCTTGCGTCGTTATCCAAACGGCGAAGAGCGCTGCATCGCCTGCAAACTTTGCGAGGCAGTCTGTCCAGCGATGGCGATCACGATCGAGTCTGAACCGCGTGAAGATGGTTCGCGCCGTACAACTCGTTATGACATTGATCTGACCAAATGCATTTTTTGCGGCTTCTGTGAAGAAAGCTGCCCGGTTGACTCAATCGTTGAAACGCATATTCACGAGTATCACGGTGAAAAGCGCGGTGATCTGTATTTCACTAAAGACATGTTGTTGGCGGTGGGTGATCGCTACGAAGAAGATATCGCCCGCAATCGCGCAATTGACGCGCCTTATCGTTGATACGGCCGAGGCCTAAAAGAAATGATGTTTACAACTATCTTGTTCTATGTGCTGGCTTTTGTGTTGGTGGTGGCAGCTTTTCGTGTCATTACCGCGTCAAGCCCGGTGACCGCTGTCTTGCATTTGATTCTGGCCTTTGCAAATGCCGCCATGATCTGGATGCTGCTGGGTGCTGAATTTTTAGCGTTGTTGCTCGTGCTTGTGTATGTGGGCGCGGTCATGGTGCTGTTCTTATTTGTCGTGATGATGCTTGATGTCAAGATGGAAGAACTGCGCACGGGGATCAAAACTTATTTGCCTTTGGGCCTGATCGTTGGTTTGATCATGGTGGGCGAGATGTCGTTTGTGTTGGCAACGTCTTGGGGTCAGGTTGGCCCAGCCGCCGACATGGGTAACGATTACAACAATGCCCGAACGCTGGGCGAGGCGATGTACACCGAATACGCGTACGCCGTTGAAGTTGGTGCCGTGCTCTTGCTAGTTGGCATGATTGCCGCGATTTCGTTGACGCTGCGTAAACGTCGCGACGTGAAATATAACGACCCTGGTGCCTCAGTCCGTGTGCGTGCTAAAGATCGTGTGCGCTTAGTCAAGATGCCTAGTCAAGAGGCTGTGAATGCCAAAGGAGATCAAGCATGATGACGTTGACCCTGCCGCACTTTTTAGTGTTGGGTGCCATTTTGTTTGCGATTGGCGTCTTTGGGATTTTTTTGAATCGTCGCAATCTGATTGTGTTGTTGATGTCGGTTGAGTTAATGCTTTTGGCCGTGAACATGAACTTTGTTGCCTTCTCAACCTGGATGGGTGATGCGGCGGGGCAAGTGTTCGTGTTCTTTATTCTGACGGTTGCAGCTGCTGAGGCCGCGATTGGCCTGGCGATTTTAGTGCTGCTCTTCCGCAACCTCAGCACCATCAACGTAGACGAACTTGATAGCCTGAAGGGCTGATCGGATCACGGAACAATATGTTTAGCTCACCTTCTCTTTATCTGACCATCGCGCTCGCGCCCTTGTTAGGCGCGATCCTTGCCGGTTTGTTTGGCACTGGCTTTTTGGGACGTCAGGTTAGTCGTCGCAACTCCCATCTTCTGACCATTGCGCTGGTTGCTGTCTCGGCAATCGGTTCGGTGTTGGTTTTGAAAGATGTGCTCAATGGCCACACCTTTGACGGTGCCGTGTATACCTGGTCGTTGTTGGGTCAGGCCAAGTTAGAAATTGGCTTCTTGATTGACCCGTTATCAGCGCTCATGATGGTGGTTGTCACTTCAGTGTCACTGATGGTGCATATCTACACAATCGGCTATATGGCTGAAGATCCAGGTTATCAGCGCTTCTTTGCTTACATTTCTTTGTTCACCTTTTCGATGCTGATGTTGGTCATGTCTAACAACATGGTGCAACTGTTCTTTGGCTGGGAAGCCGTTGGTTTAGTGTCGTATTTGTTGATTGGCTTTTGGTACACCAAGCCGACTGCGATTTTTGCCAACATGAAGGCCTTTTTAGTGAACCGTGTGGGTGACTTTGGTTTTGTGCTTGGTATCGGCTTGCTGTTTGCTTACGCAGGTACGATGCACTATGGCGAAGTGTTTAAGCAAGCCGACAAACTGGCTGCCTTAACCTTGCCTGGTACAAGCTGGATGCTGCTGACCGTGGCCTGCATCTGTTTGTTTATCGGTGCGATGGGTAAATCAGCGCAAGTGCCTTTGCATGCCTGGTTGCCTGACTCAATGGAAGGCCCAACGCCGATCTCGGCACTGATTCACGCGGCAACCATGGTGACCGCCGGTATCTTTATGGTGGCGCGTTTCTCACCGCTCTTTGAGCTTTCAAATACAGCGCTTTCTTTCATTATCGTGATTGGCTCGATCGGCGCGTTGTTCTTGGGTATTTTGGGCATCATCCAAAATGACATCAAGCGTGTTGTGGCGTACTCAACCTTGTCGCAACTGGGCTATATGACTGTTGCCTTGGGTGCGTCGGCCTACTCAGTGGCCATCTTTCACCTGATGACGCATGCCTTCTTTAAAGCATTGTTGTTCTTGGGTGCGGGTTCAGTCATCATCGGCATGCATCATGATCAAGACATCCGCAACATGGGTGGCTTGCGTAAGTACATGCCCATCACGTGGATCACCTTTTTGATCGGTACGCTGGCCTTGGTGGGCACGCCGTTTTTCTCGGGCTTCTACTCGAAAGAGCACATCATCGAAGCTGCTGGCGCAGCCAATGTGTGGGGCGCAAGCTTTGCACATTACGCTACGTTGATCGGTGTGTTTGTGACTTCACTGTATTCGTTCCGTGTTTACTTTTTAGTGTTTCATGGCAAAGAGCGTTTTGATACGCACGGTGGTGCGCATGGCGATTCACACGGGCACGATCATGCGGCCTGCGGTCATGACCATGATCACGCGCATGCGCACGGCGATGCTCACGCACACGACGCGCATGGTCATGATGACCACGGTCACCACGGTGGCACGCCACACGAGTCGCCTTGGGTCGTGACCTTGCCGCTTGTGTTGCTGGCGATTCCGTCGATCATTATCGGTGCCATCGCGATTGACCCCTTGCTGTTTGGTACGTACTTTAAAAATACGATCGTGGTCCTGACCCAGCATCCAGCCATGGCTGAGCTTGCCAAAGAGTGGCATCACGCACACGGGTGGGTGGGTTACGCCTTGCATGCATTCACGACGGTGCCATTCTGGCTCGTGGTCGCAGGCGCGGTTGTTGCCTGGTACTGCTACTTGATTAATCCTAAAGTCCCCGCTGCGATTCAGTCAAACCTCGGCTTTGTTAACAAGGTTCTTGAAAACAAGTACTTCTTTGACTGGTTCAACGAACAGGTGTTGGCGCGTGGTTTGCGTGCGATCGGCACGAGCTTTTGGCAGCGCGGCGATCGCGGTTTGATCGATGGTCTGTTGGTCAATGGTTCGGCAAAATTAGTGGGTGCGCTGGCAGGTGTGACGCGTCGTTTCCAGACGGGCTACATCTATCACTACGCCTTTGCGATGATCATCGGCCTGTTGGTCGCGATCACCTACATTATCTTTGGTACTAAATGATGGCAAGCGAGATGGCTTCTTTTACGACTCCCTGGCTGACGTTTGCGATTTTTGTTCCGATCGTTTGCGGCTTGTTGATTTTGGCGGTTGGTAGCGACGAGCGCCCCGCGCTTACGCGCAATCTTTCGCTGATCGGCGCCTTGCTCAGTTTCTTTGTCACGATCCCGCTCTACACGGGTTTTGACAACTCGACCGCGGCGATGCAGTTCGTTGAAAAATCGACCTGGATACCCGCCTTTGCGGTGATGTATCACTTGGGTGTTGACGGCATCTCGTTGTGGTTTGTGCTTCTGACAGCTTTTATTACGATCATCGTCGTATTGGCAGGCTGGGAGGTCATCACTTCACGTATCGCACAATACATGGCCGCTTTCCTGATCCTGTCAGGTTTGATGATCGGTGTGTTCGTCGCAATGGACGGCCTGCTGTTCTACATCTTCTTTGAAGCCACGCTGATCCCGATGTATATCATCGTAGGCGTTTGGGGTGGCCCGAATCGCGTCTATGCTGCGTTTAAGTTCTTCTTGTACACGCTGATGGGTTCGTTGCTGACACTCGTCGCCTTTTTGTTCCTCTGGAACGAAGCCGGTGGCTCATTTGATATTCAAACCTGGCACGAGTTGCCCCTGGCGTACACGCCGCAAGTTTTGATCTTCTTTGCTTTCTTGGCGGCCTTTGCTGTCAAAGTGCCGATGTGGCCTGTGCACACCTGGTTGCCTGATGCCCACGTTGAGGCGCCTACCGGTGGCTCGGTGGTGTTGGCTGCCATCATGCTCAAGCTTGGCGCGTATGGCTTTTTAAGATTGTCGTTGCCAATTGTGCCGGATGCTTCAGTTGGCATGTCGGGCATCATTATTGCCTTATCGCTGATCGCCGTGATCTACATCGGCATGGTTGCGATTGTGCAAGATGACATGAAAAAGCTTGTGGCGTATTCATCGGTCGCGCACATGGGCTTTGTGACCCTGGGTTTCTTTATCTTCAACACCGCAGGCGTTGAAGGTGCGATTGTGCAAATGGTGTCGCATGGTTTTGTGTCGGCCGCGATGTTCTTGTGTATCGGTGTGCTGTACGACCGTATGCATAGTCGCCAGATTGCCGATTACGGTGGCGTGATCAACACCATGCCGCGCTTTGTGACCTTCTTCGTCTTGTTCTCGATGGCTAATGCTGGTTTGCCAGCAACCAGCGGCTTTGTAGGCGAGTTCATGGTCATCATGGGTGCCGTGCAGTTTAATTTCTGGATCGGTTTGTTAGCTGCAACAGCCTTGATCCTTGGGGCCTCTTACTCGTTATGGATGGTCAAGCGTGTCGCCTTTGGTGACGTGGCCAATGATCATGTGCGTGATTTGCATGATCTGTCGAATCGTGAATTTTTGATTCTCGGGATCATGGCCCTTGCCGTGCTCTATATGGGTATCCATCCCAAGCCCTTTACTGATGTGATGCACACCTCAGTCGAGGCCCTGTTGCAACACGTATCCAATTCAAAACTGTAAGCCCCGCCATGATGCAATCTCAATTCGATTTCGGCCTGGCCGCACCAGAAATTATTCTGTTGGTGATGGGCATGGTTATCCTGATCCTTGATGCGCTAAGCAGTGGCGCTCGCCGCACGCTCGCCTATGGGTTGTCTTTAGTCACTCTGGCTGTATTGGCCGTCGTGTCTTTGTGGCAATGGAATATCGGTTTGGTGGGCGAGACATTCTTCGGGATGTACATTGCCGATCCGTTGGCACACTTGCTAAAAGTGGCCTCGTATATTTCAGTTGCGCTGACGCTGGCTTACGGCCGTGAATACGTGCAGTCGCGCGATATGCTGCGCGGTGGCGAATTTTATGTGCTGGTGCTGTTTGCCTTGCTTGGGCAAATGGTGATGATTTCAGCCGGCAATTTCTTGACGATTTATTTAGGTCTTGAATTGATGTCTTTGGCGCTGTACGCGTTGGTTGCGATTCGTCGCGATCATGCGCAGTCAACCGAAGCCGCCATGAAGTATTTTGTGCTGGGCGCGTTGGCCTCAGGCTTTATGTTGTACGGCATGTCGATGCTGTACGGCGCAACGGGCAACCTCGATCTGCAAAACATCGCTGATGCCGTGAATTCGGGTCAGATTGATTATCTGCCGCTGACGTTTGGGGTGGTGTTTTTAGTAGCAGGCTTGGCCTTTAAGCTTGGCGCCGTGCCCTTCCATATGTGGGTGCCTGACGTGTATCAGGGCTCGCCTACTGCGGTGACCTTGGTGTTGGCGGCTGCGCCTAAATTGGCTGCGTTTGCGATTACCCTGCGCATCTTGATTGTGGGTCTGGGCGACTTGACTGGCGATTGGCAGCCAATGTTGTTGATTCTGGCCTTTTTGTCGCTGGCGATTGGTAATCTCACTGCGATTATGCAGACCAACTTCAAGCGTATGTTGGCCTACTCCACAATCTCGCATATGGGGTTTATCTTGTTGGGCCTGGCTTCAGGATCGCTCGATGGTGATAAGCAATTTGATACTGAGTCGTATGGCTCGGCCTTGTTTTACATGCTGACCTATGTCCTGACCACGCTGGCTTCGTTTGGCTTGATCATGTTGATGACGCGTGAAGGCCATGAGTGCGAACAGATTAGCGACTTGAAGGGTTTGAATCGTCGCAGCCCCTGGATGGCTGCCTTGCTCTTGATTCTGATGTGTTCATTGGCGGGCTTACCACCGTTGGTAGGCTTTGACGCCAAGCTTTTGATCTTACAGACGTTGCTGAAATCGGATCACCTCTGGATGGCCGTTGTCGCAGTCTTGTTCTCGTTAATTGGTGCGTTCTATTACTTGCGTGTGATCAAAGTCATGTACTTCGATGAGCCTGAAGCAGCCGCACCTGCCCTGACGACAGTTGACTGGGTTCCACGAACCCTGATCATCGTCAACGGTTTAGCCGTCTTGGTGCTTGGTCTGATGCCCAATGGTTTGTTGGTACTGTGTTTGCAAGCAATGCGCGCGACCTTGGCGTTTTAAGTTCACCCCTTAGATGAATCAAACTGCGGCGGTCTGGCTCTTGATTCTGCTGGCTTTCATTGCCGCAAACCTGCCATTTCTAAATAATCGAGTCTTTGCGCTGTGGCAGCCTAAGCGCTTACCAACGGGCTCGCCGATGACAAAGGCATTTTGGTTGCGCGTGCTTGAGCTGCTTGTACTGTATTGCCTGGTAGGTACGGTTGGGATTGCGTTTGAGCGTTTAATTGGCAACGTCTTTACGCAGCGTTGGGAGTTCTATGCCATCACCTTTAGCCTGTTTGTGGTGATGGCGTTTCCGGGCTTTGTATTCAGATATTTGCTGCGTCGTGCTTAATCAATCTCGCTAGAGCCGATTGCTTGAAGTGCAGTTGTGTAGCGGTCGCTCAAAATACAAACGCCGTCAGAGAACCTGTGCAACTAATTTTCAAACCAGTTCAATACCCCGTCTAGCCCGGCAAAATTCAACGCGTAATTTGCCTGTGCACACACCACCGGTTTGGCGCGATAGGCCACTGAATAGCCAGCCAAACCTAACATCTTCAGATCGTTGGCGCCATCTCCAATCGCAATAATCTGATGTGCTTGCGCTCCAAGGGTTTGGGCAAAGGCCGTTAAGGTGTCGGCTTTGACCTGTGCGTCAAGAATCCTGCCATTGACTTTGCCCGTTAGCAGTCCATCCTCTTGATCTAGTACGTTGGCATGCGCTGCATCAAGGCCCAAGCGCGCCTTGAGTTTCTCGGTAAAAAAGGTGAAACCACCGGATACCAGCAACACTTTAATTCCAGCCTGTTGCGCTGTGCTGACCAATTGCTCTGCGCCCGGGTTTAGACGTAGTTTTTGCTCGTAGACCTGTTGCAACACCTCGACTGACAAGCCTTTTAAAAAGGCGACACGACGGGTGAGGCTATCAGAAAAATCTTTGATCTCGCCACGCATCGCTGCTTCTGTGATTGAGGCAACCTGCTCTTTGACTCCGCCAAAGGCGGCGATTTCATCAATGCACTCAATGTTGATGAGAGTCGAGTCCATATCCATCGCTAATACTTTGCAGTCAGCCAGGCGGCTGCCAGCAGCAATGTAGGCCGTATCCACCGATACGCGTTCGCCCCAGGCCCGTAGCTCGGTCCGTGTCTCAGCACTATCGTTGACCTGTAACAAGCGCGCTGCGGTGGTGCTAATACGTTGCACACCAGAGGCCTCGCTTAGCGCGGCGGCTTGTTCAATGAGGTCGCTGGCTAAAGCGGGAGATTGCACGACGAGATTAAAAGTAGTCATGAACAGAATCTATGGATGAGAAATTTAGAATAGAAAAATGATAGAAGATCGGACATGACGGTTTGGCGAGTCACTTGATAAACAGTATCCGATTGTCTAAGATGCTTGAAAGGGTAGCCTTTGTTATAACTGTTGATGTTTAACTGCAATAAAAATCAGTCTTCTAGCAAGCTCAGCACTATTAAGCCAGTGAGCGAAGCAAAGTACGAACTGCCTCGTAGCGCGCATTCACGTCGAGCCCTTTAATTTCTACCCGTAGTTTATCTTGGCCTGCAAAGCGAATATTCTTTTGCTTTTGCACTAGTTCAATCAGGCGCAACGGGTCAACGGTTGTGTTGTGCTTAAAGTGCAGCATGATTTGCATCTCGCTGGCGTCAATTTTTTGAATCCCCAAGGGTAAGCCCAACAGGCGGATTTTATGGGTCGAGATCAGGGTACGGGCCGGTTCGGGTAGCTTGCCAAAACGATCAATGAGTTCTTCTTGAATCACAATCAAATCGTCTTCGTCTTTGCAGCTTGAAAGGCGTTTGTACAGGGATAGTCGTGCCGGTACGTCGCCACAAAAATCAGCGGGTAGCAGGGCGGGGGCGTGCAAGTTGACTTCGCAGCCTGCACTAAACGGAGCATCGAGATCTGGCTCAACGCCGGCTTTGAGTGCGCGCACGGCTTCGTTAAGCATGTCGTTGTACATCGAGAAACCAATCTCTTGGATATTGCCCGATTGTGACTCGCCTAAAACCTCACCAGTGCCACGAATCTCAAGGTCATGCATGGCCAAAAAGAAACCTGAGCCAAGTTCTTCCATCGCCTGAATGGCCTCAAGGCGCTTTTTGGCGTTTTTGGTGATCGAGTCTTCGCCGGGCGTCATCAGATAGGCATACGCTTGATGGTGCGAGCGCCCCACGCGGCCGCGCAATTGGTGCAGCTGGGCTAAGCCAAAACGGTCGGCTCGATGGATGATGATGGTGTTCGCGCTTGAAACATCAATGCCGGTTTCGATAATCGTGGTGCACAGCAGGACGTTAAAGCGCTGCTGATAAAAATCCTTCATCACTTGTTCAAGGTCGCGCTCACCCATCTGGCCGTGGGCAACCGCAATACGAGCCTCGGGCACGAGTTCTTCAAGGCGGGCTCGACGGTTATGAATCGTTTCAACTTCGTTATGCAAAAAGTAGGCCTGCCCACCGCGCTTGAGCTCGCGCAGCAAGGCCTCACGAATGGTGCTGTTATCTTCGCGTCGTACAAAGGTTTTAATTGCGAGGCGCTTTTGTGGCGCTGTGGCGATCACTGAAAAATCGCGAATCCCCTCAAGCGATAGCCCAAGCGTACGAGGGATTGGCGTAGCGGTCAGCGTCAAGACATCAACCTCTGCACGCAGCGACTTGAGCATCTCTTTCTGACGCACACCAAAACGGTGTTCTTCGTCAATGATGACCAGACCCAGACGCATGAAATTCACGTCTTTCGATAAGATCTTGTGCGTACCGATGACGATATCGATGGTGCCATCATTGATGCCTATGATCGCGTTGGCAACTTCTTTGGCGGATCTGAAACGCGAAAGCTCGACTACCTTAACAGGCCAGTCGGCAAAGCGATCTGAGAAGGTTTGCGCATGCTGTTCGGCCAATAGCGTGGTCGGGCATAAAATCGCCACCTGCTTGCCGTTGGCGATCGCCAAAAACGCCGCGCGTAAAGCAACTTCAGTTTTACCAAACCCGACATCGCCGCACACCAGGCGATCCATCGGACGCCCCGAGGTCATGTCAGCGAGTACGCATTCAATCGCAGCAGCCTGATCAACGGTTTCTTCAAACCCAAAGCCTTCGGAAAATAATTCGTAATCTCCAAGGGGCAGCTTGAAGGCAAAGCCCTGGCGCGCAGCGCGTTTGGCATAAATGTCTAATAACTCGGCTGCGGTGTCGCGCACTTGCTGCGCAGCCTTGCGGCGGGCTTTTTCCCATTGGCCTGAGCCAAGTTGATGCAAGGGGGCTGTCTCGGGGTCGTTACCGCTGTAGCGAGCGATTACGTGTAGTTGTGCCACAGGCACATAGAGTGTGGTCTTGTTTGCGTACTCAAGATGAAGAAACTCCATCTCGCCTTCGCCCATATCCATGTTAATCAGGCCGTGATAGCGACCGATGCCGTGCTGCGCGTGAACGACCGGATCACCGATTCGCAATTCAGAAAGGTCGCGCACCATCGCTTCGACGTTGCTGGCGCGCTCTTGAACACGCTTGCCGCGCCGCGCCGTGGTGCCGTGCCCTGGGTACAGATCGTTTTCAGTAATAAAGACAAGTTGTTGTCCGGGCAGTTGAAAACCGGTATTGAGTTGCGCGACTGTGATTGCAAAATGCGCGTCACCTTCTAAAAACAGTGCCAGTGATTCGGTTTGCGCGTCGGGGGTGAGGCCATGCTCGGCCAGCATCTGCAAGATGGTTTCTCGGCGACCGTGCGAATCGGTACACAACACAAGTCGTTGCTGTGTTTGACCTAACAGGGCACGCAGCTTTTGCACTGGGTCGTCAGAGCGGCGCGAAATCCCAATATCGGGTGCAGCCAAAAATTCTGGGTGTTCAGCTTCGGTAGTGAGTGCTACGCGTGCAAATACTTTGAGTTGTTCAAACAGCGTTTCGGCGCGTAAAAACAAGGCCTCAGGTGCAAGGACTGGACGCTCGCGATCACTCTTTAAAAAGTTATAGCGGCTAGCCGTATCTTGGGCAAAGCGACGCATCGCGTCATCGATATCCCCAAGTGTAACCATCAGGGTATCGGCCGTCAGGTAGTCAAATAAGGTGGCGGTACTGTCAAAAAACAGTGGCAAATAATATTCAACGCCGGCAAACGCAATGCCGTTTCCGATGTCGCGGTATGGCAAGGCACGCGAAGGGTCGCCTTCAAACACCTCGCGAAAGCCAGAGCGAAAATGGTTGCGTGCGGCTTCATCCATTGGAAACTCGCGTCCGGGTAATAGCTGCACTGAGCCCACCGGATACAAGCTGCGTTGCGTATCAATATCGAAGGCGCGAATCGATTCGATTTCGTCATCAAACAAATCGATGCGATAGGGCACCACAGAGCCCATCGGAAACAAATCAATCAAACTGCCACGTACACAGAACTCGCCTGGCACCGTCACTTGCGACACATGGGCATAATTGGCCAGCATCAACTGCGCGCGTAAGGCGGCTTCGTCGAGCTTGTCTTTTTGCTTGAAGGAAAATGTATAGGCGGCTAAAAAGCTTGGTGGCGGCAAGCGGTAGAGCGCCGTGGTGATCGGCACAGTCAAGACATCCACTTCGTGCTGCATCAAGGCGTGCAAGGTACGCAGTCGCTCAGAGATCAGATCTTGGTGCGGCGAGAAGCTATCGTAGGGAAGCGTCTCCCAGTCGGGTAACGGGCGTACTTTTAGCTCGGGGGCAAACAGTGGGATTTCATCAGCGAGGCGCTGCGCCTCAAGCGGTTCTGCCGTCAAAATGACAAGTGTTTTGCCCGCTTGGCGCGCCAACTGTGCCAGCAGCCAGGCATCGCCTGACCCTGGAGGGCGAGGGTGGTGATAGCGCAGACCCGGCTTAAGACTATTGAGTAGTGTTGAAAGCGTTTGGGCAACTGAGGTCGATGCAGCGGGCATGAAAAGCCAATATAAAAATAGATACAGGCGCCATCCCAAAATAGGGGGCGCCGCGCGAAGTCCTGATTATAGGGTGAGGGTTGCCACCGCAAGCGTTGCAGAGCCTAGGGATATGGCGATGATTCTTAGTACAGGCGATGAGCGTCTTTACGTTTCCACACTGCGAGCGGTTAGAGGCCTTTTTAAGATTCTTTTTCGTGGACTCGGTGCTTGTCCGACACCTATAATGAGTCGCTACAAATGGAACACTATGAGCCCCGCTAAGACACCCCCACGTATCGTTGCCCTTGTGCCTTCGGCGGGGGTTGGCGCACGTGCGCAGTCGCAGGTACCTTCGGCCAAGTCTAACGCAGCCATGCCCAAGCAATATCGTTTGTTGGCAGGCGTGCCAATGCTACGTCACTCAGTGCAGGCCTTATTAAACGAGGCTCGCATCGAACAGGTGCGGGTTGTTGTGGCGTTGGGTGATCTGCTGGCCCTGCAGTGTTTGGCTGGCTTGCCGCGTACTGTCTGTAGCCCGTGTGGTGGTGCAACGCGCGCGCAAACAGTACTGAACGGTCTGCAAGACGCGCAACTTCGCCCAGAAGACTGGGTGCTTGTACACGACGCGGCTCGTCCAGGTTTGCCGCTAGAGGCCTTGACGCGCCTGATCGATAGTTGCTCGTCACATGAGGTGGGCGGTTTACTGGCGATGCCGGTTGCCGATACAGTAAAACGGTCTCATCCGCTACCAAACAAGAGCGTTCAACAAACAATTGCACGCGATGCGTTATGGCTGGCACAAACCCCTCAGATGTTTCGCGCGGGTTTGCTTGAGCAGGCTTTAGTCGCAGCGATTGAGCGTAACCTCTCAATTACCGATGAGTCTTCGGCGCTAGAGGCGGCAGGGTATGCGCCTTTATTGGTTCAGGGTTCAGCGTTAAATGCCAAGGTTACCTGGCCCGAAGATTTTGACTGGGTGCAGTCATGGCTTTAGGTGCAGCGTTTTGCGGTGGAGGTAAGCGTCAGTGAACCCCAACGCTTTTCGTGTCGGACAAGGCTTCGATGTGCATGCTTTGGTGCCCGAGCGAGCCTTAATTATTGGTGGCGTGCAGATTGAACATCATTTAGGTTTGTTGGGCCATTCTGATGCCGATGTGTTG
>CAIZGG010000108.1 GCA_903932425.1 uncultured beta proteobacterium | reverse complement strand
TGCAGACTATCGTAAAAGTATTATTGAGTCAGGTGCACAACCGGGCGAATTGACCGCGCAGGCTTATGGACAATACATTGCGGCTGAATCGCGTCGTTGGGAGTCATTTCTATTGGAGCACCCAGGCATCATGGCTCAATAGTGTGCGGCTAGAGCAGTGCGTTCCCTGCGTGGTGCTGCGGCAACGTATTGAAATGAACAAAATGTTGATGATGAGATTATCCGCTTAGCGCTCTTGTATGTTGTTACTTGTTTGTCGCCTTCTCGCTTGCATCCCTTTACGGATCGCGCACGCAATTGGTCGAATACTCGGGCGACTAGTGTATGCCTTGCCCGGACGCTTTCGAGATCGCCTGCGTGCCAATGCCGCACAAGCTGGTTATCGTGATCCTGCTTTTTGTTGGCGTGCAGCGGGCGAGACTGGGGCAATGATTGCCGAGTTGCCGCACGTTTGGTTCCGCCACGAAGAAACCATGGCTAAAGTCATCATGGCTGAGGACGCACTCCGTTCTCTGGTCGAACCTGTGCGCGTTCAAGCTCGAGGTATCCTGTTTTTGAGCCCGCATCTGGGTTGTTTCGAAGCGATGGCACGTCGTGGAGCGATAGTCGCGCCGCTGACCGTGATGTTTCGTCCTCCACGCAAGTCCTATCTTGAACCTCTGTTGCTTGAGGCGCGCAACACGTCAGGCTTGCTTGCCGTGCCAGCCAATCCAAACGGAGTCAAACAGTTATTGCGTGTGCTGAAAGCAAAGGGCATGGTGGGTGTGTTGCCCGATCAGGTACCGAAAGAGGGTAACGGGGTTTGGGCGCCTTTCTTTGGTCGGTTAGCCTACACGGTGACTTTGCCAGGCAAACTAGCGAGTCATACCGGTGCTGCCGTCATTGGGATGGCCTGTGAGCGCTTGCCTAAGGGGCAAGGGTGGCGCACCCATTATGCGCGCGTGCCAGAACCCTTGCCCGAGAGTCCCGAGCAACAGGCGGCGCTATTTAATCAAGTGATGGAATCCCTGATTCGTCAGTTTCCTGAGCAGTATCTGTGGAGTTACCATCGCTACAAAGAGCCACGTCATGCTCCAACTCCCTCGGCGCTCTCTCGAACCTTGAGTAACGGGTGAACGGTTGTTGGCGCAGTTGGTGGGCGGTGGGTGAGGGAGTGTCAACGGCTGCAAAGCTCGCTCGATGCTAGCGCATTGGTAGCAACTGCAAGCAACTGCACGCAACTGGAGGTGACTGCTCAGAGGTTACAGACTGCGGCGCGCTTCGTCCAAATACCGTTCATTCACATAAGACTTGGCAAGTGCCTCAGATCTTTTCGGCACAGCACGCAATAAAGCGCTGACCTCAATCAGTGTTTGAATCGACGCCGCGTTTGCCCGCGCATCGCGTGGGAAAATCTCACTTGAGGTGTACTCATCCCAAGCGCGATCAGCATAGTCGGCGGTGATTCCGGTTTCAAGCATCGCAATCTTACGACAACCTACTTTATTGGCATAAAACCAGTCGTGGGCACGAATAAAGGCGCGCATGAAACGCACAACAGTATCGTGGTTCGCACGGGCCCAACGCCCATCGATATTGAGTGACGTAAACTGAAACCACGGAAACTCGTCTCTTGGTTCACAGAGCGAGTTGAATCCCTGATCTAAGGCAATGTAGTTCAGCGGAGCTCCTTGTAAACCGGCATCGATTTCACCACTTTGAAGTCTTTCCCAGCGTGCCAAAATGGGGCCGCAGGCCACGATGTTGTAGTCTTGTGGATAGTGCAGGCCGTGCGCGGCCATCAGTTTCATGACGAGCGATGAACTACCCGCCTCAATGGACGAAACGCCTATCGTACGTCCCCGCAGATCGGCAAACGACTTAACCTCTTTGCCAGAGATCATTGAAAAAGGTAGGCGATTGACGTTGCCCCCAATAATTTCAAGATGGCCACCTGCTTCACTATCTAAAATAATATGCTCTGTGACCCCCAGAGCGATATCTAATCTACCCTCTTGCAAGCGACGCCAAACCTCGTTGATAGGTTCATGTAACTCAAGCGTGACCTCAAGTCCCTCGTGCGTAAACATCCCTTCATGCACTGCAATCCAGAAGGGCATATTGAAATAGTTGCGAGAGATCGCGCCAGCAGTAATTTTTTCCATTACTTTTCTAAAAGTTCATTAGGATGTTGAAGTCGGGTCATTATAAAAGCCTCTATCCAGAGAGACGTTCTACTCGAGATAGAGGCTTAAAAGATCAATCGCAGATTTTAACGAGGATAGCTCGACTGAAGATTGTTTCTGCGAAGAACAGTATTCTTAAAAAGAGTAGAACACTGTTCTTAGTTCACTCGTTAGTCTTTCGGTACGAAGTCAATATGTTTGACAAAGACGATCTTACCTTTTTCGTTTTTAACGATGTTATAGCCATGTAGTCCATCACCGTTTTTGTCAAAGTTGTAAGTGCCCTCGACCCCCTTATAGCCTTGGATTGCATGTAAAGCCTTCGTAATATCGGCCGGCTTAGTACTATTGGCTGAGGTGATCGCCAGAGCAAGAAGTTTGATCGAATCATAGGGCCATGTCGAGAAGATATCGGGTTCGATCTTGTAGGTAGCCCGGTATTTGTCTGCATAGGCTTTGGCTTCTGC
>CAIZGG010000107.1 GCA_903932425.1 uncultured beta proteobacterium | reverse complement strand
TGGGCTTTTACACCGACAAAAATCCACAACCTTTTTCGTTAGCGATTGGAATGGGCTCGACGTTGATTGGCCTGCTCTTGCTGTCGGTCGCACCCAGCTACGGGGTCATTCTGATTGCGGCGGGACTCATCGGTACGGGCTCTGCTGTTTTTCATCCTGAAGCCTCTCGGGTTGCGCGCATGGCCTCCGGAGGAAAATTCGGCTCAGCGCAAGCCTTCTTCCAAGTGGGTGGAAACCTAGGCCAGGCGGTTGGTCCTTTACTCGCAGCTTTTATTGTCTTGCCGCACGGTCAAAAAGCAATTGCCTGGGTCTCTGTCGCCGCCCTCATCGCGATTGCCTTTTTAACCCGCATTGGCAAGTGGTACGGTGCTCACATCAAGCCAAGCAGCAAGAGTGCCACTGCAGGCGCAAACCCTGCCTCCGACTTACCGCGCGCGCGCATGCTGTTTCTAATCACAATTTTGATGCTGTTGCTATTTTCAAAAAATGTGTACAGCTCAAGCCTGACGTCTTTCTTTACCTTTTATTTAATCGAACGGTTTAACCTGCCAGTACAGGCCGCACAGGTACAACTTTTTATCTTTATGGCAGCTATTGCTGTTGGCACACTTCTCGGTGGCGCGCTCACTGATCGCCTGGGCCGTCGGCCAATGATCTGGATCTCGATACTGGGCACGCTACCGTTTACGCTTGCGCTGCCTTATGCAGACTTGTTTTGGACAGGCGTGCTCACTATCATCATTGGCTTGCTGATGGCCTCCGCCTTCCCAGCGATCTTAGTGTTTGCGCATGAAGTCATGCCTGGTCGAGTCGGATTCGTCTCCGGAATGTTCTTTGGCTTTGCGTTCGGGCTTGGTGGCCTGGGGGCCGCGGTGATGGGTCGACTAGCCGACCTGTACGGGATCAGTTTCGTCTACCAGCTTTGCTCTTTCTTACCTATCCTTGGCTTAGTGGCGTGGTTTTTGCCTGATATGGCGGCCGAGCGAAGCAAGTACGCCAAACTCGCAACCTAGACTCGCTTGCAAGCCATCAAACATAGGAAATCAATATTTTTCAATACTGAAGTTAAATAGTTTTACCCTTTAAAAAATTATGACTTACCCGCTAACCCCACCGTCTTGTTGAGGTTGGTCTCACCCAAAGATCGAGAAGCTATGAATCCACGCACCGCAAAACTTAGAGAACTCATCGCCGCGGGCGGCCCCGGCATTGTCCCGGGCGCAACCGACTGCTTTACCGCAAAGCTGATTGAACAAGCTGGCTTTCCAGCTGTCTATGTGACCGGTGGCGGCACAGCCAACACTTATTTGGGTGGACCAGATATTGGGCTGATCACTTTGAATGAGCTTGCCAGTCAAGTTGAAAGAATTTCTGATTCAGTCTCGGTGCCGGTCATCGCCGACTGCGACACAGGCTTTGGTGGCGTGGCCAACGTCAAGCGCACGATCAAACTGTACGAGCGCATTGGCGCTGCAGGCCTGCACATCGAAGATCAGGTGTTTCCTAAACGCTGCGGGCACTTTGAAGGCAAAGCCGTCGCACCAGTCGAAGAAATGCTCTATCGCTTGCAAGCAGCTCTGGATGCACGCACCGATCCAAACTTTGTCATCATCGCCCGCACTGATGCACGTGGTCCCGAAGGCTTAGAATCAGCGATCGCACGCGCACATGCCTACCGAGAAATCGGTGCGGATATGGTGTTTGTCGAAGCCCCGAACAGTCTCGAAGAATTGCAGCGCATCAGCAAAGAGTTCAAAGGAACCCCAATGGTCGCCAACATGATCGAGCGTAGCCGCACACCGCTCGTGCCAGAAAAAGAATTATTGGCGATGGGCTACAACGTGATTTTGTACGCGAATGCCGCTTTGTATTTGGGTTCGTTTGCCATCAAGCAAGGGCTTGAAGTCCTACGCAGAGAAGGAACTAGCGAAAGCATGCTCGATCGGATGACATCTTTCCAAGAGCGACAAAAACTAGTTGGCCTCGATAAGCTTGATGCCGCCGAGCGTGACTTAGTTGCACGAGTGGATGCACGTCGTAAGAAATAATGAACCGGCTCGCACTATCGATCGGTAAATGGCTAGCCACCTATCTAACGAAAGAGTTACAGGTTGGATCTTCCGGGCCGCCTTCGAATCCACTACATCTACAAGAAGCATTGCGCCCAGGCGACGTTCTTCTTGTAGAGGGGCGCACCAGAATCAGCTCTGCCATCAAATATTTAACGCAATCAACCTGGTCGCATTCTGCACTATTTATTGGCTGGGACTACCTCGGTGATCGTGCACCTGCAGATCACTGTCTCATTGAGGCCGATACCGTGCGAGGTGTCTGTAGCAGTAGCCTCGAGCGTTTTGCGCATCTGCATACAAGAATCTGTCGGCCCGTCGGCTTGAGTCAAACAGAGTGTGATCAGGTGATTCAGTATGCCCTCTCGCAACTTGGACATCAATACGACCTGCGCAATGTCTTTGATCTGGCCCGCTATCTCTTTCCAACGCCTCCGATCCCGTCTCGGTTTCGACGCAAATTATTAGCCCTTGGTAGCGGGGATCCGACTCGCGCGATTTGCTCGACCCTCATCGCGCAGGCATTCGAAACGATTCATTATCCGATCATAGCGCGGGACTCAAACGCCTCGTCCTACACGCTACAGTCTTCGTTTAAGCCAACAAACTTTGAGCCCAAGCACTTCAGTCTTCTCACGCCGCGTGACTTCGATGTTTCTCCTTACTTCAGAATCATCAAACCGACGCTAGAAGGTGGGTTTAATTTCCATGACCTTGAGTGGACACAATAAGTATTCTGCAATGACGAGCGGTACTTGGCAATGACTAGCAGCACGTGGCAATCGCTAGCGCGTGTATTTTTTATCTAATTCTGCTTTCGTAAGATAACGTTGCTCAAGCTCTTGAGACTCAGCGTAGCCACACAGCTCGTTTAACTCTTCAAACGACACAGCCAAATCTGGGCGATTGACGATTTCATCTTTACCCAGCGAAGCCTGCAACGCCTGCATGCCGTTGATCATCCCCTGAACGGCCGCGGCTGTCAGCAACCTTGGATAAATCACTGCAGACACACCTAAATCTTCAAGCCGTTTAGCTGAAATCAAAGGCGTTGTTGAGCGCGTTCGAATCCCAAACCCCATATTCACAGACACTGGCTTGATCGTCTCTTTCACTAAGGTTGCAATATCTTGCTCGGCCAATACCGCATCAGCAAACAAAAGATCCGCGCCCGCCTCTGCATAAAGGTTTAGGCGTCGGATCGCTTCCGCTAAGCCGTGCGTGCCATACGCGTCCGTACGCGACTTGATCACAAAATCCTGATTACGTCGCGCTTGCGCCGCCGCGCGGATTTTTTCAGCATTTTCTTCGGCTGAAATCACGTCTTTACCTTTCATATGGCCGCAGCGTTTGGGCCAAACTTGGTCTTCGAGCATCAAGCCGCCAACACCGGCTTGTTCAAACGCTCGTACCGTGTGATGCACGTTTACCGCGTTGCCGTAGCCCGTATCCCCATCCGCAATCATCGGCAAATCACAACAAGCCACCATTGCGCGGCAGGTTTGCAGGTTTTCTTCTAAGCCCATTAAGCCAATGTCGAGTTGACCCAGGCGCGACTCGCTAATTCCGCCACCGGTTAAAAAGCCAGCACTAAAACCCGAGCGCTGCACCAACCGTGCGCTATAGCCATCGAAGATTCCAGGCATCACCAAAATCTCAGGTGCTGCGATCAGTTCGCGCAAACGTTTTCCGGGAGTCATCATTCTTGCAACCTTTTATTTAGGCTTGATCAATCAAGACAAAGCGTTAGTCAATCGGCGTTTTTTTAAGACCAAGCGTTAGTCGTTCGGTCATTTGTTAAGACCCAGTATCAGTGACTCGATCGCGTCAATACCGAAAATTACGCTCTCGTTCTCTTTAGAACTAGGCATTGCTCACTCGGTTGTCTTAATACCGATCTCTTTAATGAGTTTGCCCCATTTGCTCAGGTCAGCATCTAGCAAATCCCTCAAGGCTTCTGG